>JAGDVQ010000148.1:0-13284 GCA_023255715.1 Thiomonas sp.
GGCGCAGCAGGCGCGCGACGAGCCGCTGGCACTGCGCACCGGACAGGCGGACCAGGACATCCATGCGGGCTACATTACCGAAACCGTGCGCCAGATGGTGTTCGACCGCTATCGGGAAGCCGCCTACACCCGCGGGCTCAACGTTTACACCACCGTCCGCGCCCGTGACCAATTCGCGGCCTGGAAGGCGGTACAGGCCGGTGTGCTGGCGTATGAACTGCGACAGCCATATCGCGGGCCAGACGCCTTCGTCGATCTGCCGGGCGCGGTCGATGCCATTCCCGACGCGGTCGAACAGGCCTGCGCCGACCGCGCTCCGGCAGATGGCATGCAGTGCAGCGTGGTGCTCAGCGCGACCCCCACGCTGGTGAAGGTGATGACCGGCGCGGGGCAGATCGTCTCGGTCTCCGGTGCCGGGCTGCGCCAGGTGCGTGCGCTCGCCCTTGGCGACAAGGCGCAGCCGAATGTGAAGCTGCGCCCCGGCGCCGTGGTCTGGCTGGCGTCCGAGGGCAAGGACGACTGGGTCATCACGCAATTGCCGCAAGTGCAGTCGGCCTTCGTGTCGATGAATCCGAACAACGGCGCGATCGTCGCGATGGTCGGCGGCATGGATTTCGCCCGCAACAAATTCAACCATGCCACGCAGGCGTGGCGCCAGCCGGGTTCGAGTTTCAAGCCCTTCATCTACTCCGCCGCGCTGGAAAAGGGCATCACCCCGCTGACCGTGGTGAACGACGCGCCGCTGTTCTTCTCTGCCGCGCAGACCGGTGGCGAATCGTGGGAGCCGAAAAACTACGACGGCAAGTACGAGGGACCGATCAGCCTGCGGCGTGCCGTGGCGCAATCGAAGAACATGGTTGCGATCCGCGTGCTCGACCACATCGGCCCGAAGTTTGCGCAAACCTGGAGCACGCGGTTCGGCTTCGAGGCCAGCCGCCAGCCACCCTACCTCACTCTGGCCTTGGGCGCGGGGACGGTGACCCCCTTGCAGATGGCACGCGCCTACAGCGTGTTTGCCAATGGCGGCTATCTGCTCAGACCCTATCTGGTGAGCAAGATCACGGATGCGCAGGGGCAAGTGCTGTTTCAGGACAAACCGCAGCACGCAGGGGACGAGGCGCTGCGCGTGATCTCGCCGCGCAACGCCTATGTGATGGACAGCCTGCTGCAAGAGGTCACCCGTTCGGGCACCGCGGCGCGGGCGCAGGCCACGCTCAAGCGGCCCGATCTGTACGGCAAGACCGGCACGACCAACGACTTTCTCGACGCCTGGTTCTGCGGCTTCCAGCCGAGTCTGGTCGGCGTCGCCTGGGTGGGCTACGACACGCCGAAAAAACTGGGCAGCAAGGAAACCGGCGGCGCGCTGGCCCTGCCGATCTGGATTCGGTACATGCAGACTGCGCTGCAGGGCGTGCCAGTGGCCAGCTACGCGCAGCCGCCGGGCATCGTGATCGAGAACGGCGAGCCGATCTTCAGCAACTTTGCCGACGGCTCGGGCGTGCGCAGCCTGGGGCTTGGCGATCCGCTGCCCGCACCAGAGGTCACGTCTGAGGAGCGCAACTCCATCCTCGATCTGTTCAAGGGCGCGAATTGAGGTGGCGCAGCACAGTGGCTGAAGCCCTGCCCGGTCGTCAGAGCGTGGGGAGGTCCAGCGGCGGCGCCTCCAGGGTGTCCATCACCCTGCGCAGCGCCGCACCCAGCGTTTCCCCGGTGCGCGTATCGCACCAATGGGTGCCGTTCCACACGTAGTGATGCGCGCCGGCGCGCGATGCCAGCCAGAGCTGATGCATGGGTTGCTGCAGGTTGACGATGACCTGATCCCCACCGTCGAGTTCCAGGCGCAGCACGGAGCCATCGCGCTTGGAGTCGAGGTCGGCAGCGTCGGCGGCAGTTTCGATTGCGGCCATCGCCTGTTCGGCGATCTGCAGGTAACGGGTATCGTCGAGGGTGTCTGGCATGGGGTGGCTGATACACTGGTTTTCAATGGACACACAGCTTAATCGACCCCGTTTTCCGCGCGCCATCGCACGCCTGATGGCCGCAATGGGCGTGCTTGTTTTGCTCGCCGGCTGCGGCCAGGCCGGGCCCTTGTATTTGCCTGCTCCCGCCGCGCCCGCATCGATGCCGTCGGCATCGACAGCCCATCCCTGAGTTTCCGCATCACCACCCTGCCTGCCTGATGAAAACGCAAATCCTCCCCGCGCTGCCCGGCCATCCGCACATTGCCTATGTCGACACCAGCCTGCACATCGAGCAGGTCAACGCGAGCGCGATCGCCGAGACCTTCGGCACGCCGACCTATGTGTACTCGCGCACCGCGATCGAGCAGGCCGCACGGCAATACATGGACGCCGCCGCGCGCAGCCCGGTGAAGGTGGCGTTGCGCTATGCGGTCAAGGCCAATTCCACCCTGGCGGTGCTGCAGGTGCTGGCGCGACAGGGCTGGGGTTTCGATATCGTCTCAGGCGGCGAATTGCAGCGCGTGCTGGCCGCTGGCGGCGAGGCTGGCAAAGTGGTGTTCTCCGGCGTGGGCAAGACTGCGGCGGAAATGCGCCTAGCGCTCGATGTCGGCGTGGAATGCTTCAATCTGGAGTCGCCCAACGAATTGGCTGTGCTCAACCGCGTGGCACAACAGGCCGGCAAAGTCGCGCAGGTCGCGCTGCGCGTCAACCCAGACGTCGACGCCGGAACGCACCCCTACATCTCCACCGGCTTGAAGAGCAACAAGTTCGGCATCGCCCAGGAACAGGCAGTGGCACTGGCGATGCAGACAGCCCTGCTGCCGCATGTGCGGCTGGTGGGCATTGCCAGCCATATCGGCTCGCAGATCACCTCGGTCGAGCCCTACCTCGACGCCCTGGACAAAGTGCTCGACCTGGTGGAGGCCATGGAGCGCAAGGGTGCGCAGATCGAGCACATCGACCTCGGTGGGGGCCTGGGCATCCGTTACAGCCACGAAACACCGCCCACGCCGCAGGACTGGCTGGCGCCACTGCTGGCGCGCATCGCGGCACGGGGTTTCGGACATCGCACCGTCATGGTCGAGCCAGGCCGCTCCATCGTGGGTAACGCCGGCGCACTGCTCACCCGCACGCTGTATCTCAAGTCCACCCCGGCCAAGCATTTCGCCGTGGTCGACGCCGGCATGAACGATCTGATTCGCCCCGCGCTGTATGAGGCCGAGCAGGTCGTGGCACCAGCGGAAGTACGGACCGGGTTAGCGCTGCACTACGACATCGTCGGCCCGGTCTGCGAATCCGCAGACTGGCTGGCGCGCGACCGCGCCCTGGTTCTGGAAGAAGGCGATCTGCTCGCCGTGCTGTCCAGCGGCGCGTATGGCATGGTCATGGCGTCCAACTACAACAGCCGCGGCCGCCCCGCCGAAGTGCTGGTCGATGGCGCCAGCACCCACCTGATCCGTCCGCGTGAAACCGTGGAACAGCTCTACGCGAGCGAACGGCTGTTGCCCTGATCTGCGGCGCTGGTCTGTTCCTGCATCGCCTGAATGGCCTGCGCCCGACGGGTCTGCGCTGCACGCCATGCCCACCATAGGCGCAGCCCCAGCAGCAGTGCAAGAATGAGGGCGTAGACGGTGGGGCTGGCGGTATTGTTTTTCGCCAGCTTGCCCCACCAGAAGTGAAACACCGCCACCACGCCGACCGCATACACCAGGCGGTGCAGGCGCTGCCAGCGCTTTGCGCCGAGGCGCTTGATCATGCCGTTGGTCGAGGTCAGCGCCAGCGGCGTCATCAAGGCCAGGGCCGTCATTCCCGCGAGCACGAAGGGATGTTTGACAATGTCGCGCAGCGCCATGTCCATGCTGAAGCCGTTGACCAGCCCCAGCCACGCGGTGAAATGCAGCGCCGCGTAAAAGAACACGAACAGCCCCAACATGCGCCGCAGCCGCGCCAGTTCCGCCCAGCCCGTGAGCTTGCGCAGCGGGGTGATGGCCAGGGTCAGCAGCAGCAGGCGCAGCGCCCACAACCCCGTGGTCCAGATCACGGTCTGCTCCGGGTTGGGGCCCAGATCATTCGTCCAGCCGCGCCAGAACAGGCTGGCGAACGGCAGCAGACAGAGCGCGAACAGCAACGGCTTGACCGCCTTGAGACCCAAGAGGCGACGCGGCACAGACAACGATGCGCTCATGGCGTTCAGAAAAACTTGCTCAGGTTCATGCCCTGATACAGACTGGCGACCTGCGCGCCGTAGCCATTGAACAGTTGCGTGGGCACGCGCGGCGCAAACAGGCCGCCGAACGCACCGCCCTGCCCGATCATGCGCTCGTTGGCCTGGCTCCAGTTCTGCGGGCTCACATCCGGATTGACGTTGGAATAAAAGCCGTACCACTGCGGCACGGCGCGCATCCACGACGTCACCGGCTGCTTTTCCACCAGACGGATCTTGACGATGGACTTGCCGCCCTTGAAGCCATACTTCCAGGGAATGACCATGCGCATCGGTGCACCGTCCTGGTTCGGCAGCACCTCACCATACAACCCAAAGGTGAGCAGGGTCAGCGGGTGCATGGCCTCATCCATGCGCAGGCCTTCGAGATAGGGCCACTGCAGGATGGGGTCGTTCTGCCCGGGCATTTCCGCCGGATCGAGCAGGGTGATGTATTCCACGTATTTGGCATTGCCCGTGGGCTCGACCGCGTTGATCAGGTGCGAGAGCGAATACCCCAGCCACGGCACCACCATGGCCCAGCCCTCCACGCAGCGATGCCGGTAGATGCGCTCTTCCATGGGTGCGAGCTTGAGCAGGTCGTCGATGCCGAAGGTGCGCGGCTTGCGCACCTCCCCTTCCACCACCACGGTCCACGGCCGGGTTTTCAGGGTGCCGGCGTGCTGCGATGGATCGCTCTTGCTGGTACCGAACTCGTAGAAGTTGTTGTAGGTGATGATGTCCTTGTAGGGCGTGGGCGTTTGCGTGGTCGACAGCGCCGCGTTTTTTTGCGCCGCCAGCGCCGCGAGCTTGCCCGGCGCGGGCGGGCCGCCGTTTTGCGGCACGGCCTGCGCATGACGCGCAGTCAGCGCCGCGACCCCCGCGGCAGCGCCCACCCCGGCCGCAGCAAGGAAATGGCGACGATCCTTGTAAATCTCCTTCGGCGTGATGTCCGAGGGTGTGGGATGCTCGAACCCCTGATCCTGACGTTGACGCATCGCGGCTCTCCTGCGAAATTGGTTGGCACCCTGAACACTTGGCCTGTCTGGATGGACTGGCATCGCCGTGGATTTATTCCATTGTGGAACTTGGTCGTTCCAACGGGCCAAACCTTACAGCGCCTCTGCATTCCTGCTTCAGACAGGGGTTTCCACAGACCTTCGGGCGCAACAAAAAAGGCCCCGAAGGGCCTCTTTTGAACATGCAATGAATTTACAGCTTGCCGTAGGAATGCAGGCCGGAGAGGAACATGTTCACCCCGAGGAAGGCGAAGGTCGTGACCAGCAGACCAGTCAGCGCCCACCATGCCGCAACCTGCCCACGCAGACCCTTGATCAGACGCATGTGCAGCCAGGCCGCGTAGTTCAGCCAGACGATCAGCGCCCAGGTTTCCTTCGGGTCCCAGCTCCAGTAGCCGCCCCAGGCTTCGGCCGCCCACAGCGCGCCCAGAATGGTGGCGATGGTGAAGAAGGTGAAGCCGATGGCGATGGACTTGTACATCACGTCATCCATCACTTCGAGCGAGGGCAGATGCGAGGCAATGCGCTGGCGGCCGTACAGAATGCCGGCGACGATGAGTGCCGAAATGCCGGCAAACACGCCCCAGTACTCCGAGATCCCACCCTGACGGAACACCAGCGGCTCGAAGAACATGACAAAGCCGATGATCCACAGCGGCGTGAGCTTCCACAACGAGGTCTCGTTCGCGTGGGTCTTGATGAGGTAGGCGAAGCCGACCATCGCGGCGATGGCAAAGGTGCCGTAGCCAATGAAGTTGGCCGGAACGTGCAGCTTCATCCACCAGCTTTGCAGCGCAGGCACCAGCGGCTGAATTTCGTAGGCGTTCTGCACCATGCTGTACCACAGCAGAAAGCCCACCGCCGCGCTGACCACCAGCATGGCAAACGCGCCCATGCTGCGGGTCTTGTATTTCTGTTCGAAATACAGGTACAGAATGGTCGTCAGCCAGGAGAACAGCACGAACACTTCGTACAGATTGGACAGCGGGATGTGCCCGATGTCCGCCCCGATCTGGTAGCTCTCGAACCAGCGCATCATGGTGCCGACCAGCGCCATGGTGATGCCCACCCAGGCCAGCCGCGAACCGAAATACTGCGAGAAGTTGGACTGCCAGCCCTTGGCGTCACGCACCATGCCGTCACCCCCGCCAGCCATCGCGCCACCTCCGGTGGCCAGCGCCATGCCCCCTGCGGTGTTCTGCGACGGGCCGGTGAACATGCCGAACCAGTAGGCCGCGGTGCTCAGGAACAGCAGGAACGCCATCCAGAGAATGGCGGACTGGCTGGCCAGGAAGTACTTGAGGAAAAACACTTGCTCGCTGCGCGCCAGTACCGGCTGTCCGTTCGGCCCGTAGTACAGCCAGATGCCGAACAGCGACAGGCCCGTGACGACGATGGCCAGGTTCTTGATGGCCGTCCAGCCCCAGCCGAGGAACATCAGTGTGGTGGTCGCTCCCAGGAAGATGAGCTTGACGTAATAACTCATGTTCTGACCATACTGGCTCAGCACATACGCATCACCGCCCGCGATGAGCAGCAGAAAAATCCAGTCATACGCGGTGCGTCGGCGCAGATACGCACCGATACCGTTCTGGCGCGGAGGTTCAGAACTCTTGGAGTTCAGTGGCAAGCTATGGGATTTGCTGGCAAGTTCCATGGCGGGTCCCTATTCAGGTCGAGGCAGAGTCCGGCGTTTGTGCATTCGCTTGTGCACTCGCCGGGTCGGGTGATGCTACGCCCAGGCTGGCTGCGCGCAGTGTTTCAAATTCCTTCTTGTATTCCATGGTGCGACGGTTGGTGCTCATGGCCATCAGGGTATCGCTGCCACCGTCTTCGCGGTCTTTCACCAGGAACCAGACCCGGCGTTCGCGGATGTAAAGCATGGCAAACACGCCCAGGATCAGCAAGACCGCGCCGGTATAGACCACAACCTTGCCAGGGGCGCGGGCCACCTGAAAGATGCTGGCCTGGACCTGCTTGTAGTTGGTCATCTGCAAGTAAAGCGGCGACGGGTAGAAAAAGGTATCGGACAGCGCCAGCACGGCCGAGTCGAAGAACTTTTCATGCGCCGGATCTTGTGCCACTGGCTTCTGGCCGTTGTTTTCGCGGCTGATCTGCCACAGCTGCCACAAGGTACCGTTGAGAATGCGCACGAACACATCGGAGGCCTGCTGCTGCTTGTCGGGCGGGACTGCGGCCTCGAGGTATTGCGCCAGCGCAGGCAGACCGCCGGGCGCGGCCACCACCGGCTTGCCGGTCTTGGGATCTGTGGGGATTTCGCCGGCAAAAATGTCCAGGGTGCGACTGGCCGTCACCTGAAGCTGGCTCTTGAGCTCTGAAGTGGCATCTGGCGGCAGGGAGGCGGCCACATACTGCGCGGCAGCCTGCTCGCGATCCTTGGGGTTGAACAGGGCGGCGCGCAGGTGCATCCAGCCGTCGATCGAATCGTTGCCGTCCGCCGGAATGCGCATGTACTTGTAGCCGGCATCGAGCGAGCTGCGCTCACCCGCGAGAAACACCTTCTCGCCATTGAGCTCGACCGGCAGCATGTAATTGAAGTACTCGTGCGCCTGGCCCGAGGCGTCGCGAATCTTGTAGACCACCGCCGGGCCGATGTTCTGCAGGTGACGCTCTCCCGGCGCCGCGACCGGCGCGCCCAGGTGCTGATCGAACCCGGCCATCAGCGATTTTTCCTTGGGCTTCACGCCGGTGGTCTGCGCCGGGCTCATGTCCTGCACGTTGAAAATGCGCAGTTCGCTGAACTCGACCTGCAGGCTCTGCGCGCCGTTGCTGAGCTGGCGGTCCGTGCCCACGGTCCCGGTGAGATCAAAGGTCTTGTCGCTCGGCCCGTGCATCGGCCAGGCCTTGAGAAACAGTTCAGAGCCCCCATCGGCAAAACCGGACTGGAAGATGGTCACGCCGTCGTAGGTCAGGGGATGATTGACCTCGATCTTCGCCGGAAAGCTCTTGCCGGTCTTCGGGTCGGTAATCACCACGTCGCTGGAATACAGCCGCGGCATGCCGGTGGAATAGAAATCGATGTTGAATTTCTTCAGGTGGATGTTGAACGGCAGCGGTTGCAGCAGCACGCCATCGCCCATGGTGAGCACGGCCATATTGGATTCGCCGCCATCCGGAATCTGCAGGTTGCCGCGGAAGGTGGGGTTGTGTACCGACAGCCTGTTGGCCTCGGGCACCTGCGAGATGAGCATGTTGCTCTTGAGCGGCTCCTTGCCGAACATCCACATCTGCGCCTTGATCATCATGTCGCCATCAAACAGCGCACCCACGCAGATCAGCACGAACGCCGCATGCGCCAGCACATAACCCACGCGGTTGATGCCGCCGGTCTTGGCCGCAATCATGGTGGCGCCCGCGCCACCCTCCTGCGCAGCCGGGCGCTCCTGCAGCTTGAACTTGTAGCCGTGGCTGCGCATGACGCCCGTGATGTGCTCGACCGTGGCGGCGCGGCTGTCGGTGAAGACCGCTTCGCCGCGCTCGTGGAAGTGGCGCATGCTTTGTTCGCGCACCCCTTCCTTGTAGGTTTTCAGGTCGGTGATGATCTTGGGGGTATTGCGGATCAGGCACAGGCTGGTGGACACCACCAGAAAGGTCAGGATCAACAGGAACCACCAGGAGGAATAGACGTTGTACAGCTCGAACTTGCGAAACACTTCGGCCCAGAACGGCCCGAACTGGTTGATGTAGTTGTTGTATGGCTGACCCTGGGTGAGCACGGTGCCGATGATGCTGGCCACCGCGACGATGACCAGCAGCGCAATGGCAAAGCGCATCGACGACAGCAGCTCGACGAAGGCCCGCCAGGCGCGCGACCCATGCTGCAATTCCCAGCCGGAGGTGCTCAGAGAGGTGTTGGGAACTGGAGAGGGGGTGGCGGACATGGGTGGCGAAACCAAAGGGGCGTGACGCTATGCAGCGCACATGCAGGAAAACAAGTGGCAGCAGAACATGGGCTGTGCCAAGGTGGGACGATGAGGGCTCGGAGCAGGGCGCGGATGCCACGCACCACAGACCGTTTGACGAGACCGCTCAACCACAGGCGCTGGGAACATGAACAAATCAATGAATCAATATAGCAAAAGAGAAAAACCTCAATTTTGACATTTCACAGCCCGTAGAAAGGTGCAATCGCCCCGTCGGATGAAACAACGCAAGCTGCGTTTCGACATGCGACAGCCCCTGTGCAACACGGGCCTTGCCGGGAGAGAGAGATCGCGCGACGCTGGAAAGTTCCAGTAACAGCGCGTATCTGAACAAAATCGGCCGCGATTTAGCGCGGCAATTCGGACGGTGCGCGCAACCCTGCGGCGTAATCCGCCACAGCAGCGATTTGCTTGTCCGTCATGCGCGAGGCGATGTCGTGCATTTCCGGGCTGTTGGTGCGGCGGTCGTTGCGGAACATCTGCAACTCGGCTTCCAGATAGCCCTGCCACTGCCCGCCGATGCGCGGGTAGCGCGACGGCATGCCTGCTCCGCCCGGTCCGTGGCACGACACGCAGGCAGGCACTGCACGATCGGGAATGCCGGCCATCCAGATGGATGCCCCCAGCTTCAGATCCTTCTTGTCGGCAAACGCCACGCCCGGTTTGAAGGTCTGGCGGCTGTAGTACAGCGCCACATCGCGGATCTGATCGTCGGTCAGCGCGGCGGCCATCCCGTTCATGATGGCGTTGACCCGCGCCGGCTTCTTGGCACCCTTGGCGATGCGGTAATCGTGCAACTGCTTGATGATGTAGTCCGCATGCTGCCCCGCCAGCTTGGGAAATTCTGCGGACGTCGCATTGCCGTCCAGTCCATGACAGGCCGCGCAGGTCTGCGCCACCTTGGCCCCGGCCTGCAGTTGTGCGGTGCTGGGCACCGGAAAGGACGATTCCATCACGCTGGAAGCAGCTGCTGGCGGCGTTCCAGCGGCCCAGGATGCGGCAGGCAGCGAGAGCAAACCGGCAAGACTCAGAGCGAGGCGCGCAGTAACCGACGTGTTGGGCATGAATGGCAATCCATCAGAAAGACGCCAGCGCAAGACAACAGCGACAATGCGCTGATGCGCGCGGCACGGACTCTGGAACGAGCGCAGCGGTCACCGCACCCAGTTGATTTCATAAGATGGCGCATCCTAGCGATACATAAGTCATGGCGAATATAGGGAATTCCAGCAGGTCAGTTTCTCCGGTGCGGTTCAGCCCGCTGCTGCACAGCGCGCGCTTCATGGTGACCAGTTCAGCCATGGACAATCTTCCGCACACCGGCCTTCCGGAAATCGCCTTTGTCGGGCGCTCGAACGCCGGAAAGTCCACCGCGATCAATACACTCTGCCAGCAGCGGCAGCTCGCCTTTGCGTCCAAGACCCCAGGGCGCACGCAGCACATCAATTTTTTCGCCGTCGGGCCGAAGGACAAGCCCAGCGGCTTGCTGGTCGATCTGCCGGGCTACGGCTACGCGGCGGTGGCGAAAACCGACAAAAAACGCTGGCAGTTGTTTCTGGCGCAATACCTCGCCGAGCGCGGGCCGCTGGTGGGCCTGATCCTGCTGGCGGACTCGCGCCTGGGTTTGACGGAGATCGACCTGTCCCTGCTCCAGTTCATGGCACCAGCCAGTGTGCCGCTGCATGTGCTGCTGACCAAGTCGGACAAGCTCAACCGGCAGGAAGGCCAGCGGGCGGCGCAGGCAGCGCGCGACCAGCTTGCGCAGCACGCTCAGGCCGTCGGCATGACAGCGCCGATTTCGCTGCAGTTGTTCTCCGCCACCAAGCACACAGGCATCGAAGCCGCGTCCCAGCTGATCGAGAGCTGGCTGGCGGAGCATCAGCCCCAGGCTGCAGCGCCCCACGACGACACCCCAGACACTGCGGCGCCTGCAGAGGGCCCGGGTTGACTCAGGGCCGCCCGAGCGTCAGGTAGACGTTGACTTTCTGCCCCGGCGCCTTGGCCACGCCGAAATACACCGGACCGAGCGGGGTGTCGGTGCCCAGGTAGGCGCCCACGCTCTGCCGCAGATCGCCCAGGCTGACGGCGCTGCGCTGCGTCCAGGTATTACCGCGCTCAAGCACCAGGCCAAGGTAGCTGGCACCGCCGAACAGTCCAGGCGTGGTCAGTTCGTAGCGATAGCCCAGACGGCCATAGACCAGGTAGTTGCCGATGAGCTGGCCTTCGCGGTAGCCGCTCAGGGCGTCGAAACCGCCCAGCGAAAAATAATCCAGCCCCAGGCCCTTGCGGTCGCGGAAACTCGCGGCCCGGGCGGCAAGCTCCACGGTGTGCCGTCCGGCGCTGAAGTCGGCCTGGCCGGACAGGTCGATCCGGTCGTAGTTGCTGTCGCTGCCCAGGCCGGTGCGCGCAGCGAATACCTCCAGGCGGGTGCGCCAGCCGCTGGTGGGGAAGTAGGCATGGTCGAGGCGATCGAAAATGGCCAGCGCCCGCACCCCGCCTTCGCGCAGGGTCTGGCCGTTCACCAGCCCGGTCTGGCCCAGCAGGTAATCCGCCGAGATATTGGCCCGGCTCAGGCCCAGTCGCACCTCGCCATAGCCGGAGACGGGCACGCCCAGATCGACCCCGGCGCGGCGGGTGTTGAGACGGTAGCGCACGATGGGGTTGTCGCCCTGATAGACATCGACCGGGCGGGCGTCGAGATCGAAATACGGCGAAATGAACACGGTGTCGCGTGCGTCGAGCGGCTGATACAGCTCGGAAAACCAGCGGTTGCGCCAGCCGATCTGCAGATCGTTGCGCCATTCGCCGCCCAGGCTGTTGAGCCATGGCCTGCGCTGCGCGAGCTGCAGGGAGAACCGCGACTGGTTGCGCAGGTCGGTATAGAGCCCGAGGCCGAAGCGCAGATAGTTCGGCCCCCAGGCCTTGTCCTGCAGGCGGTATTCGAGGGTCTGCCCCTGCCGCGCATCGATCAGGCGGTAGTCCACGCGGGAGAAATCTCCCAGGCCGAACAGGCGATCGACGTCATGGCGCACTGCCGTGAAATCCAGCGGCTCACCCGCCTTTTGCTGCAACTGCGCCTGCAAGGTCTTGTCCACCCCGGGAGCAAGGCCGCGCACCTCCACCGCGGCCAGCGGGGCGTTGAACTGCATCTGCGCCACCAGCGCCTGCGCCCTGCGGGCAAAGGCCTCGCGCCACTCGGCGTACTGCGCTGGCGGCAGGGCCAGCGGCGCAAGTTGGTCGCGCGCGGCCATGACGGCGTCGTAGCCAATCTGGATGGCGCGGTCGCCGCCCTGAAAGTCGACCGAGGACAGTTTGCCCAGATCGGGCGAGATCAGCACGTCGCCGGGCTTGAGGGTGGCGATCTGTGCCCGGATGTTCTGCTCGATCAGGATGTTGATCATCTGCGAGGTCAGCCCGACGATGTTGTCGAGTGCCTCGCGCGATTCCAGCGGCGTGCCGATGTTGATGGCCACGACATGCTGCGCGCCCATCTGGCGCGCCACGTCCACCGGCAGGTTGTCCACCAGCCCGCCGTCGCCCAGCAGGGCGCCATCGACCTCCGTGGGAGGAAACACCCCGGGCACCGACATGCTGGCGCGCAGGGCATTGGCCAGCGTGCCCTGCTGCAGAATCACCTTTTGCCCCGTGACCATATTGGTCGCCACGGCGCGGAACGGGATCGGCAGGTCGTTGAAGTTGCGCACGGGAATGGCCGGCAGGGTGAGGTTGGTCAACACCTGTTCGAGCTGGGTGGTGTTGACCGCGGCATTCGGAAACTGCACCTGTCCACGATCGCTCAGACCGAATTCGATGCCGCCCGGCATCTGCTCATCGGCCTGCTTGCGGCGAAAATTCAGCCCTTCGCGGGCCGGACGGCTGGACAGCACACTGGTCCAGTCCATGCCCGAAACCTGGCTGCGCAGCACGTCGACCGACACCCCTTCGGCATACAGCCCACCGATGATCGCGCCCATGCTGGTGCCCGCGATGCAATCGATCGGCACATGGAGCTGCTGCAAGGCCTCGAGTGCGCCGATATGCGCAAACCCCCGCGCACCGCCGCCCGACAGCACGAGGCAGGTGCGTCCGGCGCCGGTGGGCTGCACGGTGGTGGGTGACGAAGGAAGAGACTGAGAGGTCGCCGCACCAGCCAGCGG
>JAGDVQ010000148.1:13294-17004 GCA_023255715.1 Thiomonas sp.
AGCCAGCGGAGCCGCTGCCGCGACTGTCGGCGCAGACAAGAGCAGCGCCAATGCGCCGCGCATCAGGGTGTGCGAAAAGACTGAACTCATGCGGGCATTGTCTCTTGCCCGCGCGCCGCACGTCTCAACTCACGCGACCCCAGCGCTCAACTGGCCAGAGCCGTGCCGCAAGCCCCACAAAAGCGGTCGGACGGCCCAGTCTGCGTGCCGCACTGCGAACAAAAACGTGGCTTGACCGGGGACGTCGGCGCGGGTGCATTGCCCGCGGGGGCTTCGGAGGACAGCAGACCAAGCGCCTGCGCCGCCGCTGCGGGCAGAGCCGTCGCACCCGCAGCCGCGCCACCGAGCAACTGGTTGAACTGCCCGACCTGCGCAGCGCGCTCGGCATCGAGGCTGGATTGCGGCGCGATCAATGTGGGGCGCTCCTGGCCGAAGCCGCGCAGTTCGCCCGCCATGCCCTGCGCCACGCTTGGGAGGCCGCGCATGGCCAGCACCTGTCGCGGGCCGGTGCGCTCGAATAACACGGTATCGATCTCCGACGCCCAGACCCGCAAGGTCATGGCCTCGATATTGATCACGTCTTTCTCGGTCTTGAGGCGGTCTGCCAGCACATTGCCCATCTCCATCCGCGCGGACTCGAAACTGCCCTGCACTTCGACCCAGATCACGTTGGAGCGGAAGTCATATCGTCCCCACAGCGCATGGGCGCTGCGCAGCGCGTACACCGCTGCCACACTCAGGCCCAGAGTCAGCATGATCCAGAACGACAGATCACCACCGTGCAGCAGCGCATGGGCCAGACCGTAGGCACCCACCGCGACGACGCCCATCAGCAGCGCGAACCAGGACGACAACAGCACCAGCCAGCGAAACTGCGGCAGCGCCATCGCATGACGCAAGCCTGAAGGCGTGGCGCGCTCACGCGGCATGGGCTGTGTCTCCTCCAGCAACTCCAGCCGGAACTGGCCTTGCCGCCCCTTGACCTCGGGCGACTGCCGCAGATAGCGCCGGTTGGGAATGGCCTCCTTCCAGCGCTCCATCAGCATACGGTCGACCTGTTCCATCAGCTTGGCCGGATGGGCGTTCATGGTGAACACCTCGGTGGTCTGCGCCGAACCCACGGCCTGCGGCGGCGGCCCCATCTGCTCCTTCAAGGTTGCCAGACCCAGCGTGGTAGCGACGAACGCCGCAATGGCGCTGAAAAACAGGGCGTTGTTGATCTGCAGTTCCGGCAAGGCGGGCAACTTCGCGCTGAACAGGGCCAGCAGCACCGGGCCGATGACCGCAGCCACCACCAGCAGCACCAGCAGACCGATGCTCAGATTCGCGTTTTGCACCGTGTTGGACTGCGCCGTGAGATTGCCACGGATCATGGGCTGGAAAATCACCAGATAACCCAGCGCCAGATAAAACAGCCCTAGCCAGCTCGCGGTCTGCGCATTGGAAAACACCAGCAGCGCCAGCGCCATGCTGAGGATGTAGGCGGCGAGCGCGACTCCGTTCTGCGCCAGCCGGTGTGCCGCCGCCCGCACGGCATACGGCGCAAAAATCAGATTGGGCAGAAAACGGTAGAGCGGATTGTTGCCCGGGTCCTCGAAAAAGACAGCGCCGTTTCGCAGCAGTTCGCGCACCTCTTGTCCGGCCTTGCTGGAGCCGTCCTGCCCTTCGGGAATTTCTGGCGCAAGCCCGCGCGGCAGCCCACGTCCGACAAAGTAGTTCAGTTGGCTGAACCCGCGCCAGGCCCAGGCAATTCCCCCCGAAAGCAGTAGCACCGCAACCGCCAGCGCCGCCGCCCCGCGCGCATCGATGCCCGCCTGCAGATGGCCACGCACCTGAAACAGCACGATCAACCCGGAGAGGATCAGCGCGGCGGCCGCGACGTAGAGAAATAGGTTTTCGATGCGGTAGGGATTGGGCAGATTGAGCGCTTGACTGCGGTCGGAGAATTCGTAGCTCATGGTGATCGATTCGGATTGAAAAGGGCTGATTGATTCGGCGCCGAGGTTATTTCAACCTGTGGCCGCAACTGCCGCAAAACACGTCGTCGGGCTGCACCACGGCGCCGCAGGCGGGGCAATGCCCGGTCGCTGGCACCGCGGGCTGATCCGAAACCACGCGAGGCTGCGCATCTGCGGCCGGCTGGCTAGTTGTCGCCGGGGTAGCAGGCGGTATCCCGTCAGGCGCCGGCCGTGGCTTGTATTCGTCGAGCTTTTGCTTGAACTGCGCAAGTTTCTGTCCCACCAACTCGGTTGCCTCGGAACCCACGCCTTCGCTCACCGCGCGATAGACGAAGATCAGCCCGAGCACATAGATCAGGCTCACGACGGCCCAGGCCAGAAACCACACCAGACCGATGGACAGCCCTGCACCCCCCATTCCGCCACCGCCCAATGCGAGGCCCTCCATGCTGCGCATGCCGCCGCCAAAGCCGCCCATCCCCATGCCCATGCCGCCAAAACTGCCCGAGGCAAAGAACCCACCGACGAACATGCTGCCGACAAACACCACCGCGAAGATGAAAGCCACCGCCGGAAACACCAGCAGCCCGAGCACCAGAAAGTGCATGAACACCTCCAGCGGCCGCTTGATCACGATGCCCACCGCGCGCGACAAGCTGGCGATGAAGCCCTCACCGTGCCAGACTGCGGCGATCATCAACGGCCCGGCCAGCAGCAGCACGGCGTAGGCCAAGGCAACCGCCACGACCAGCGGCCCGGCGAGCACAAAGCCGAACAGCCCACCCAGCCCCGGGATGCGGCCGAGCAGAGACAGCAGATAAGCCACCAGCAAGACCACCGCAAAGCCCAGGCCGAGCAAGATCAGCAGACCGATGACATAGAGCGCCGACTGCACGCCGCCCAGAAAGGCCGGGCCAAAGCCGCGGATCGGCTGGTCGTAGGCCTGATCCATCAGCATCAGGCCGCTGGCGTTCATGCCGACGACGATGATGATGCTGCCCAGCAGGCTCATCAGCATCATCACTGCAGCGCTGCCCGAGCTCATGCCGGCCGCCGCGCCGCCGCTGATGGCCAGCCCGCCCAGCACAAAGCTGCCGGCCAGCATGGCCAGCGCGCGCCAGTTGTGCAGCGCCTCGTAGCTGCGCAGCAGCACGCCGAGGTTGTTGGTGGTTTTGACAGTCATGGAGTCCTCCCTGGACGAAGGGTTGGCGAAACGCGAAATCAGGGGTTGTTGTTCTGCTGCGCCGAATTCGGGCATTCGGGCACCTTGCCCCAGAGCGGGTCGGGCGACAGCGGCGCACCGCAATACGTCCAGCGGGTCTCCTGGATGCACAGTTGCTGGGTGAAGAAATTACCCTTCTGCTCGCAGGCGGCCAGCCCCGCACGCAAGGCCTCCAGCCGTCCCGAAGGCCGGGCGGGGGCAACGGGCGCTGGCTGCGGCGCGGGCGCGGGTGCAGGCACGGGCGCAGGTTGCGGTGCCTGCGCGGACGCGGGCGCCTCCTGAGGCGCAGGCGTGTGGGTAGGCACCGACTTGGGCCTGGCGTGTTCAATGCGTGGGGCCACCGGCTTGAAGGTTTCGGGCTGCGACTTGGCCGGAGCTTGCGCGGAGACCGGCTGCTTCGGCTCAGTGCGCAGCGGCTCGATCGGCGCCACTGCGGGCGCGGCCTGGGCCACCGAGGCGGCATGCACCGGCGCGGCGTTTGCGGCCGAAGCCGCCCGCGCGACCGATGCCGACGCGGGCGGGGCAGCCGC
>JAGDVQ010000064.1 GCA_023255715.1 Thiomonas sp.
CCCACGCCGCAGCAGCGCGTGCTGCTGGTGGCGCAGGCAGGAGCGACCACGCCGCAGACCCTCGCAGCCACCGTGCTGCGCGCCACGCCGGACGGCGCGGTGACGTTGGGCGATGTGGCGCATGTCGGGTATGCGCCTCTGCCGGCGATCGGCGGCGCCAGCATCGGCGGGCAGCCTGCAGTCATCCTCAAGATTCAGGAGTCCTTTGGGGCCAACACCCTTGCGGTCACGCGCGGCGTGCAGGCGGTGCTGCAGCGCCACCGCGAGAGTCTTGCGGCGCAGGGCATCGTGCTGCATGCCAATCTGTTCCGCCCGGCCGACTTCATCACCCTGGCCATGCGCAATGTGCGCGATGCGCTGCTGCTGGGCGCTGCTCTGGTGGTGCTGGTCATTGCGCTGACCCTGCTGGACTGGCGTGCCGCGCTGATCTCCTCGCTGGCCATACCGCTGTCGCTTCTGGGCGCCGTGACGGTGCTGATGTGGATGGGCGTCACGCTCAATGTGATGACGCTGGGCGGCCTGGCCATCGCCATCGGCGTGGTGGTGGATGACGCGGTGATCGACGTCGAGAACATCCTGCGACGGCTGCGCGACAACGCGGCGGCCACGCAGCCGCCGCTGCGCGTCATCCTCGCGGCCTGTCTGGAAGTGCGCGGCGCGGTGGTCTATGCCACGGCGGCAGTGCTGCTGGTGATCGTGCCGGTGCTGTTGTTGCCGGGGTTGTCGGGGCGGCTGTTTACGCCGCTGGCACAAGCCTATGCCCTGGCGGTGCTCACCTCGCTCGGCGTGGCGCTGACCGTCACGCCCGCGCTGGCTGCGCTGCTGCTCACCCGGCGCAATCACCGTCTGCACACCCCGGCGCCGGTACGCATCGCCCAGCGCGGCTACACCGGACTGCTGCGGCGCCTGCTGCCGCACTGGCTGCCCGCCGCGCTGCTCGCCGCGTTGCTCGTGGCTGCCGCAGGGTGGCTGGCGAGCGGCATGGGTGGCAGCTTTCTGCCGCCGCTGCAGGAGGGGCAATTCGTCGTGCACATGCGGCTGGCGCCGGGGGCGTCGATCACGGCATCGTTGGACGAAGGCGCGCGCGTGGTGAAGGCGCTCGAAGCCCTGCCGCAAGTGCGGCTGGTGGCACAGCACACGGGGCGCGCCACGCTCTCGCCAGACGCCTCGGGCACGCAGAGCAGTTCGCTGGACGTGAACCTCAAGCCGGGAGCGGATTCGGCGCAGGCACTGGCTGCCATCGATCGCGTTCTGGCAGGATTTGCCGGTGCGAGCTTTCGCGTCAACAGCTTTCTCACCGAGCGCATGGACAACACCGTGGAGGGCGGCGCAGGTGCGCCACTGGTTGTGCGGGTGCTGGGCAACCATCTGCACACCATCGACAGTGTTGCAGCCCAGGTGGCTGCTGTGCTGAACCGACTGCCCACCGCCACCGGAGTGCAGGTGCAGGCGCCGCCCGGCGTGCCGCAGCTCGACATCGCGCTGCATGCCGACGCGCTGCGTCGGTGGGGCTTGCAGCCGCTGCCAGTGCTGCAGGCCATCCACACCGCATTTGCGGGCAGCATCACCGGCACCGTGTTCCACGGCGCAGTGCCGGTGCCGGTGCGCGTGGTGCTGGACCGCAGCGCCCGCGACAACCCGCAGGCGCTGGGCGATTTGCTGATCCACACTCCCTCGCTGGGCTTCGTGCCGCTGGCACAACTGGCGCGCATCGCTTCGGCCAGCGGGCCGTCGGACATCCGGCATCTGGGCGGGCAGCGGGTGCAGACCGTGCTGGCAAGCACCACATCCGGCAATCTCACCGGCTTCGTGACGCGCGCGACACAAGCCATCGACCGACAGGTGCCCTTGCCCCCCGGTGTCACCCTGCAGTTCGCGGGCGAGGCGGCGCAGCGCAGTGCCACGCTGCAGCGCCTCCTGGTGGACGTGTTCGGCGTGATCGCCGGTCTGGTCTTGCTGCTGAGCGTGGCGCTGCGCCAGACCTCGGCTTCTCATGTGCCACCGCGCGCAGCAACCTCCACCGCCACGCGGCAGGTGATGCTGGTGCTGCTCTCGGTGCCCACCGCGTGGGCCGGGGGCGTGTTCGCCGCCTGGCTGTCGGGTGGGGTGCTGTCGCTCGGCGCGGTGATTGCCCTGCTGGCGCTGATGGGCATCAGCCTGCGCAATGCCATTCTCATCTTCGCCCACGCTGCGCAACTGCAGCGCGAACGAGGTCTGCAGTGGAACGCCGACACCCTGCAGCGCGCCGTGGCCGAGCGGCTGGCGGCCATCGTCATGACCAGCCTGGTCACTGCCCTGGGCGTGCTGCCGCTGGCTCTGGGCCAGCACGCGCCGGGGCGCGAAATCGAAGGGCCGATGGCCGTCGCCCTGCTCGGCGGCCTGCTCACCAGCCTGCTCTACAACCTGTTCGTGTTGCCCCCGCTGGCGTTGCGCTTCGGTGTGGCGCAACGGGCTGAATGACAGACCGTTTCTTCCCCCACCGGGTGCGGCGATGGACGCGCCGGTGGCATCCACCCCCCATCGTTCAGGAGATCGCCATGCATACATCGCCCCCCTCGCGCCGCATCCCTCACCTGCTGCGCAACTCCGCCGCAGCCCTGGCCGTTGGCCTGCTGCTGGCGCCGGCCAGCCACGCAGCTGCTGCGCCACCGGTCTATGTGCACATGAACGGCGCGAACATGTTTCTGGAGAATGTGGTGGTCGTGCGCCCCGGGCAGGACGTGGTGTTCGTCGACCAGGACACCGGTGCGCACACCATCATCGGCTACGACCCGGCCACAGGCAAAACCAGCACCCGCTTCGATGGCGCGGTGCAGGGGACGCCCGGCCCGGGACATCCGGTGAGCACCTACGCGATTGCGTTCAAGCACACCGGGCTGCAGTTCTATTACTGCTCGGTGCATGCCGAACTGGTGAAGGAACCGGGCGGGCGCACCGTGGCGAAAAAGCGCCCGACCGTGCACGGCTTCGGCGACCCGATGGCGGGGCTGATCATCGTCACCACCGACAAAAAGCTGCTGGCCGACAACCCGGCGACAACGCACCAGAAAATCCTGCCGGGCTATTTCGGTGGCTGAATCCGGCGGCTGCGTTCAGGCCACGGTGAACTGCCCCATCATGCCGTTGTCCTCATGTTCCAGGATATGGCAGTGGAACATGAAGGGGTGCGCGTCACTCGCGGGCTGGTTGAAGTGCGCGATCAGCCGCACGGTTTCTCCGTGGCGCACCAGCACTGTGTCTTTCCACCCAGCCTCGTGCGCCGGTGGTGTGTCGCCATGACGGCTGAGAATCTGGAACGAGGTGCTGTGATAGTGGAAGGGATGGGCCATATGCCCCTGGTTGATCACCTCCCAGATTTCAGTGGAGCCAAGTCGCAGGCGCTGATCGATGCGCTCCATGTCCATGTGGTGGTGGTTGATCGAAAACAGCTTGGCCCCACCCGTTCCCAGACGCATTCCGCCGGGGCCAGATGTCTCGGCAGAGCGCATACCGCCCATGCCACCCATGCCGCCCATGCCACCCATCATGCCGGCCGACATGCCCTGCAGCGTGAAACGCCGCACCGGGGCGTCGGCCTTCAGCACGGGAAGATCCACCATGCGCGCTGGCAAGTGGCCGCGTGTGCCCGACGGCGGGCCGACGCGCAGTTCCAGCAGGTCAAAGCCTGCGTGGTCGTCGCGGTCGGCGTCCATCGGCATGGAACTCAGCCCGGGCACGACCGCACCGGAATCGCTGCGCAGCACCAGCCGCTTGCCCTGCTCGCGGCGTAGATCGACCAGAATTTCGGCACGCTCGCTCGGCGCCAGCAACAGGCTGTGCACCGCCACCGGGCGCGGCAACAGTCCGGCGTCGGTGGCGATGACGTGAAATGCCCGTCCATCGGCAAACGCCAGGTTGAACATCCGCGCATTGGCGGCATTGAGCACCCGCAGCCGCACCCATTGCGCCGGGGCATTCCAGTAAGGTTGCTCGCGGCCATTGACCAGAAAACGGTCGCCCTTCATGCCCATGCGATCCATCATGCTGGTCATGTAAAGCAGGTGGCCATCTGCGGCGATACGGCGGTCTTGCAGGATCAGGGGCAGATCGTCCACGCCATAATGCTGTGGCAGCCCAAGATGCTGGTCGGCCGGGTCGTCCACCAGCAGCATGCCGCCCAGTCCGGCATAGACATGCGGCCCGGTCCGCGTGTCGGGGTGGGGGTGATACCAGAGCGAGCCCGCAGGTTGTTGCAGGGTGAAGTGCACACGGGCCTGCCCGCCGGGCGCGATGAGGCTTTGCGGTCCGCCGTCCATCTCGCCCGGCACATGGGCGCCGTGCCAGTGCGTGGTGGTGGACTGATCGAGCGCGTTGTGCAGATCGATGCGCACGGCCTTGCCACGCGGCACCCGCAACGTGGGGCCGAGCACCG
Source organism: Thiomonas sp. (assembly GCA_023255715.1). Taxonomy (GTDB): domain Bacteria; phylum Pseudomonadota; class Gammaproteobacteria; order Burkholderiales; family Burkholderiaceae_C; genus Thiomonas. The sequence continues at coordinate 4,412 of JAGDVQ010000064.1, forward strand.
CGCCGTTGTAGCCCCAGGTCGCCGTGTGCAGACCGTCAACCAGCATGCTGCGACCAGCCGCCATGCGCAGGGCGTAATGCAGCACCCCGTCCTGTTCGGTGCCGTGAAGTTCCGGCGGAACCAGCAAGGCGCGCTTGAACGCCGCAGCGCGCGGCGCTGCAGCCACCGGTCGCGACTGTCCCATGTCCATGCCGGACATGCCACCCATGCCGCCCATGCTCATGCCACCCATGCCCGCGCCGTGCGCCCGTCCGGTCACTGCCAGGCCCAGCGCCCCGAAGGCCAGCAGCGCCTTGCGTCGGGACGCGTCGCGCGGGGCATGCGCTGTGGAGGCGGGCTGAAGTATGTCAGGCGTTTTCATCGTGTCCTCGGTGGGTCGATTCACATACCGCGCACTGTATGCAGAGTGGTGGGATGGCGTTGTATGCAGATGTCACCCAAACGTGACGAGTTGCTCAGGCAGTGCTCAGTTTCGAGGACGACACTTCCTCCATCGCAAATGGTTTGCGATCGCCGCATCAGGCGGCGTTTCGCTCGCAAGAGTACACAAGGAGTTTGATCATGCAACAACGCAACAAAGCCGCATTTCTGTTCGCCAGCGCGCTGGCTCTCGGTCTGGCCGGTGCCGCCGGTTCCGCCTATGCCATGGACGGTTCACAGTATTCCAAGGAGGCCAAGGTGACGCTGGACGAAGCCCGCGCCATCGCGCTGAAGACCATCCCCGGTGCAACCATCACCGACCAGGAACTGGAGAAGGAAAAGGGCGGCAGCGGCCTGCGCTATTCCTTCGACCTGAAGGTGGGCAACACCGAGCATGAAGTCGGTGTGGATGCCCAGACCGGCGCCGTGCTGGAAAACAGTGTCGAAGGTCCGAACGCGGACTGAGGCCACCACACACAATTCGCGTCAACAGGCCCATTGACAGGCCCCTTCACAGGCCTCCATAGCCCGGCTCTGCCGGGCTTTTTTACCCTGAAGTCAATGATCGAGGCTGATCTGCTGCGCCAGATTCTGCCCGCCGGACTGGATGAAGCTCACCTCCACCTTTGCTCCGTTGACCAGCGTTCCACCCTTGGGCGTCACGCCATTGATCTGGATGGTCAGGGCGTTGACCTCGAAGCTGGTGTTCGTGAGGTTGTAGAGCGTGCCCTTGGTCTCCAGCACGGACGCGGCAGACCCTTCACTGGAGCTTGACGCGCCAGTCACGCCCTGGAAGGACACGCTGTAGGCCAACAGGCCGTTCGCGGTCTGGGTCGCCTCGATCTCGACACTGGCGCCGCTGATCAGTTGCGCCGCCGTACCGTTGCTGAACACGGCATTCGGGGCCAATGTGACCTGGAGGGTCTGGGTCGCGCCGTCATCCTGTGCGGTGAGGGTGAAGGTGCCGCCAGGCAGATTCACCGCACCGACCGTGCCTTGATAGTCCACCGTGCCACCATCGGGCGCGCGGCTGAGGAGATTCACGCTGTTGGCCGTCACCAGATTGCCATTTCCGTTTGCCACCTGACCGACCACGTCCACATAGACACCGTTGCGCAGCGAGGCGGCCGTGCCGCCGGAGAACACCACATTCGCCGCAGAGGCATCCACCGGCACGCCACGCACCAGAAAGTTGCTGGCGCTCACATAGCCGGTGATGGTGCCGCGCAATTCCACCTGGGCAGGCTGATCTGCATACGACCGCACGGTCGTGGCAGTGAGTATCCCAGTGGTCGCATCGGACTGCCCCTGCACGACCACATAGGCGCCGTTCGTCAGCCCTTGCACCGTGCTGGCAAGACTTGCCGCACTGGCATCCACCGGAATGCCACCAACCTGGAAACGGCTGCCGGACAACTGCGCCACCAGCCCGCCGACCTGCGCCGGCCCAGACACCCCACGCAGGGTGCGCACGCTCACCGCGCCCGCGGCGATGGCGCCATTGGCCGCCGGCGGCGTATTGCTCCAGACATTCACCAGTTGCCCGTTCGCGAGTTGCATGCCGGAGGGCGTGACCACGGTCGATGCACTGGTCTGCACCAGGGTCGTGCCGATCTGGAAACTGCCGCCTGCCGCATCGAGGTGACTGACCACGCCAGTCAATCGCGTGACCGGGTTGCTGCCCGGCAACTGCGCGATGCGCGTGGCCTGGAGATAGCCCTGCCCGCTGGCGGTCTGGCCGTAAGCGCCATGCACCTCCACCTGCATGCCAAGTTGCAGACTGGAAAAATCGTTCAGCCCGCTGTAGTAGGTCACCGGCCCGGCAGCCGCATTGCTGTTGACCGTCACCAGCACCCCATTGACGGTGAAACTGCCGACACCGAGGCTGGTCACGGCCCCGATCAGATCGGGGTCGATCACGACCTTGCTCGGATGGCCCTGGGCGTCGAGGCGAATCTCCAGCTGGTCGCCCAGATTCACCGCGGTGGAGGCGGTCTGCGCCTCCACGTCTTGATCGGTGCCCGCGTAGTACACCGGGCTGGCGCTGTTGTAGGCCGTGCCGTCCAGCACCACACTGCCGAAACCGGTGACGGTGCCCGTGGAGATGCCAGTGCCTCCGGTGCCGACGCCGCCCGTCGTTGCGACCGTGCTCCCGCCGCCACAGGACGCCAGCAAGGCGACCAACAGAGCCAGCGCCGCGGCACCGAGGTTGCGCATGTGTTTTTTATGCATTGTCACGGTCGTCTCCCGTTGCCGTTTGGTCGGGCGGGGGCGTCTGTTGCACGACGTCCTCCGCCCAGTAGTAAGCGCCAAAACGCAGGCGGCAGGTGGCATCGGCGCGGCCCTGGTCGGCCTCGTAACGCCGCGTGGCCTCGGCAATCATGTCGGCCCGCGCCTGCGCCCACAGCTTGCGCGCCAGCTCGCCCAGTTCCCTGGCCGATTCGGGTGTCACGCCTTCCGCGAACACGCTCTGCTCAAGCCGCGGGGACTGCCCCAGCAGATTGCCGACGGCCGCAGCCGCGTGATCCGACAGATTGGCGCCGAACAGGTCGAGCAGATCGCGCGAGCCAGGCGGCGGCACAAAGCCGTCCTGATGCGGCACGATCCATTCCTGCCCCTTCACCGTCTTCACAGTCACCAGCCCCAGGCGCAGCAGATCGGTCAGTGCGGTAAAGGGGTGGATGTCCTGCGTCACGCTGCGCGCCAGGGTATCGAACGACGGCGCGGGCCCCAGACGCGGCAAGGCCTTTGGACGCTTGCGCCGGTCACGATAAAGCGGGTCCTGCACCCAGCGGGCGAATACCTGCGAGCTGATCGACATTTCCTGCGCGATGCGGCCACGCAAGCCATTGGCGCGCCATTCGCGCACATCCTTGCGGTGCACGCCGCTGAGCAGGCTGATGGCCGAATCCGTGTCTTTCTGCCCGTTGCGCAGCAGTTCCAGCCGGGCCTGTTCGATGAACAGGGGCTTGAGTTCCGCCGCAAGGCGGGTGTAGTCCAGCCCGCTGGCCAGCAGCAGGCGCGCCAGCGGCGCCATGACCTGTGCCAGCGCCCGCAACACGTCCTCCGCCGCAGGCAATGGATGCTCTGGCGGTGTGGTGCTGGGCAGACGGCGCGGAGGGCGTCCCATGATGGCTGGAGGGCACGTGCTGTGGTGTTGAACGCAGTTTAATGCAAGATTTTTATTGCATGTTATTTTTTCCCATCTATTATTCCGGCACGCATCACCATGCGGCACACCCCTTGACGACTGGAGACTCTCATGCAGCCCGCGCAACCCCGTTCCCACAGCACCCGCAAGCTCCTTCCCATCGCAGCCGCTCTGGCGCTGAGCCTCAGCGCCTGCGGAGGTGGCGGTGGCGGCACCGCCGCAGTCAACCCCACTGCGGCCAACGCCACACTCAAGGGCGCGGTAATCGACGCCCCCATCGCCAATGCCACAGTGACCTTCACCACGGGTGCGCCGATGGGTCAGCCTGGCTCGTTGGTGGTCGGCACCGCCACGGCAGACGCCAGCGGCAACTACACCGTGCAGGCAAGCCTGCCCAACACGTCGGCTCCACTGTTCGCCAACGCCACCTCGCCGGACGGCAAGGTCGTGCTCACTGCCTATCTGGGCACGAGCAGCGCGGTCCTCGCAGCCGGGTCGCTCACCTCGGCCAATCTGCCGAATCTGGTCATCAGCCAGGTGACCACGGCGGCGCTGGCGGTCTACATCGCCGCAGGCGGCAGCTATGCCAACCTCACGCCGACCCTCTACGCCGCCCTGCTGTCGCAGCACCATGACGACATCCTCGCGCTGTCCGCCGCCATCAAGGCCGTGGCCGATGGCTACTGCGCCCGTCCCGCAGGCTATGCGGACACCGACGACATGGCGCGTGGCATTGCGCGCAATGGCATGGCGACGTCAACGCCCAGCGCGCTGAATTCGGCGGCCTCCACACTGGGTTCGAGTTGCGACGGCAACCTCAAGGCGCTGATGCAATACATCGCGTCGGATGAGCGCTGGGCGCCCGAACTCGACCTCGGCGACGTCCTGGAACAAGGCGCACCCGCCGTGGCCCCTGGCACCTACAGCCTGCAGGGCGTGCTGGCGCAATCGGGCATGAGCGCGCTGCCCATGCTGCCCACCCCACCGGCCTCGACCGCGTCTGCCGCCTCCGTTCCAACGCCTGCCAGCACGCTGCCCCCGGGGATTCTGAACACGGTGGTCACGGTGGATGCCAGCGGGAACATCAGTTCGGCGGACGGCAGCGTGACCGGGGTGATCGTCGGCAACCTGATGACCCTGACGGTCAACGATGGCCAGGGCAACACCTATGTGCTGGCCGGAAAGGCCGGGCTGCTGCCCAGCGGGTTCGTGGTCGGCAGCACGGCACCAACCTCCGCCCCCAGCGCGCCTGCAAGCGGAGCCTCCTCCACCTCATCGTCCACCGGGGCTGCAATCGGCTATGGCCTGCGCATGGGCGGGCGCACCCAATCCGGCGGTGTGCTCACCCGATTCGACGCCGTGCTGGTGCCACAGAACAGCCAGCCGGGATGGATGCAGATCGGACAGTCTGGAACATCACACGATGACGGCATCTCTTGCGGGAACACCAGCGGCATGTTCGGCGTGCGGCTGATGGGCACCGGCGCCAGCGTGGGCGGCCTGGTGCTGGGCGCCTGCGTGATGCCGCAGACCGCAGGACTGAACCTCAGCCCCGCGCTACCCGGCGGCAATGGTCATGAATACGGCGATGACGATTTCAAGCCCGGCGCCAGTGTGAGTTTCACCGGTTTCTCGCTCAACAGCACCAACGGCACGCCCTACATTCTGAAGGCGCCGACGGGCATCACCATCACCCAGTCCAACCCCTCCGGGCAGACCAGCACGCTCACCGGCCAGATGTTCTACGTCATGGGCGCCAAGGACATGATCTTCAGCACCGCAGCACCTGGCTCCAGCGGCTCCAACGCCCTGTTCGTGATGAACGAAAACCCGCTGGATACCCTGCAGGAGAACCGCACCCATCAGGACCATTGAGATGGGCGCACCCGAGTTCGCCCTGCCTGCAGTCTCGCCTGCGGCGGACGCACGCGTCCAGCCCCTCTGGGCGCGGGAGCGCTTGTGCGACCGCAGCAGCGACGCCTTTCCACGCGCCCAACTGCGGCAGGCCCTGCAGGAGCAGCGGTTGTGCGTGGCCTATCAGCCCATCCTGCGTCTGGACGACCTGCAGACCATGGGCCAGGAGGCCCTGGCACGCCTGCTGACCCCGCAGGGCCGGGTGGTGGCGGCGGAGGCCTTCATCAGCACGGCCGCCAGTCTGGGTATCGAGCCGCGCATCGACGCGGTCATCACGGCGCAAGCCATGGCGGCAGCGTCGAAGCCCGGGCCGCTGGCCGCCATGCCGGGAAAGTTGTTCCTGAACTGCTCCAGCGCGTTTCTGGCGCAGCCGTCCTGCATGGACAAGCTCGCGCAGCAGCACCGGCACTGGTTGCAGGCCTGGGGCGGCACCGAGGCCACCCAGACGCCCTGGGTGCTGGAAATCACCGAGCGCAATCTCGACGCCGATCCGGCTCAGCTGCGCGAGAACCTGCAGCCCTTGCTGGATCTTGGATTCGAGCTGGCACTGGATGATTTCGGCAGCAATCACAGCACCTTCCCCTACCTGCTGACCCTGCCCATTCGATACCTCAAGCTGGACCGAACTCTGGTGCAGTCGGGCCTAACCTCAGCCAAGGGCGCGCTGGTGCTGCGCCACCTGCTGCGCCTGGCCAACGACCTGGACCTCATCACCATTGCCGAGGGCGTGGAAAGCCACACGGCACTCCAGTGGCTGCGCGACATCGGCGTGCATTGGGGACAAGGTTTTTTCTGGGGCCAGCCAACTGCCCATCATCACACGACTCCGTGACCACTTCGCACACATCTCCATCATGTCGACCTTTCCCAACCCAATGCCCATGCGCCAATTCCTTGCAAAAACCCTCACGGCCCTTGCCCTCTCCAGCGCCGCAGCCCTTCCTGCCGCCCATGCGGACGACTCCCCGCTGTGGTCTCTGGCAATCGGCGTGCCCGGGCTGATCGCCAATGTCGGCAACGCCTATCCCGTGGCGCCGCAGCCGGTTTATGTGGCGCCCCCGGTGCAATACGTCCCGGCGCCAGGCTATGACGTTGCGCCGCCCTACTACGCCCCCGTGCCTCAATACCGCGATGAGCGGCGCCGTCGCGGTCACTGGGATCGGCATCATGAGGACGACGATCGCGGCGGCGATTGAAACGATGCTGCACCGCGCAGCGCTCTCTTTCATTCCGCCCCGGACATGACGAAATCGTCATGTCCCCTTCATTTCTGCGTGCGCGTGCTTCAGCGAAAATAGAGCTGTGGCACATGGGTGCCACCCTCCTGTCAGCCGCTTACAGCCCGCGTCACGCCGCACATGTCCGTCAGCACACCCCCGGTTTCCTCCTGCCTGCAGTCCGCTGCGTTACCGTCGGCCGCGCCTGCACTCGGGCCGAGGCAAGCCGCGCCGGATGCACAGACAAAATGGCATGCGGCGCTTGCGCTCGATGGCGTCGTGCTGGTGATCGCCGCGATCAGCCTGTTCTGGAGCCTCGGCGCTGCGCCCATCCGCGATACCAATGAAGCGCTCTATGCCGACATTGCCCTGGCCATGGCGCATGGCGGCTCATGGATCATTCCCCATCTGAACGGAGTGCCCTACATTGAAAAGCCGCCGCTGCTGTACTGGCTGATGGCGCTGAGTTTCAAGCTCTTCGGCGTGGGCGCCTGGCAGGCGCGGCTGCCCGACACCCTGGCCGCTTGGCTGACGGTGCTCGGCTGCATCGCCTTTGGCCGGGCTGTGGCCGCGCCGCTAGCCGGGCGCTTTGCCGCGCTGGTCACCGGCACCGCGCTGGGCTATGTGCTGATTGCGCGCAACATCCTGTTCGATCCGCTGATGGTGTTTTTCTGGCTGTCCGCGCTGGCGCTGCTGGTGCTCGCGGTGGAGCGGCGCCAGCGTGCCTGGCTGCGCGCTGCCGCAGTTGCAGTGGCGCTTTCCACCCTGACCAAAGGCCCGGAAGCGCTGTTGCTGCTCGGTCTGGTGGCCGTGGTGCAACTCATGGTTGCCCCTGGAACAGGGACGCGACGTGAACTGCTGAGGTTCTACCTCGACCCCTGGGCGATCGCACTCTTTTTGTTGATCGCTGCACCCTGGCATCTGGCCGCGCTCGACATCCTGCCCGGATTCGGCTGGTTCTTTTTTGTCAACGAAACCATCGGCCGGTTTCTGGGCACCCGCATTCCGGATGACTTTCATCATGGCCCCTGGTGGTATTACGCCCCCAATCTGCTGATCGGCTTCTTTCAATGGGTGCCGCTGCTCGCCGTGCTGGCCTGGTTCGCGCCCCGGCTGAGCGGCAACGATGCCGCCTCGGTGTCCGCACGCTGGGCGCGCAATGCGGCCATCACGCTGACCGTGTTCTTCTCTTCTGCGGGCGACAAGGGGGCGTATTACCTCCTGCCCGTCGTGCCGCTGGTGGCCTGGTGGCTGGGTGTGCGGCTGCAGGCCGCCCTTCGGCCAGATGAAGGCGATGCCGCACTGCGACGCCGCCTGGGAGTGGGTGCCCTGCTGTTCGGCCTGGCAGCGCTTGGTCTTTGGGCGTTGACCTTGACACCGCCGCTGCATGCCGAATTGCTGCGCTCGGGCCTGCCGCGGGCGCAATTCAGCTGGTTGCCGACTCTGGTCATCGGGGTTGCTCTGGTGGCCTTTCTTGGCGGCTCCTTGCTGCTGCTGCGCAAACTGGCATTGGGGCTTGCGGTGTTCAGCCTCAGCGCGGTGATCATGGTGGATTTCGCTGCGCAGCTCGCCGTTGCCAAAACGCCCGACATCTCGCAGAAGCACGTCGCCGCGGTCATGCGGCAGATCCTCCCGGCACAGACCGTGTGGTTCTCCTGGCAGACCTTCGAGGACCACGACGCCTCGCTGCTGCTCTATGGCACGCGGCATTTGTTTGTCATCGACAGCACCAGCGAAGACCTGTGGTTCGGCTGCAGCAACGATCCGCGCCAGACCACCTGCGTCGACCAGAACGCCGTGCGGCAGATCCGCGCCGAGGGCAGACCCTTTGCCGTTTGGGTGTCGCGCAAGCGGCTGCAGGGCTGGCTGGACAGCGGTCTCGCCCAGGGCTTGCGCAGCCAGCCGTTCAAGGACAGCGTGGTGTTCTACAGCCTCGGCACAAAGTCAGACACATGATGGTGATGATGATGGCAAAGACGCCATCGCTGAACGCCTCGACACGCCCTTTTTCCATGCTCAGGCTCCCGTCTGATGCCAGAAAGGCACGCCCACCATCGGGGTGGACGCCTGCGCCACGTCGCGCGTGCGCATCGGCAGGGCGCGATGGGCCAGGCGACCGGCCTCGACGCCAAGGGCGAAGGCCCGCGCCATCGCCACTGGGTCGCCCGCCTCGGCCACTGCGGTGTTCACCAGCACGGCGTCATACCCGAGTTCCATGACCTGCGCAGCATGATGCGGCGCGCCGATGCCGGCATCGACCACCAGCACACTGCCCGGCAGTCGCTCGCGCAAGGTGCGCAGCGCCGGCAGGTTGCGCGGGCCCGCGCCGGTGCCGATCGGCGCGGCCCAGGGCATGATGGCGGCCACGCCGGCATCACGCAGCCTGAGCGCAGTCACCAGATCGTCGGTGGTGTAGGCGAACACGGCAAATCCCTCGCGCACCAGGGTTTGCGCGGCGGCCACGGTGTCCCACGGATCGGGCTGCAGGGTGTAGTCGTCGCCAATGACTTCGAGCTTGATCCAGTGAGTGTCGAAAATCTCGCGCGCCATGTGCGCGAGGGTGATGGCTTCGGCTGCGGAATGACAGCCTGCGGTGTTGGGCAGCAGATGGCGGCCCAGCGCGCGGATGCGCTGCCACCAGGCCTGGCCGGACTGGGTTTCCGGCGCCAGACGGCGCAGCGACACGGTCAGCACATCCACCTGCGCCGCCTGCACCGCATCGGCCAGCACACTGGGCGCCGGATAGCGCGCCGTGCCAAGAAACAGGCGGCTGCTCAGACTCGCGCCGCCAACCTGCAGCAGGTCGGGCTGGGCAAGCAGCGCGGAGCCGGCAGAGGACACCGCATCGGCCGGTTCCGGCGCTGGCGTTTGCCTGGTTGAGTCGGTCATTCGCATGTCATCCTCCCACCACCGGGCTGACCACCTCGATGGCATCGCCCGGCTGCAGCCTGTGATCTGCCCAGTTCGCGCGGGGCACGAAGTGCTGATTCACCGCGCAGGCCATGGCGCGTGTGGTGTCGTAGCCGCGCTCGGCGAGCAGTTCGGCCAGCGTTGTGCCTGCGGTCTGCAGCGCCTCGCCATTGAGATGCAGCGCGATGGGCGCCGCGTCGGTGTGTCGTGCCGTCATTGCACCGTCTCCTGAACGCTGACCCGGTTTGGCGCCAGCAGCGCGAGAAGATCGCGCTCTGCGCGCTGCACCAGGGCCGGCGCGACGAGAAATCCATGCCGATACAGGCCGTTGAGATGCCACACGCCGTCGCGCTGCGCCCAGACCGGCTGATGATCGTCGGTCGCGGGACGCAGGCTGGTGGCCACGCGGGTGATGCGCCCTTCCCCGAACGCCGGATGCACGCTGTAGAGCGCGCTGGCGAGCTCCAGCATGGAACGCACAGTGATCGGCCCGGCGTCCTTCGACTCCAGTTCGGTCGCGCCGATGATGAAGCGCCCGCCGCTGCGCGGCACGATGTAGAGCATGTAGCGCGGATGGATCAGTCGCACCGGGCGCCGCAGGCTCACGGCCGGGCACGACACGGTGAGCACCTCGCCGCGCACCCCGCGCATGCCGGGCCAGTCGGCAGCCACGCCGCGGCAATCCACCACCGCGTCAGCGCGCAGTTCCACGCCGTCCGTGGTGCGCACGGCATGGGTGTTCAGGCTCTGCACCGTCGTGCGCTCCAGCCACTGCCCGCCCACCCGCGCCATGGCCTGCAGGATGGCGTCCTGCAAGGCGCCGAGCAGTTGATCGTTGTCGAGCTGGCCCTCCTGCGGCAGCCACAGGCCGCGCGCAAAGCGCCCGGCAAATTCCGGCTCCAGCGCGGCGATGCCCTCGCCGTCCAGGTTCTGCACCTCCTCGCGCTTGCTTGCAGGCAGACGAAAGCGGATCAGATCGGCGTAGTGCGCCAGGCCGGGATAGTCCGGCGCATGCGCCACCACCAGCGAGCCCTCGTGACGGAAATACACCGCCTCGCCGGTCTGCTCCCTGATCTGGGCCAGCCAGCGCGGCCACAGCGCCAGCGACTCTTCACCCAGTCCGAACAGATGGGCGTCGCTGACCACCAATTCGGCGTAGGGCGCCAGCATCGCGGCGGCCACGCCGGCGGCATGGTCGCGGTCGCTGCGGGCGCGGGCATCGATCAGCGTCACCGGCACGCCGGCACGCAACAGCCGCCACGCCAGCAGGCGCCCGGCGAGCCCGGCACCGGCAATCGCCACAGAACCGACAGCGGGGTTCGCCATGGCTCAGGCCTTGTCGTTGACCGCTGCAGGGGCCGTCTCCTCCCCTGCCTTTCCCGCAATTGGGGAGGGAGAAAAGCCCGCCCGGGTGCGGCCCGGCAGTGGGGCGTGCACATACACCTCGCCGCCGCCTGCGCGGAACTCGGCGGACATTTCCGCCATGCCCACAGCCGCAGCCTGCTCCGCGTCCACCCCCTGCCGCGCAGCATAGTCGCGCACTTCCTGGGTGATTTTCATCGAGCAGAACTTGGGCCCGCACATGGAGCAGAAGTGCGCGGTCTTGAAGGCGTCCTTCGGCAGGGTTTCGTCGTGGAATTCCTTGGCCTTTTCCGGGTCGAGGCCGAGGTTGAACTGGTCATCCCAGCGGAACTCGAAGCGCGCCTTGCTCAGGGCGTTGTCGCGCGCCTGCGCGCCCGGGTGGCCCTTGGCCAGGTCGGCGGCGTGCGCGGCGATCTTGTAGGTGACGATGCCGTCGCGCACGTCCTGCTTGTCGGGCAGGCCGAGGTGCTCTTTCGGCGTGACATAGCAGAGCATCGCGGTGCCGTACCAGCCGATCATCGCCGCGCCGATGGCGCTGGTGATGTGGTCGTAGCCGGGGGCGATGTCGGTGGTCAGGGGGCCGAGGGTGTAGAACGGCGCCTCGCCGCACTTCTCCAGTTGCCGGTCCATGTTCTCCTTGATGAGCTGCATGGGCACATGGCCGGGGCCCTCGATCATCACCTGCACGTCGTGCTTCCAGGCGATCTGCGTGAGTTCACCGAGGGTGTCGAGTTCGGCAAACTGCGCTTCGTCGTTGGCATCGGCAATGCTGCCCGGGCGCAGGCCGTCGCCCAGGCTGAAGGCCACGTCGTAGGCCTTCATGATGTCGCAGATGTCCTCGAAGTGCTCGTACAGGAAGCTCTCCTTGTGGTGCGCCAGACACCACTTGGCCATGATCGAGCCGCCGCGCGAGACGATGCCGGTCACGCGCCGGGCGCTCATCGGGATGAACGGCAGACGCACCCCGGCGTGGATGGTGAAATAGTCCACGCCCTGCTCGGCCTGCTCGATCAGGGTGTCGCGGAACAGCTCCCAGGTGAGGTCTTCGGCCACGCCGCCCACCTTTTCCAGCGCCTGGTAGATCGGCACGGTACCGATGGGCACGGGCGAGTTGCGCAGAATCCACTCGCGGGTTTCGTGAATGTGTTTGCCGGTGGACAGATCCATCACCGTATCCGCGCCCCAGCGGATGGACCAGACCATTTTCTCCACCTCCTCGGCAATGCTGGAGGTGGTGGCGGAGTTGCCGATGTTGGCGTTGATCTTCACCAGGAAGTTGCGGCCGATGATCATCGGCTCGCTTTCCGGGTGGTTGATGTTGTTGGGGATGATGGCGCGGCCGCGTGCCACTTCATCGCGCACGAACTCCGGAGTGATGCGCGACTGGATGTTGGCGCCGAAGTGCTGGCCGGGATGCTGCTTGAGCAGCCCTGCGTCGGTGAGCAGTTCGAGCCGCTGGTTTTCGCGGATGGCGATGAACTCCATCTCGGGAGTGATGATCCCCTTGCGTGCATAGTGCATCTGGCTGACATTGGCGCCCGACCTGGCGCGACGCGGCAGCGGCAGATGGGGAAAACGCACTGCTGCCAGCCCGACATCGGCCTTGTGGCGG
>JAGDVQ010000129.1 GCA_023255715.1 Thiomonas sp.
GCGCCTGCCGGTCACCGACGCACAAACCTACAGTGCCGGCAGCTCCATCACCCTGCGCGTCGCCGCAGTGCAGACCCTGCTCTATCCCGCACTCCCGACGAAAATCACAGAGGAACACCCTGCATGATCCCCACGCTGAACCCAAACCTGAACCCCACCCAATGGGGCGGCATGACGGCCATCTTCCTGGCCGCTGCCGTCGAGTGGGTCGAAGCCTTCACCATCGTGCTCGCCGTGGCGCTGACCATCGGCTGGGCGCGTGCCGCCGGGGCCGCCGCCGCAGCGCTGGCGGTCGTCGCCGCCCTTATTGCCGTCACCGGTGCGGGGTTGAACGTGGTGCAGGCGGACATCGATGTGATCCGCGCCGCCATCGGCCTGTTTTTGCTGCTGTTCGGCCTGCGCTGGTATGTCAAGGCGATCCGCCGCTATGCCGGGCGCACCAAGCTGCACGACGAAGCCGAGGAGTTCGCCGAAACCCGTGAAAAGATCGACCACGCCGAAGCCCGCGTCGCCTGGGCCGTGGCGTTCAAGGGGGTGTTGCTCGAAGGGCTGGAAGTGTGGCTGCTGGTGGTGGCGCTGGGCCGCACCATCAGCTACGGCCAGGCCACGGGCAGCGCCGTGGCCGCGTTGCTGGCCGTCGTGGCCGTGGGCCTGGTGCTGCGCCAGCCGCTGACCAAGGTGCCCGAGAACACCCTCAAGTTCACCGTGGCCTGCGCGCTGCTGGCCTTCGGCACCTTCTGGAGCCTGGGCGGATTGCTGGACGAAGCGCAGGTCTGGCCGCTGGGCGATGTGTCCTTGCTGCTGCTTTTCGCCGTGTATGCCGTGGCCGGCCGGCTGTCTGCCATCAAGCTGCGCGTGCCGCAACCCGCCACCCAAGGAGCCCGCGCATGAAAAAAATGTTCCAACTCATTTTCGGTGACGCCCGCAATGTGGCATCGGTAGCCGGGGCCGTCGCCCTGTCCTGGGCCTCGGCGCAAGTGCTGCCCGCGGCCAGTGGCTGGGTGCTGGTGGCCGCGCTGATTGCCGCAGCGGTCTGGCAGGCGGGCTGAGCGCCACTGCCAAGGCACTGCGCAGTGTGTCAGGCTGACTTCGCCTTTTTTGGCCGCCCGGTCTTGATTGCGGGCACCGCATCGAGCGCAGCGATCAACGCGGCGTCGTTGAGTGTGGCGAGCAAGGCGATGCCAGCGCGCAACACTTCGCTTTTTTTCGCGGGGCGCGCCAGTTGGACGAGGCGCGCTTTCAGCGCGTCCAGGGTGTCGTACTCGTTGCGGGGAATGGTGAAGCTGTCGCGTACCAGCTTGATTTTGGGGGGCTTGACCTCGGCGACCGTTGCGGCAACGGGCTTGGCGACTGCGGACTTCGCTGCGGCCGACTTGCGAGCCGGCGCCTTGGCGGGTGCGGGCTTTGCGGCGCGTGTAACGGATTGGCGCGCCGCAGGTCTGGCGGTGCGCGCCGGGACGGTCGCGGCCTTGGCCGTCTTGACGACAGGGTTGGTTTTGGCGGTGGGCATGTTGCTCTCCTCGAAAGAATGACATAAACAGTTTATACCGTATTTTAGATTCCCGTTCTTGCGGAAGACCGACTTTTCCTTTGGCAGACCAGAACATGCACCGCTACCGCACACTCCCCGCCCTCCTCATCCTGCTCGGCGCTGTCGCGCATGCTTGTGCGGCCGAGCCCGCATCCACGCAGACCGCCATATTGCCCAGCGGTCGCCTGCTCACGCCCGTCGGACAACTGGTGCAGACGCCCAACTTCCCGACGCAACTGGCCATCAGCGGCAACAGCGTGGCCGTGCTCAGCGGCGGCGCCAGCAAGGTGCAGCAGATCCTGCGCTTTTCCGCGGATGCGCTGCAGCCGCAGGGTGGAGTGTCCACGGTGTTCGACAAGGACAAAAAGCATGCGGCACCCGGCGCCACCATCGCACAGGGCAAGCAGGGTGGTGATGGCGACCAGGACAGCGAGAAGCTGATCCACGGCCAGAGCCTGTTCCAGGGACTGACCGCGGGGGCGGATGGCACGCTCTTTGCCACCGGCGGCAACAGCGACGACCTGCTCGCCCTGACGGTGCGCGATGATCGCCTGCAGTTGCTGCGGCGCTACCCCTTGCAGTGGCAGCCGTTTCCGCGCACGCAGTACCCCTATCAATACGCTGGCGACTGGCAGCAGGCCCGGCATTTCTACCCGGACAGCGTGGTCATCGGCCCGCATGGGCGCCATGCCTATGTGGCCGGGATGCTGGCCAACAGCCTGGCGCGCATCGATCTGCAGACTGGTCAGACCGACGATCTCAACGTCGGCAGCTATCCCTATGCCGTGACCCTTGCCGATGGCGGCAGGCGGCTGGTGGTGAGCAACTGGGGCGGCAATGGCGTGACCGTGATCGACCGCGCTGCGTGGCGGGTTGTCGGCCCAGTGCCCACCGGCCCGGTGCTCGGCCCGCGCAGTGGCGCAGCAGGCGCGCACCCCACCGCACTGATCGCGCAGCCGGGAACACCGCTGGTGTGGGTGGCCGACGCCAATCTCGACCGCATCGTTGCCGTCGACACGCAGACCCTGAAGCCGGTGCGTGTGATCGAC
>JAGDVQ010000071.1 GCA_023255715.1 Thiomonas sp.
GCTGCGCCTGCTGCTCGGCATAGTCGAGCATGCGGCGATACGCATGCAGCACGCCTTCGGCGACATAGTCGGCCATCTGCCGCCCCATGCCCGCGTCCTCCAGGCGGATCAGCGGCACGCCGGGGTGCAGGCGGTGCAGCAGCGGCGCGATCGCATCGACCCCGGCGCCGAGGTTGAACACCGCGCGCAGCCCCATCTGCCCGGCGAGCCACTCGGCCTCGGGACGCCAGACCAGCGCGAACTCGGCCTGTGCATCGCGGTCGGCGCAGGCGTCGATCACGTCGATCGCCAGCCCGTTTTCCTTGGCGTGCTGCATCAGCGCGTCGCGCCAGCGGCGAAACGGCTCGTCCGGGTCCCACACGGCGAGTCTCATGTCTGCGCCTCCTGCTCCTGTAGCGCGGTGAGGCGCAGCAGTTCCGCGCCTTCGCTGACCTGGTCACCCACAGCGTGCAGCACCGCGCTCACCTGCCCGGCGGACGGCGCGCTCAGGGTGTGTTCCATTTTCATCGCTTCGAGCACCAGCAGCGGTGCACCCGCCTGCACCGTCTCACCTGGCTGCACATGCAGCGCGATGATCTTGCCAGGCATCGGCGCGGTCAGCCGCCCGCCGCTCTGCACCGCAGCCGCGCTGCCCAGATCGGCGGTGCGCAGTTGCAGCAGCGCCTGCTCGCCTGCGGCGAACACGGCAAACCCCGCAGCTCCCAGCCGCACCACCTCGACCTGCGCGCGCTGCCCGCCCAGCGTGAGCACCAGCGTGCGCGCGTTTGCGGCCGGGGTGGCGTACGCGCTGCAGGCAAAGGGCTGCGGCGCATCCAGCCCCGGCGCCTGCAGACGCAGCGGCTGCGCGGCCTGCGGATAGAGCAGCGCGCAACGTTGTTCGCCCCAGGGGCTGTCGAACACGAACGCGCGGGGCGGCAGCACGCCGTTGCTGAAGCCGTCGCAGGCGGACCAGGGATCGTCGGTCTGCGCCTGACGCTCGTCCTCGAGCAGCGCGCCGACCACCGCGGCGCACGCCAGGTGCGGCGCGATCGCAGGCGGCGCCAAGAGCGCGCCCTGATGCCGATGGATCAGCCCGGTATCGACCACCCCGGCGGCAAACGCCTGCAGCCTGAGCAGGCGGTGAAGAAATTGCACGTTCGTCTGCACCCCGGCGATGTGCGTTGCCGCCAGCGCCTGCCGCAGCCGCAGCCGCGCCTGCTCGCGCGTCGGCGCCCAGGCGATGAGCTTGGCGATCATCGGGTCGTAATACGGCGTGATCGCATCGCCCTCGCGCACCCCGCTGTCGATGCGGATCCCGGATTCGCCTGCCGCGCCGAACGCGGTATGCAGCGGCAGCGCCAGCCGCTCGAGCACCCCGGTCGACGGCAAAAATCCGGCTTCGGGATGCTCGGCATAGATCCGCGCCTCGATCGCATGGCCGGTGCGCTCGATTTCGTTCTGGGTCAGCGGCAGCACCTCGCCGGCGGCGACGCGGAACTGCCATTCGACCAGATCGAGCCCGGTGATCGACTCGGTCACCGGATGCTCGACCTGCAGCCGGGTGTTCATTTCCATGAAGTAAAAGTTCTGCGGCACCCCGGATTCGGTGCACTCGACGATGAACTCGACCGTGCCCGCGCCGACATAGCCCACCGCCTGCGCCGCGGCCACGGCGGCAGCGCCCATCGCTTCGCGCATCGCCTGCGGCAACCCCGGCGCCGGGGCTTCCTCGACCACTTTCTGATGGCGGCGCTGCATCGAGCAGTCGCGCTCGGCCAGCCACAGGCAATGCCCGTGCATGTCGGCGAACACCTGGATTTCGATGTGCCGCGGGTGGCGCACCAAGCGCTCGAGCAGCACCGCGTCGTTGCCAAAGCTGCTGCGCGCCTCGCGGCGGCAAGACGCCAGCGCCGCGGCGAAGTCTGCCGCCGCATGCACCTCGCGCATGCCCTTGCCACCGCCACCGGCGCTAGCCTTGATCAGCAGCGGGTAGCCGATGCGCTCGGCCTCGGCTGCAAGCCGCGCGTCGTCCTGCTCTGCTCCGTGGTAGCCCGGCACCAGCGGCACGCCTGCAGCCTGCATCAGCCGCTTGGACTCGGCTTTGAGCCCCATCGCCTGCATCGCCTCGGGCGGCGGGCCAATGAACACCAGCCCGGCCTGCGCGCATTGCCGCGCGAAATCTGGGTTTTCGCTCAAAAAACCATAGCCCGGATGGATGGCCTGCGCGCCGGTCTGCAGCGCCGCCTGCACGATGCGCTCGCCGCGCAGGTAGCTGGCGGTCGCCTCGGCCGCGCCGATGCACACCGCCTCGTCACACGCCGCGACGTGCGCCGCCTGCCCATCGGCTTCGGAATACACCGCCACCGTCTGGATGCCGAGCCGTCGGCAGGTGGCGGCCACGCGGCAGGCGATTTCTCCGCGATTGGCGATCAGGATTTTGTTGAACATGGAGCGCTCCCGTGAGGCGTGACTCAGCGCTTGTCGCGAAAGAACACATCGGTGACCGGGGACGCGCTTTCCCCCCTGCCGCTGAACATGCGCACCATGCGGCCGAGCAACCCGCGCACGAAGTGGAAGCTGCGCCGCGCCAGCCACACCACC
>JAGDVQ010000190.1 GCA_023255715.1 Thiomonas sp.
GCATGGCACAACATCGGCACGCCAGAGCAACTGGCCGCGCTCGACGCCGCGCTGACCCACGCCGCGCAAGACCCTGCGCCCGGCGCGCCGCGCCGAGCGGACTAGGCTTTTCCTCCTTTTCGTCGTTTCCTGACCCGCCATGCCCGATCCCAACCTGCTTGCCCGCTGCGCTGCGCGCCGCGCTGAAGTCGTTCGCCAGCTTGCCGCAGCCGGCGGCGGGGTGGCCGTGCTGCCCACCGCGCCCGAAGCCCTGCGCAACCGCGACGCCGACTATCCCTATCGTCACGACAGCTACTTCTACTACCTCACCGGTTTCACCGAGCCGCACAGCCTGCTGGTGCTGCAGGCCAGCGCCTGCGGGCAAAGCCGCAGCGTGCTGTTCTGCCGCGACAAGGACATGGAGCGCGAGATCTGGGACGGCTTCCGCTGGGGCCCGGAGGCCGCGCGCGAGGCCTTCGGCTTCGACGCCGCGCTGTCGATCGACAGCCTCGACACCGAACTGCCCAAGCTGCTCGCCGACCAGCCCGCGGTGTGGTGGCCGTTTGCGGTGCAGCCCGGGTTCGAGGCGCAGATCGCGGGCTGGCTGGCCGCGGTGCGCGCGCAGGCCCGCGCCGGGGTCACTGCGCCACACACCCAGCACGATCTGTGCGCCGTGCTCGATGAGATGCGGCTGTTCAAGGATGCGTACGAGCTCGACACCATCCGCCGCGCCTGCGCGATTTCCGCCGCCGCGCACATTCGCGCGATGCAGGCCAGCAGCCGCGGCCTGCGCCAGCCGCCGCCGCAGGGCTTGCGCGAATACCACCTTGAAGCCGAGCTGCTGCACACCTTCCGCCACGGCGGATCCCAGGCCCCCGCCTATGGCTCCATCGTTGCCGCCGGTGCCAACGCCTGCGTGCTGCACTACCGCGCCAGCGACGCGCCGGTGCGCGCGGGCGAGCTGGTGCTGATCGACGCCGCGTGCGAACTCGACGGCTACGCCAGCGACATCACCCGCACCTTTCCCGCCGACGGCCGCTTCAGCGGCGCGCAGCGCGCGCTGTACGACGTGGTTCTGGCTGCGCAGCAGGCCGCGCTGAACGCGGCGGTGGACGGCGCGCGCTTCACCGACCCGCACGACGCCGCGCTGCGCGTGCTCGCGCAAGGGCTGCTCGACCTCGGGTTGATCGACCGCAGCAAGGCGAGCGACGTCGACGGCGTGATCGCCACCGGCGCGTACAAGCGCTTTTACATGCACCGCACCAGCCACTGGATGGGCATGGACGTGCACGACTGCGGCGACTACGCCGAGCCGGGCGAGGCAGTGGAAATCCAGCCCGACGGCAACCGCAAGCGCCCGTCGCGCATCCTGCACGAAAACATGGTGCTGACCATCGAGCCGGGGCTGTATGTGCGCGCCGCAGACGATCTGCCCGCTGCGTTCCACGGCATCGGCATCCGCATCGAAGACGACGTCGCGATCCGCGCCGCAGGCCAGCCCTGCGAAGTCCTCACCGCCGCCGCACCGAAGACGGTGGCCGATATCGAGGCGGTGATGCGTTAGGAGTCTGTCGGGCTTGGGGCGTGGATGGCGAAAAAGGGCTGTGGGGATGCGATGGGGCGGCGGATTCGCCGCCCCATAGTGTGGGTGCTATGGGGCAAGAAGCCGCTGGCGCAGCGCGCCGCACAGCCGTTTTGCAGCCCGCGATCCGCAAGTCCGACAGACTCCCAGCCGCCGCTGCGGTCAAAGCACGCGGTGCTGCAGCGCCGGCAGGCTGGCGCGGTGGCGCGCGATGCGCTGCGGGTCGATGGTCGCGGTGACCACGGCCTCGCCCTCGGCCTGCATCGCCAGCACTTCGCCCCAGGGATCGACGATCATGCTGTGGCCCCAGGTGCGGCGGCCATTCTCATGCACCCCGCCCTGCGCGCTGCCGACCAAGTAGGCCAGGTTCTCGATCGCGCGGGCGCGCAGCAGCACCTCCCAATGCTTCTCGCCCGTGGTGTGGGTGAAGGCGGCGGGCAGGAGGAACAGGTCACATGCCGCGGGTTGCGACAGCGCGCGGAACAGCTCGGGAAAGCGCAGGTCGTAGCAGATCGCCAGACCGATGCGCAGGCCCTCGCAGTCGAATGCGACCGGCTGGGTGCCGGGGGTGATGCTGTCGGCCTCGGCGTAGCGCTCGGCGCCGCGCTCGAAGGCGAACAGGTGGATTTTGTCGTAGCGCGCGACCTGCTCGCCCGCGGGGTTGAACACCAGCGTGGTGTTGCTCACCCGGTGCGGGTCGGGGCTCTCCAGCGGCAGCGTGCCGCCGATCAGCCAGATGCCAAGTTCCTTCGCCAGGCCGGCCATGAAGTCCTGGATCGGCCCTTGGCCAAAAACCTACCGGTAGGCCAGCTTGTCGGTGTCCCTGGCGCCCATGGCGCAGAAATACTCGGGCAGCACCACCAGCTCGGCGCCTTCCTCCTCGATGATCTCGTACTGGCGCTCTTCGGCCTGGGCCTTGGTCGCGGCAGTCACGGGAATGTGATGAAAGGGGATGTTGTAGATGGCCGCCAGCTGATAGAA
>JAGDVQ010000019.1 GCA_023255715.1 Thiomonas sp.
GCTGAGGCGGCGTTGCGGCTGAACTCTGCACGGCAGAAGAGCTCAAGGGGGCTCGCGCTGCGGAGCCAGACCTGACCCCAATGCCTCTCTGGAGCGGGGCGAGGACGCTCAGGCCGGCTTGCGGGCCACGATGAAGACCCGGAAGTCCTTGCCCCGGGTGCCGTGTCGCTCGACCGAGACAATGTCCATGCCCTGGCGGGCGATGGCCGCCTGCAGCGCATCGGCATCGAAGCACAACACATGGGGCGCCTTGCCGATGGCCTGCATCACGGGCACGGCCAGGTGGCGAATCAGCGGATGCAGTTCGGTGAGACAGGCCGTCTTGGAAATCAGCAGGCCACCCGGCCGCAAGGCCCGCACCGCCTGTTGCAGCGTGCGATCGAGATCGGTCACGAGGTGCAGCAGGTTGAAGGCCAACACCACGTCGAATGCGTCCGGCCCGGCCACCGGCTCCTCGGCGTCGGCCACGGCAAAGCGCAGCTGGGGCACTGACTGGGCAGCCAGCTTCTCCTGCGCGATGGCGATCATGCAGGCGGACACGTCAGTGGCCAGCAGACGGCGCGTGAAGGGCGCCAGGCGCAAGGCGGTGGTCCCGGTGCCACAGCCGATTTCCAGCACGTCCTGATCGGCGGTCAGCAGGTGTTCCACCTGCCGCAGCGTGAATTCGTAGCCGGCCATGTCGGCGATGGGGGCGGCCGCGTACTTGAGCGCGATGCGGTCCCAGAAGCGGGCCTTGCGGGCGGCCGATCCTTCCAGTTCATCTGCGGGCGTCAGCGCCCGCAGCGGGCTGGCGCATGTCCGGTGCAGCGAAGGGCCGGGCATCACCGTGCCCCCGGCTGCAACGCCGCTGCCAGTGCGGCTTCCATGTCTTGTGGCAGCGTGGCCACTCCCTTGATGATGCCTGGGCCACCGTTGCGCCAATGCACTGAAAATGCACGCCGTTTTTCGCTGGGCGGCTTGTACTCCTCGATGTCGAGTACGACTTCGGTTCCGCCTTCAACCAGCGCCACGGACGCGCCGATCTTGACGACCGGCCCGAGTTCGCGAACGGCCAGGGCAACGAGTGTGTCGGAGCGCTGCGCAGCGTCGGCGGCAGCCGACTGAACGTACGGCGCGGACAGCTGCGGGACTCGCCGAACCGTGACCGATGCAAAGCAACCCGAGTCCCGGAAAAACCGGGCAATGCCTTCGCTCGCTGCAAGCTCTCGTGCCTGAACATCCTTCTGGTCAGCACGCCACTGCGGAGCCCAGACGACCCATGCAGTGGACGACGCATGGCACACCGGTGGCTGCGGCGAGGGCGTGAAACGCGTGCTGGTGGTGGCAGCGCAGCCGCAGAGCGCAACAAGAGGCACAGCGGCAAACAGGGAACGCTTGCGCATGGCGTGCATGCAGGTTTGGGACGCCTGACCACCCGCATCAGCGGTTGGCGAGATTTCGGCGCGAGAGGCGATGGCGGAAGTCGGCATGGTCAACAACTGAAGTCGTTTGCGCAATGGACGCATGCTATCCATGCACAACTTCATGAGGAACTGCGGTAAATTGCAGCGAACATATACAAATTTGCATGGATCACCTCGACTGGAACCAGCTCAAGGCCTTTCTGGAGACCGCGGAAACCGGCTCGCTGTCGGCGGCCGCGCGCAAGCTGGGCCTGACCCAGCCCACGCTGAGCCGTCAGGTGGCGGCCATCGAACAGCGCATGGGCGTGACCCTTTTTGAACGGGTGGGCAAGGCCATGGCGCTGACGCCGACCGGGCAGGACCTGCTGGCGCATGCCCGCGCCATGGGCGCTGCTGCCGATGCACTGAGACTGGCGGCCAGCGGCCGCTCGCAGGCGGTGGGCGGTGTGGTGTCGGTCTCGGCCACCTTCGGGATGGCCGCCCACTTCCTGGCCCCGCTGGTGCGGCAGTTGCGCGAGAAGGAGCCGACCATCGCCATCGAGGTGATCGCCACCGATGCCAACAGCGACCTGCTGCGCCGGGAGGCGGACATCGCCATCCGCCATGTCAAGCCCGATCAGCCGGACCTGATTGCCCGGTTCGTCCGGGAGGCCACGGCCCACTTCTACGCGTCCGAAGACTGGGTGAAGGTCCACGGCCACCCGCGCCGCGCCGAGGAGGCGGCCCACCTGCCCTTCGTGGGCGCCGACCGATCAGGCCACTTCCTGGCCTTTCTCCGCCAGCAGGGTCTGCCCCTGAGCGAGGCCAACTTCAGCTGCTACGCCGACCACTCGCTGGCGCAATGGGCGCTGGTGCGCCAGGGCATGGGCATCGGCGCCATGGCGGACGAGATCGCCCGCGACACCCCGGGCATGGTCCGCGTGCTGGACGAGGTGCCGCCCGTGCGCTTTCCGATCTGGCTGGTCACCCACCGCGAGCTGCGCACCTCGCGGCCCATCCGTGTGGTGTTCGATGCGCTGGCGCAGGGTCTGGCCTGAGGGATGAGGCGTTCAAGCAATGACTGGGGCCGGTCTCGCTTCACAGCACGATTGGCACAGGATCTCCGCGATGGACATGCTTGCGC
>JAGDVQ010000056.1 GCA_023255715.1 Thiomonas sp.
GAGGACAAGCGGCTGACGGTCGAGGGACTGACCCCCACGACGCGGGCTGCATCCGAGGCGGTACGTCCAGACTCCAGCAGGGCGACGACTTCGCGCTCCTTTGCACCGGACAGCGCCCGAGGACGCCCACCAATCCGACCGGCGCTGCGGGCTGCTTGCAGGCCGACGCGGGTGCGCTCCTTCAACATGGAGCGCCCATAGTCGGCAAAGCGGTCGATCATCTGCATCAGCGTGCGCCCGGAGGGCGTCGACGTGTCGATGCCCTCCGCGAGCGACTGCACAAACGCCTGGGCACGATCAATGCGCTCCAGCAACACCAGCAGATCCTGAAACGACTGGGATAACTGATCGAGCGCACACACGACCACCGTGTCGCCAGGCCGCAGTTGAGCGAGTAATTGGTGCAGCGCGGGGCGATCCCAACGACCGCTGCCGCCCTCTTCCGCGACCACGGAGTCGCAGCCCGCGACTTGGAAAGCGCAGGGCTGGGTACTGTGGTCAGTGGTGGGGTAGCGGGTGTAGCCGATCTTCATGGATGCAATGCTGCGCTGCAATGTCGGCTAATTATGCAATAGGTTTTTGCACAGCGCAAGACGTTCGCAAAATGTTCACCGAAGTTCGACACCTCGCCTCCGAAACGGCCATTTTCGAGGGGTAGCTCCCATATGGATCAAGGACTTACATGCGGTTCTCGTTGGTCGCGTGTAATGGCAACGGTGTAACCTATTTGTAAAGGCATCGATGCGGACTGATGCTGTACACTGTGGCCGCCATGTTCCTCAAGTTCACCCAGTCCAAAGGTCGCCGCTACGTGCAGCTCGTCGAAGCCTTTCGCGACGAGACCGGCCATCCGCGCCAGCGCACGATCGCCACGCTGGGGCGACTCGACGAAGAGGGAGGCGCGGTCGACGCCATGCTTGCCCGCTTGGCGCAAGCCAAAGGGCGGCGCCTGGATGGAGGCGATGCGGCCGCGCCGCAGGTGCAGTTCGAGTCGGCACTGGCCCTGGGCGACGTCTGGGCTCTGGATCAACTCTGGCGCGAACTCGGTTTCACCGAACTGGCCGCGGTGTTTCGTCGGGCGCGATTTACCGCGCCGGTGGAGGCGGCGATCCGCGCCATGGTGTTCAACCGGCTGTGCGATGCCGACTCCAAGCTCGGCGTGCTGCGCTGGTTGAAGACGGTGAGCATGCCCGGCGTCACCGCAGACGACCTGACCCATCAGCAACTGCTGCGCGCGATGGACGCGCTGATGGAACACAGGGAGGCGGTCGACACCTGCGTGGCCGGCTTGCTGCGTCCGCTCATCGACCAGGAGCTGTCGCTGGTGTTCTACGACCTGACCACCATCCGCACCGAGGGTCTGAGCGAGCAGGCTGGAGATCTGCGCAAGTTTGGCATGGCCAAGGAAGGCGTTGTCGCGCGCCAGTTCATGCTCGGCGTGGTGCAGACGGCAGGTGGCATGCCCATCCACCACGAGGTGTTCGAGGGCAACCAGGCCGAGGCGCCGACGCTGCTGCCAACCCTCAAGAAGGTTCTCGAGCGCTACAGTTATATCCGCCGCCTAGTGGTCGTGGCCGACCGGGGCCTGCTCTCGCTGGACAACATCGAGGAACTGCAGCGCATCACCCTGCCCGACGGCCAGCCGCTGGAGTTCATCCTGGCCGTGCCGGGGCGTCGCTATGGCGAGTTCACCGACATCCTGCAGGCGTTCCAGGCCAAGGCTGCGACCGCGACCGATGAGATCATCGGCGAGGCCCGCTGGCAGGACCTGCGCCTGGTTGTGGCGCACAACCCAGCCCAAGCCGCGGAACAGACGCAGCGGCGGCGTGACCGCATCAAGGATCTCGAAGCGCGCGCCGCTCAACTGGCCGGCAAGCTCGACGGGCAGGACGCAGGCGTCAAGAGCCGCGGCCGCCAGCTCTCCGACGGCGGGGCCACGGCGCGCTTCTATCACGAGGTCAGCGAGTCGCACCTGCTGCGCATCGTGCGCGTGAACCTCAAGAGCGCGCAGTTCGTCTACAGCATCGACGAGGAGGCGCTAGCCCGCGCCGAGCTGATGGACGGCAAGCTGCTGCTGGTGACCAACGTACCCGACCTGCATCCGAAGGAGGTCGTGGCCAGCTACAAGGCCCTGGCCGACATCGAGCGCGGCTTCCGGGTCCTCAAATCCGAGATCGAGATCGCGCCGGTGTTCCACCGGCTGCCCGATCGCATCCGCGCGCATGCGATGCTGTGCTTCATCGCCCTGATCTTGTACAGGGTCATGCGCAGCCGCCTCAAGCTCGCAGGCGCCGAGGTCTCCCCGGAACGCGCCCTCGAACAACTGCGCGCCATCCAGCGGCACCGCGTGCGCATCAACGATGCCGAGCCCATCGACGGCATCTCCAGCATCGACGACCAACAGGCGCATCTCCTCCAGGCCCTCAAACTGCCAAAACCGACCCGCGACGCCCAGATGACCCTACTGTAGTGGCAATTTTTTAGCCGCCATCAACAAAAACAACGGCTTGGCGCGCTTGG
>JAGDVQ010000189.1 GCA_023255715.1 Thiomonas sp.
CCCCCGCCGATCCAGATCGTGCTCGAAGCGCCCAAGCCCGCGCCCAAGACGGTCGCGCCACCGGCACCCAAGCCCCCTGAGCCCAAGCCCGTGCCCAAGCCTGTGGTCAAACCGCTGCCCAAGCCCATCGTCCACAAGGTCCAACCCAGGCCGGTGCAACCCCCACAGCCGCAGCCCGCGCCCCAGCCCACGCCCAAGGTCGAGGCGCCTCCGGCCCCTGCGCCCGACACCAAGCCAGCCATGCCCGTCGCCGCCCCCACGCCACCCGCACCGCCACCGCCGCCCGCACCTGCGGCGCCGGATGTGGCCTCGATCAAGGCCACGTTCGAGGCGGAACTGCGCAGTGCCATTCAGGCTGCTGTGCGCTACCCGCAGGCTGCGAAGATGATGCAGCTCACCGGCAAGACGCTGGTGGGTTTCGACTTCCAGGATGGCACCATCAGCCATCTGCGCGTGCTCACGTCCAGCGGCGCCGACCTGCTCGACCATGCCGCGCTCGACGCGGTCCGCAACGCCCCCTACCCCGCGACACCCCGGGAACTGCAAGGCAAGTCCATGGCCTTCACGATCTGGGTGCGGTTTCACCTGAGCGACTCCTGATGTCTCCCTTTCTTTGCACACTCCCACGCGGCCTGCGGCGCCTTGTGACCGGCGCCACGCTGTGCTGTGCCGCCCTGGGCACGGCCCACGCCACCACCCTCACCGTGTATGGTGCGATGGGCTACGACCAGCATGTCGCGCAAGCCTTTACCAAGGCGACCGGCATCCCCGTCAACCTCATTCATCTGAGCACCGGCCCGCTGCTGGCGCGAGTGCAGGCGGAAAGCAGCAACCCGCAATGGGATGTGCTCTGGCTCGACGGCAACCAGGCCATGCAGACCTTTGCGGCGCAGGGCCTGCTGCAATGCGGCTGGTCACCCGCCGTGCGCTACACCGCGCTGGGTCAGCAACTCGTGCCGCCGAGTCATTGCTGGCAGCCGGTGGGTGTGACCTATGCCGGGGTCATTCTCTACAACCCCAAGGCGATTGCCGAGGCCGACTGGCCCAGAACCTGGGACGACCTGACCCGACCTGCGCTGCGCGGCAAGGTCGGCATGGACAACCCAGCGGTCTCCGGCCCGACCTATCCGCTGGTCGCAGGTCTGCTTCAGCACTTCGGGCAGGGGCCGGGTGAAGGTTACTTCGAGCGCCTCAAGACCAACGGACTCAAGGTGTTCCCGACCAACAGCGTGACCCTGCGTGCGCTGCAATACGGCCAGATCGACGCGGCCGTGGTGCAAAGCTCGGCGGCGATCGGCTTCCTGCATGAAATGCCTGAGCTGCGCATCGCCACCCCGGCACCGGCCACCGTGCTGCCGTCGGATCTGGCGATCGGCAAGCACGCCATCGGGCCGCTGCAGCAGCAGGCGCGGCGTTTTGTGCAATGGGTGCTGTCTCCGGCGGGGCAAGCGGCGATGCAACAGGGCGACCCCGACGCCGACTCGAACTTCGAACCCCTGGTCGAAGGCACTGCTGCGCTGCCCAGCTTGAAGCGGCTCGGCACGGTGCAGCCGCTGGTGCTCGACCCGGCGGTGTGGGGGCCGAAGGAGCCGCAGGTGATCGACTGGTTCACCGCGCACATCGCGCGCTGAGCAGCCCATGCCTGCATGCGCACCATGATCGCCCTGCTCCAGGCCATGAACTGGCGGCCCGCCGCCTCTGCCTCGTTCGGCGCATGCGACCCGTGGACAAGGGTGCGGCGCTGGACACTGCCGCTCGGTCTGCTGCTCGCCGCTGGCGTGTTCGCTGCGCTGTGGGCCTATCCGCTGCTGGGCTTCTTGCTTTCTGCCGTCATGCCGCATCTGCTGCAGGGCGCGGTTCGGCCCACGCTTGCGCCGCTGCGCGCGGCGTTGCAAGGCTATGAACTCCACGCCTTGTTCAACTCGCTGTGGGTGGCGCTTGCCGTCGGGCTGCTTGCGCTGCCCTTCGGCCTGTGGCTGGCCTGGCTGCGCGAGCGCACCGATCTGCGTGGACGCGGCTGGATCGAAGCCGGGGTGTGGCTGCTGCTGATCTTCCCCGACTTCTTTCTCGCTTCGGGCTGGATGCTGCTGGCCGCGCCCATCGGCCCGCTCGCGCCTTGGCCTGTTGCGCTGCACGCCGCACAACGGCTGCTCGGCCCGGTGGGCATCGTTCTCACCCTGGCGCTCAAGGTCGTGCCCTATGTGTTTCTGGTGGCGCAGGGCAGCCTGCGCCACACCAGCGCGGCGCAGCAGGAGGCAGCGCGGGTGCATGGCCTCTCGACGCTGTGGCGGCTGCGGCTCGGGCTCGTGGCCCTGCTGCCCGCGCTGGCTGCCGGCTTTGCCATTGCCTATGCGGAGTCGCTGCGCAACTTCGCGGTGGTGGCCACGCTGGGCGCAAGCAGCGGCTTCACCATGGGCACTTATGCCATCTACCAGGCGGTCAACGGCATGCCGCTGAACTTCCCGCTGGCCGCTGCCACCTCCTGGCTGCTGCTCGGCCTGGTGGTTCCGGCGCTCGT
>JAGDVQ010000015.1 GCA_023255715.1 Thiomonas sp.
ATCCTGCCTGCGGTGCAGATCAATGTGCGCGCGGGCGAACTGCCCAGGGCGGAAGGCAACGGGGTGAGCTATCTCAAGGTGCCCCTCGGCGCGCTCTGAGCGTCGCCGCCCCAACAGCATTCGGCGCCAGCGCGCCGTCCCCTGCGACCCTGTCGCGCTCCTCGCACTCCTGCGTCCGCCCCCCGATGGCGCGGGATGTGTTTCGCCGCAGCCCCGTGCTGCGGCGTCTTTTTTTCAGGTTCCGCCGACGAAGGGGTTGCTGCGGCGCTCTTCGCCGAAGGTCGATTCCGGTCCGTGACCGGGGATGAACACCGTGTCGTCGCCCATGGGCCACAGCTTGCCGGTGATGCTGTCGATGAGTTGCTGGTGATTGCCGCCGGGAAAGTCGGTGCGGCCGATGGACCCGGCGAACAGCACATCGCCCACCCAGCACCGGCGCGCCTCGGGCTGGTGAAACACCACATGCCCCGGTGTGTGGCCAGGGCAGTGCCGCACGGTGAATTGCAGGCTGCCGAGCTGCAGGGTATCGCCGTCGGCCAGCCAGCGGTCGGGAGTGAACGCCTCGGCCGGCGGAAAGCCGAACATCGCCGCCTGCTGCGGCAGCGCGTCGATCCAGAACTGATCGCCTGGATGCGGGCCGATGATGGGCACGCCCGCGCGCCGCGCCAGCTCGGCCGCACCGCCCGCGTGGTCGATGTGCGCGTGGGTCAGCCACACGGCGCGCAGTGTCAGGCCCTCCTGCTGCGCGGCCTGCAGCAGCCGGTCGACCTCTCCGCCCGGATCGGTGCACACCGCCTCGCGCGTGGCACCATCCCACAGCAGACAGGCGTTCTGGGCAAAAGCGGTGACTGGAAAAATGCGGTAGCGGAGCATGGGCGGAACGGCAAGACCGGACGAGCAACGTGTCGAAAAGATCATCCTACGTCGCGCTCCGCACCTCCACAGCCACCTCGTTGCGGCGAAACGCTGGCAGTGTCCAGGGGGGATCGTAAAACCAGGCAACGGGCGTTCCGACCGGGTGCCAGGGCGTCTTGGCGAGCAATTCGAGCAGTCGCCTCTGTTCTTTTTCCACGGCAGCGGGGCTGCGGCTGCCGGAAAACCGCAGGACGGCGTCATCGGTGGCTGCAACGGTGACCAGACGGACCTGCGGATCGTCAGGCGTCGGCAGAGTGTCCAGCGTCTCATTGGCCGGCATGTAGAAGCGGATCACCCAGCCTTGCGCGGATGGGGATTGGGTGACGGGCGCCGTCATCGCGATGCGTTCACCGGGCGATTGGGCCACGGGCGTCGTCATGGCGATCCGGCTGTGGCGATGGTTGGCACCAAAAATATAGGCCGCCAGTCGCCGAAATCCCTGGTAGCGCGCTGCGCTGGGCCCGGCCTGCACCGTCGTCTCAGCCGCAATGCGCGGTGCGTAATGCCGAATCTCCACAGGTCCGATCTGGGAGATCACGGTGAACTTGGGCTCGGGCGTCGTGGAGCGCACACCAAAGACCGAGCAGGCCGATAGCAACAGAGGGGTCAGCATGAGAAGGAAGGGGCGAGTTTTCATGTTGCGGTGCCGCTCGCGTGCGCAGCGCCCAGCCTGCAGGTCAGCCTGCTGTCGCGGTTGCGGCGCCAAGGATGCGCGCGTGTTCGGCCAGCTCACCCAGAAGCTGCTCGGCGGCGGTGCCACTGAGCGTCAGGGGAGAAAACCGCGCGTCCAGCGAATACGCCAGAAACAGGCTGCGGTTCTTTTCGTTGCTCAGCACATATCCCATCGACCAGTCGCCAAAGAGGCGCTTGTCGATCTCGCGGTAATGCAGGATCGCCGAGTCGGCGTGGCGGGTGTCGCGCAGGATGCGCGCATAGAGCGCATTGATCCGTGAGCGGGCGCCCTCGAGCGCCTGCAGAAAGAATCCATCTGCAAACACCAGCATGCCCGACAGGCCGAGCGCGGGGTTGTTGCGGCGGGAGCTGTTGAGAATGTCATGCACATCGGCCGAGCCCAGTTGGGTGATGCGGCTGGCGTAGATCATGCGAATCATCGGATCCATGGGTGTCCTTGTGGTCTTGGGAAACTCTTCGATCGCCTGGTGATGCAGGACATCAGGCGGTGGGAACCGCTCAGCCGGGTCGCTTCAACCCCTCGGCTGCACGTGCCCAGCGCTGCAGGCGCGGGCGAATGATCAGGAACCCCCGGTAAAGCACTTCCAGCACGGGAGTCACGCCGGGCAGACGGCCGATGCGGCCGAGCCAGCGCCACCCCGGCATGGTCAGCCACAGCGCCACAAACGCCTGCGCACCACTGAGCATCTGGCCGTCTGGCTTGCGCACATGAAAACGCGCCAGGTAGCGCGACCGGTCCTCTGGGCACAGCGGCACCGTGGCGTCGCTGACGTCCAGCCAGTCCACGGACTCGGACGGGGCCAGCGACTGGTACAGACCCACTTCGCGACGGCACAGCGGGCAGGCACCATCGAACAGGACGGTCAGGCGCTCGCCTGGCTCGGGCGGGGTTTGCGTGGGGGGCGGTTGCATGGCGGCAGGGTGGTAAACCTCAGAGTCAGGCGTGAGCTTGCCATGTCGGGAACTGGCCCGCAGGGCGGGGTTCAGATGCCCTTGCCTGCGGCAATGATGACCTCGTGCTGCTCGATGCCGCCGCCTTCGCCGAAAGCCTCCTTGGGCAGCGGGTTGGGTTGCTGATGTGCACGCTTGAAATCGTCGCTGCGGACCCAGTTCTGGAAGGCTTCGCGGCTTTCCCAGTGCGTCAGAATGACATAGAGGCCATCGTCCTGCGCCGGGCGCAGCACTTCCATGCGCACAAAACCCGGCTGCTTTTCCACCTCGCCAGCACGCTGGCGGAAGCGTTCCTCAAAGGCTGCACGAAATTCCGCATGCACCGGCACACGATTGGCAACGACATATTGCATGGAAGGAGTCCTGGTGGGGTGTGAGCGCTCCGCACGGCCGCTCTGAAGGACCGCTCAACTCCCTCGGGGAGTCGCGCACAGCGCAGAGGGTCGTGCAGTGAGAGCAGAAGGAAATCAGGTCAACCTGGGTAATCGTAGACCGAACGCTGCGATCAGGCGCTGCGCTGCGTCAATTCAGCCTGCTTGCCGGCGTGTTGTCGGCGTGCAGATGGCGCTTGACCGGCTGCGCGACGGCATCAGACCTCCTGGCGGGTCGGGCGGAACAGGATTTCGTTGATGTCCACATCGTCCGGCTGACTGATGGCAAAGGCCACCATGCGCGCAAACGACTCGGCCGGAATGGCAACGCGATACATCTGGCGCACCGCCTCGGCCATATCGGGTTCGGTGATGCTGTCGGGCAACTCGGTGGCCACCGCGCCGGGCGAGATCACCGTGGTGCGGATGTTCCACGGCTTGACCTCCTGCCGCAGCCCTTCGGACAGCGCCAGCACCGCATGCTTGGTCGCCGCGTAGACCGCACTGCCCGGCCGCACCTTGTGCCCGGCGACCGACGACACATTGATGATGTGCCCCGACTTCTGCGCCTGCATCGCCGGCAGCGCGGCGGCGATGCCGTAGAGCACACCCTTGAGGTTGACGTCGATCATGCGGTCCCAGTCGGCGATCTTGCGGCGCTCCAGCGGGGAATGCGGCATCAGCCCGGCGTTGTTGAGCATCACGTCGATGCGGCCGAAAGTCCGCACCGCGGCGTCCACCAGCGCCTGTACCTGGGCGGCATCGGTCACGTCGGTGGTGACGGCCAATGCTTGTGCGCCGTTGGTTTTCAGCTCGGTGGCAAGCGCCTCGATGCGCTCGCTGCGCCGCGCGCCCAGCACCACCCGCGCACCCTGCGCCGCGAGCAGCCGCGCCGTGGCTTCGCCCAGGCCGCTGCTGGCGCCGGTGATGACGATGACTTTGTCTTGGATGGGGTGTTGCATGATCTGAGATCTCCGTGGGGTGTTGCAGCTTGGTGAAGGTTCATTGTGGAGCCAGTTCGCTGAACCTGCACGGCGCGATGACGCCGCGCGTCTTGCGCCCCAGCACCAGCGCGCCGTCTGCAGCCAGCGTGGGCACGCAGGGATTGGCCGTGCACATCGGGCACCGGGTCGATGATGAGGTCGAGGCGCCGGGCGCTGACGTCGCGGTCGAGGCGCTGCGGTATCGCCCCCCTGCAGAGAGGGATTGAGGACGCCCGGGGCGCTCCCTACACTGGGTTCGCCATTGCCTTCTTCGTCAGCCGTGGAACCCATTGCCGTCAGGCGCACACCATGTCCCGTCAGCCACTGCCTCCTCCTCGACGCGACCCGTTGCGCGGCCTGGTCATGGCGCTGGCGGCCCTGCTTCTGGCGCTGCTGACATCGGGGCGCGTCTGGGCCGCCGTGGCCCCCGATGCGACGGCGGCCCCGCTGGTGGTTCTGGTGCCACAGGATCTCGTCCATCAGGGCCTGAAGCAGTCGCTGCAGATCGTTCAGGAGACCGGACGAAGGCTGGAACCCAGCGCGGTGGCGCAGTTGCCAGATGCGCAGTTCCAGCGGGTGAACGATGGCAATCTGGGCATCAGCGACAGCGCCCTGTGGGTGCGCATCCGGCTGTTTCGCAGCATGCTGTCGCCCGAGCATCTGGTGCTGCAATTGGGACGGCCCGTCTGGCGCGAGGCCGAGGCCTATCTTCTGCCCTCCGACCCAGCGCACCCAGACGGCACGCGTGCGGCGGGCATCGGTCGGCTCAGTGCCCTGCATTCCCGTTACACCGCCTATGCATTCGACCCGCCCGAAGGCGCCAGCACCCTGCTGATCCGCGTGGCGCAATACGGCGCGCTCACGCCGGAATTCCACTTGTGGGACGCAGCAGCCTTCCGCCATCACGCGGTGGACGACGCCCTGCTTCAAGGCCTGTTCTACGGCATGACCGTGGCGCTGCTGATCTACAACGCCTTTCTGTTTCTCAGCACCCGCGACAAGGCCTACTTCGCCTACATCCTGTGGCAGGCCGCCACCGTGTTCTACATCCTGACGCTCTCCGGCGTGGGGCAGCACCAGTTCTGGCCCAGTTCCAGCCCGTGGAACGGCATCGGGCTGATCGGCGGACTGTCGTTGATGTGCGCCGGCGGGCTGTATTTCATCCGCGCCTATCTGCTGCTGCCGCGCACCGCGCCGCGCACCGATCTGGCGCTGCAGATCGTGCAGTGGCTGGCGATCACCCTGGCTGTGGCCGCGCTGCTGCCGGCCAGCGGCTGGATGCTGGTTCCGGCGCAGATCATCGCGGCGGCATCGCTGTTTCTGATCGCCCTGGCCGCTGCGGTGCGGTGGCGGCAGCGTTTCATTCCGGCAATGATCCTGTTGCTCAGCCTGTGCCCGTTGCTGCTCGTGGGATTTGCCAACATCGGCCGCACCCTGGGCTGGCTGCCTGAGACCTTTCTCACCTCCGACGCGCTGCAGTGGGTGATGGTGTTTCTCGCGCTGGTTCTCACCTACGGCCTGTCCGTGCGCGTGGCGCAGCTGCGCGAACGCGCGACCAAGCTGCAGGACTTGCTGCTCAAGGATCCGCTCACCGGCCTGCTCAACCGCAACGGCCTGTTCGACGCTGGCCAGCGTGCGCTCGACCGCACCCAAGACAGCCATGCCTACTCTGCCGTGCTGTGGATCGACCTCGATGGCCTCAAGCGCATCAACGATCACTTCGGCCATGCCGCGGGAGACGCGCTGATCCAGGCCACCGCTGCGCGCCTGCGCGAAGCCTTCGGCCCCGACGCGGTCTGCGCCCGGCTGGGCGGCGACGAGTTCGCCATCGTCCTGCCCAATCTGCCGTCACCGCGCCTGGCCGAAGACCTGGCGCGGCATGTGCTGGAGCGCCTGCGCGCGCCCTACGCGCTGTCGGGGCAGGAGTTCCGCGCCTCGGGCAGCATCGGCGTGGCGCTGTACCCGCAGCACGCGCAGACCCTGGAAGAGTTGCTGCGCCTGGCCGATGTGGCGATGTACCGCGCCAAGGAACTCGGGCGCGACACCTCTGTGCTCTGGGAGCCCGAGATGGACGCCGATGTGCAGGCCTCGCTGTTCCAGTTCACCCGACCGGCACGGTCCTGAACCAGCCGACCGGTTCCCCTGCGCACGACAGGGGTGTTATGGACAAGCAGTGCGCGGCCCCTGCACACTGCGCGCACAGAACCAGGGAGACATTGATGACCTCGACCATGCAACGGATGCGACGTCTCGTCGGCAGCGGGATGTTGTTGGGCTTGTTGGCCTTGCCCTCCATGGCCCATGCGGCAGACGGCCTGCCTCACGAATTTCAAGGGGCCAATCTGGTGAAAGGGCAGCAGTACTACACCGACCTCAAATGCGCCGCCTGTCATGCCGAGCGCATGATGGGCTCCACCTCGGCGATGTACACCCGCCCGGACCGCAAGGTGCACAACCCCAAGCAATTGCTGGCATTCACGCAGATGTGCGTCACCCAGCTCAACCACGACCTGTTTCCGGAAGAGGTCAAGGACATCGCCGCCTACCTCAACCAGACCTACTACAAGTTCAAGTAGGGGAACGTTCAGCGCGCGGCAGACGCCGCGCCTGTGGGCGGCTGGGTGATCAGGCCAATGCGGCTCAGCCCCGCACTCTGCGCGGCGCCCATGACGCGGGCGACATCCCCATAGGGCACGGCGGCATCGGCGCTGATGTGCACCTCGGTCTTGGCGGACTGTTGCGCACTGGCGGCGAAGCGTGCCGCGAGTTGCGCCAGGGTGATGGCCTGACCGGCGAGGTAGAGCTGTCCGTCCTTGCGCAAGCCCACGTCGAGCACGGTGGGTGTCTGCTGTGACGGCGGGGCATCGACCTTGGGCAGATCGAGCTTGAGGCTGCCGGTGAGCAGCGGCGCGGTGATGATGAAAATCACCAGCAGCACCAGCATGACGTCGATCAGCGGCGTCATGTTGATGTCGCTCATCGCCTCGCCGTCATCCCCCTGATCGAAACTGCCGAAGCTCATGGTGCGCCGAACTCAAGTCACCGGGCTGGTGGCCAGCAGACGCTGCAGATCGTGGGCGAAGCCTTCGAGCGCGCCCTGCACCCGACGGGCGCGCTTGCTCAGCGCGTTGTAGGCCAGCACGGCCGGAATGGCCACGGCCAGACCGGCTGCGGTCATGATGAGGGTTTCACCCACGGGGCCTGCCACCTTGTCCACGCTGATCTGGCCACTGGCGGCAATGGCGGTGAGGGCGTGATAGATGCCCCAGACCGTGCCGAACAGACCGACGAAGGGCGCGGTGCTGCCCACACTGGCCAGCAGCACATGCCCGGCCTGCAACCGACGCTGCGCCGCCTGCAGCGCATCGCGCAGCTCGCGGGTGACGCGGTCTTCGTGCGACTGCCAGCGGTGCACCGTGTCGGGCCGCGCCAACCGCGATGCGGTGTCGGCCAGCAGGCTGGCCAACCCGTCCTTGTCGGCCGCCTGCACGGCGGCAGCCGCCTGCAGCGCCGAAGGCGCGCCCCAGTAGGCAGCAATGCCAGCGGGCACGCGGCGCACGGCGCGCCACAGCAGCGCCGCCTTCCACAGAATGACGAACCAGCTCGCCAGCGACATGGCCAGCAGCACCAGCGCGACCAGATGACTGAGCGCGTCGCCCTGCTGCCAGAATTGTGCAAGCCCTCCCATGCGCGCAATCAGTCCTTGATGCCCAGCACGTCCTGCATGTCGTACAGGCCCTGCGCACGGGAGGCAAGAAACCGCACGGCGCGCAGGCTGCCCTGGGCATAGGTGGCGCGGCTGCTCGATTTATGGGTGATCTCGATGCGCTCGCCGGTTCCAGCGAACAGCACGGTGTGGTCGCCCACGATGTCGCCACCGCGCACGGTGGCGAAACCGATGGTGGACGGGTCGCGCTCGCCGGTGATGCCCTCGCGGCCATAGACGGCGCACTGCTTCAGATCGCGGCCCAGCGCACCCGCCACGATCTCGCCCATCTTCAGCGCAGTGCCCGACGGCGCGTCCACCTTGTGGCGATGATGGGCTTCGATGATTTCGATGTCGTAGCCCTGCGCCAGCGCGCGGGCAGCCTGCTCGAGCAGCTTGAACACCACGTTGACACCGATGCTCATGTTGGGCGCCATGACGATGCCGATGCGCTGCGATGCCGCGCGGATGCGCGCAAGCTGCGCGTCGTCGAAACCCGTGGTGCCGATGACCATGGCCACGCCCGCCGCCTCGCATGCGGCCAGATGCGCCATGGTGCCCTCGGGCCGGGTGAAGTCGATGAAATAACGCGCGTGCTGCAGGGCGGCGTACAGATCGGAGCGGATGGGCACGCCGGTGTGCACCCCGGCAAAGGCCCCGGCGTCCTGCCCCAGCGCCGGGCTGCCGGGCATGTCGAGCGCCGCAGTGACGCTGCAGTCCGGCGCGGCCAGCACGGCTTCGATCAACGTGCGGCCCATGCGGCCACTGGCGCCGGCAATGGCGATGCGGTGCGTCTCAGCTTGCGAAGTGCTCATGGCGAGGGCGGCGTTCAGTTGCCGACGGGTGCGGAGGCTGCGGGAGCTGCCTTCTGCAGCGCGGCGATTTCGGCGGGCGGCGCGTACACCGTCAGATTGCCTGGCTGTGACGCAGGCGCGGCGGGCCGCTTGGTCTGTGCGAACTTCTTGTCCGCGGCGGCAACTTCCGCCTGCAGCTGTGCCTCGGTCAACGACTTGGGTTTCTTGCCGCCGTCCCGCAGGGAGTTGATCTGGGCAACGAATTCCTGCTCGGAAGGCAGCGGGTCGCCGTCTGCGCGCTCCATCTTGCCGTCCTTGTCGAAATACACGGTGAAACGGCGCACGATGGGGGCTTGATAGCCCTGGCGCAGGCTGAACACATATTCCCAGCGGTTCTGGTTGAAAATGGTCTTGAGCAGCGGCGTGCCCATGATGGCCTGCACCTGCTCCTTGCTCATGCCGGGCTTGAGCTCCGCCGCCATTTCGCGCGAAACGAAGTTGCCCTGAATCACATCGGCGCGATAGGGCTTGAAGATCGAGGTCAGATCGTGCTGGGTTGCCGTGCTGCTGCAACCGCCCAGCAGCGCCAGACCGCACAGCGCAGCAACTGCAAGGGCGGGTCGCCAGCCCACCCAGGAAAACGGCAGCCAAGATGGCCGCGTGGCAGCTTGTTCGGGGGAGTGCAAAACTGGGGAAAACCGCATCGGGTCTCTCGCGTCGTCAACGCGGCCGGGGTCGTTTAACATCGGCGCATTCTACTGAATACGGCCCTCTTCCCCATGGCTCAGAGCAACGCACAAGGTTTGCGCAATACCGGCCTGAAAGTCACACAGCCACGCCTGCGCATCCTGGAAATTTTCCAGAAAGGCACGCAGCGCCACATGACGGCGGAAGACGTGTACCGCGTGTTGCTCGACGAGCAGCAGGACATCGGTCTGGCCACGGTGTACCGCGTGCTGACCCAGTTCGAGCAGGCCGGCATCTTGCTGCGCAGCAACTTCGAGTCGGGCAAGTCGGTGTTCGAGATCAACGAGGGCAAGCACCACGACCATCTGGTGTGCCTGGACTGCGGGCGGGTGGTGGAGTTCTTCGATGCGGAAATCGAGCGGCGACAGAAAAAGATCGCCAGCGAACACGGCTTCGAATTGCAGGAGCACTCGCTGTCGCTCTATGCGAGCTGTGCCAAGAGGGCCGAGTGCCCGCACTACCACAAGGCCGATCACACCCCGCTGGCCGCGCGCGCACACGGGCAGGGGCACGGGCACGACGAGTAGCCTTCCGCCTTTCAGTCGTCGCCGTCCTGCATGGCCTGACGCTGACGTTCCTGAAATTCGCGCAGGGTGTCGATGCCCCGCAACTGCAGAATGGTGTTGCGCACGGCGGATTCCACCAGCACGCCGAGGTTGCGCCCGGCTTCCACCGGAATCATCACCTTGCGGATGGGCACGCCGAGCACGTCCTCTTCCAGGTTGCCTGCAGGCAGGCGGTCGAAGTTGCGATCGAGCACGTCGCGACGAATGAGATGGCAGATGAGCTTGAGCCGCATCTTGCGACGCACCGCAGTTTCGCCAAAGATGGTCTTGATGTCGAGCAGACCGATGCCGCGCACTTCCAGCAGGTTCTGCAGCAGCGGCGGGCAGCGGCCTTCGATGGTGTTCTGCGCCACGCGCAGCAGATCGACGCAGTCGTCGGCCACCAGACCGTGACCGCGGGTGATCAGATCCAGACCGAGTTCGCTCTTGCCCAGACCGGATTCGCCGGTGATCAGCACACCCAGCCCGAGGATGTCCATGAACACGCCATGCTGGGTGATGCGGTTGGCGAAATGCTTGGACAGAAACGCGCGCAGCACGTCGATGGTGAAGGCCGCGGTCTCGGCGGTCTGGAACAGCGGCACCTGCGCGGCATTGCATTCATCGACCAAGCCGGGCGGCGGCTCCTTGCCGTCGGCCAGCACCAGTGCCGGCGGCTCCAGACCGATGATGCGGCGAATGCGTCGCAGCCGGTCTTCGGCCGTGGAGTTGTTCAGGTAATCCACCTCGCGCCAGCCCAGAATCTGCACGCGAAACGGATGGATGTAGTTGAGGTAGCCGACCAGATCGGCGCCGGAGGTGGCGCCTTCGACCGCGGCCAGGTCGAAACGGCGCTCGGGATTGTTCTGCCCGGCAATCCACTGCCACATCAACTGCGGCGCATTGGCGTCGAACAGACGCTCGGCGGCGAGGGTGGAGGCTTTCAAATCGGGGTGGCTCGGGCAAGGCCAGGAGGCACCGCGGCACGCGCGGCGATTGGGCGCAGCATCTCAGGCGGCTGAATGCAGCGGCGCCCACTCGCTGACTCGGCGGTGCAGCGCTGCCGCGTCTGCCTCGCCGAGGAGCTGCGCACGCAGGTCGGCATCGGAGAGCATTTCGGCGATGGTCGACAGCAGTTCCAGATGTTTGGCCGTGGCGTTTTCGGGAACCAGCAGCACCACGAGCAGTGACACCGGTTGGTTGTCCGGCGCCTCGAACGCGATGGGCTGGCGCAGGCGAATGACCGCGGCGCTGGGCTGCTTCAGGCCCTTGATGCGCCCGTGCGGAATGGCCACCCCCTGTCCCAGTCCGGTGGAGCCCAGCCGCTCGCGTGCAAACAGGTTGTCGGTAATTTGCGCGCGGTTCAGGCCAAGGCTGTGTTCGAACAGCAGTCCGGCATATTCGAATGCGCGCTTTTTGCTGCTGACGTCGACATCGAGCTGCACATGCGCGGGCGGCAGGATCT
The DNA here is from genome assembly GCA_023255715.1 of Thiomonas sp. Lineage (GTDB taxonomy): Bacteria > Pseudomonadota > Gammaproteobacteria > Burkholderiales > Burkholderiaceae_C > Thiomonas. The sequence continues at coordinate 11,171 of JAGDVQ010000015.1, forward strand.
GGGCAAGGCGGTTCATGGGATCACGCGGGGACCATCGAGGCGACGCAGTGTAAACGGGTTTTGCGGCAGATCGGCGCAGGCACAGACCGCCCGGAGACAGCCGGGCCGGTCTGCGGCAACGCTGAAAAGCGAAGGAACGGGCCAGGGCTCAACTGGCCAGATGCTTGCCCGCGGTGGCCTGATGGTCACGCAGTCGGTTCTTGTGCTCGACCACCTGACGGTCGAGCTTGTCCACCAGGGTGTCGATGGCGGCGTACAGGTCTTCATGCTGACTTTCCGCAAAAATCGACTTGCCCTTGACCATCAGATTGCATTCGGCGTGCTGGCGCTTTTCCTTTTCCTTGAGTTTTTCCACACTGAGTAGCACGTTGACATTGACCACCTGATCGAAATGTCGCACCACGCGATCGAGCTTGGTCTCGACGTAGCTGCGCAGGGAGGGGGTGACATCCAAATGGTGGCCGCTGATGGTCAGATTCATAGTGAGGCTCCTGATTTTCGGAAAAATGGACATGGCAAGGCGCAGCGCCGTGCCGACAGACTGTGATGGTGTGGGACCTCCTCTGTTGTTGCCGTCCGGCGGGACCCGGAAGGCGTGTGTTGTGATGGAATTGTCAGGTTCAGTGTGCTACTGCCCCCCACCAAAATCAAGCCCTGACCTGACCAGATTGGCGGGCTTTTTGATCTGCACCGCCAAAACGTGCAATGGTTCACAGCGGCTCACCCGGCGCCTGTCTTGCGAGGAACGAAAAAAATCGCCCGGCCTTGCGGCGGGGCGAATGAAGAGCCAAACGAAGGCAACGCGCAACGGCGCTGCGCAGACGCAGCGAAGCGGTCGATCAGGCGGCGGGCTTGGCGGCCGCGGGCTTGAAGCCGTAGCCCTCGAAAATCTTGAGCGCCGTGGGCGAACGCAGGAACTCCGCCCACATCAGCCCGGCCTGCGGATGGGCCGCGCCCTTGACCACGGCTGCGGCATAGACCGCCGTGGTGTTCTGGTCAGCGGGAATGTCCACATTGCTGATTGGGTGACCGACTTTTTCCTGGAAGATGGCCTCGGACTTCCAGGTCACCCCGGCCTGCGCCAGGCCTTGCATCATGAACAACGGCGTCTGACGGTGGTGGATGTGGGTGAGGATGGTCTCGCCATTCTTCACCTTGGTGTTGTAGACCGACTGTTCCAGCGCCTCGCCGCCTGCCTTGCGCAGCGAAGCCTCGATCTGCCGCGCCACGCCTTCCCATTGCGGGTTGGGCATGGACAACGTCACCCCCGGCTTGCCCAGATCGGCCAGGCCGGTGATGTGCGCCGGGTTGCCCTTGGGCACCATGATGGTGAGGTCGTTGCTCACATAGGGAATGGCCTTGCCGGTGAGCACGCCGTCATGGATGCCGGCCTCGATCTTTTTCAGCCCGGCGGCGAACACATCGGGCTTGACCGTCCAGGTCATGTTGCCCACCGTGATCACGCCGCCTTCGTGCATCTGCTTGAGCAGAATGCCCGGGGGCAGGGTTTCGTAGAACACCCGGCCCTTGTAGTCCGGATGCTCCTTCTCGAAAGCCTGCACCAGCGGCGCCATGGCGAAGTAGTAATTCCCGGCGACGAAGATCACCAGCTTGGGGTGATCGAGGTTGCCGTGAAAGTCGGGCAGGTCGTTCACCTCGGGGACGGTGAATTCCAGCCCTTTGTCGAGCGCAGGATTGTTCGCGCCGTGCTGCCATGGCGGAAAGATGGTTTCCTTGTACTGCGGCGGCTGCACCTTGCCGTTCCAGCCACTGTCGGTCTGTTGGGCCTGGGCCAGGACGGGCAGCGCCAGCAGCAGGGCGGCGAGCAAGGGGGTGCGCAGCAGCGCGCGGGAGGTGCGGGGCATGGAGGTCTCCTGTCTTGATGGGGTGTGCGAATCAGGCGGTGTAGCGGTAGCCTGCGTCCTCGAGCTCCACCAGCGTGGCGACGATGCCAGGGGTGAGCACCACGCCGGGGATGAGGTGATTGGTGAATTCAGCGGCCATTTCGCCGTGGGTCTTCTTGTCCGGGTTGACGCCCTTGGCATGCAGATGCCCGGTCAGCTCCCAGATCGCGTTGTGGCAGGCCAGGAAGACCGCGCCACGCTCCTGCAGCACGGTGATGCTGTTGTCCGCCGGGGAGTACACGCCCTTGGAATCTTCCACGGCCTTGGGATCGGCATCGGCAGCAGGCGAGGTCTTGATCCACACATTCGTCTTGGCCTTGCCCTTGGTCAGGCTGCCCAACTGATATTTGGCCCAGAGCGCGTCATCGAACAGCGCCAGGTGCGCCGGGCCGTGGGTGGCTGAGAGCGCCAGAAAATCCGGATGCCTGAACGACCAGATCTGCGCGTTCATGGAATTGCGCATCAGGTTGAGCCAGGGGCCTTCGAGCTGGGTGTTGTCCCACACCTGCCTGGGCTTGCCGCCGTAGGTCAGCAGCAGATCGAGCGCCGCGCTGTCCCATTCGTCGGGATGCTCCAGGATCATCTGCGTGGTCTTGAAGTCGCGTCGACGCGGCGCAGCGGCGAGCTTCTTGCCCAGCTCGGCCAGGGTGGTGGCGCCAGCGGGCAGCATGCGCGCCTGCGCCGAGGCGGCCTGCGCGGCGCGGCTGCCGAGCGCGGTCAGGCCAAGGCCTGCGACCAGAGTGGACTGCAGCGCCAGACGGCGCGAAGCGAGGGGGGAACCGGGGACTGACATGAATGAACTCCTGTAGGGGTGCGCAACACGACATACGCGTTAACCCTGAGCAGGATAGGACGTCAGCTCATACAAGACAAACGGATATTTGCAATAAGTTGAATCGAACGAATCGATCGATTTCAGTGTGCCACCGATCGGGAGAACAGGTGAATCACCAGAACGCCCGCAAGGATCAGCCCCAGGCCGACGAGCGCGGGCAGGTCGAGCGATTGGTGATACACCACAAAGCCGATCAGGGTGATGAGCACGATGCCCACGCCGGACCACACCGCGTAGGAAATGCTCATCGGGATGGTCTGCATGGTGCGCGACAGCAGGTAGAACGCCAGCGCATAGGCCACGACCACCACCAGCGAGGGCGCCAGCCGGGTGAAGCCCTGCGTGGCCTTGAGCGCAGTGGTGCCGATCACTTCGGCGACGATGGCGCCGAACAGGAAGAGCCAGGATTGCATGTCCCCAGCATAGCGGGCGGGCATATCAACACAGACCCTCGTTCAAGGTTCAGGTCGAGGCCGGAGCTGCTGCCTGCGCTGGAGTTTTTGCGCGTACATCGCCTGATCCGCGCGTTTGAGCAGGCCGGCCATGTCTGTCGAGCCCGGATGACACACCGCAATGCCGATGCTGGGGCCGGGATAGTCCAGCGCGCCGTGATCCAGCAGGTATTGGCCGCGTGTCAGTTCGAACAGACGCTCGCGCAGCGCCGACTCGTGGTGCACCGCCTCGGGATCGACGCAGATGGCGACGACGAATTCATCGCCGCCGTAGCGTGCGAGCACGTCGCTGGCGCGCAGACCGTTTTTGAGCCGCAGGCCAACCTGACGCAAAAAGTCATCTCCAGCCAGATGACCATGATCGTCGTTGATCTGCTTGAACCTGTCGAGATCGATGAACGCCAGCATCACGCGCCGCTGCTGCCGCTCTGCCTGGGCGAGCAGTCGGGGCAGGTGCTCTTCGAGCCCCCGGCGGTTGAGCAGGCCGGTGAGCGGGTCGAGCAGACTGGCATGCGACAGGCGGGCGTTCTCCTGCTGCAACAGCGCGATCAGGCGCTCGCGTTCGATCTGCCGGGCGATGATGCTGGCGAACAGTTTGAGGGTCTGCAGCGCCTTGGGCGACAGATCCACGGCCTGGCGGCCCGCGGCACACAGCGTGCCATACAGTTCCCCGCCCGCCACTTCGATCGGCGCGCTGGCATAGGTTTCGATGCCCAGGGCCCGTGCCGCAGCGCTGTCGCCCCAGGTTTGGGAGACCGCGTTGTTGACCAGGCGGTCTTGCTCCAGCGCCCTCTTGCACAGCGTGTCCTCCCAGTCCACCTGCGCGCCCTCGGGGATGTGCAACTGGTCGGTGTTCGTGGCGTAGAGCACGGTCTGGGTCTGACGCGCTGGGTCGATGGCGGTGAAATAAGTGCTTTCGAGCCCGGTGATGGTCTGCAGCAGTTTCAGCAACGGCCGCACCAGCCCTTCCAGATCGACCGCCTGCAGCAGTGTGGTGGAAAGCTGGTCGAACAAGGCCTCATCGGAAGGCGCGGGAGAGGAGGGCGGCATGGGCAAGGCGTTGGTGCGGCAATGGAACAGGAGAGATGGCGAGCAGGGCGCGAAACGACGCGCAGCACCTTGCGCCATCAGGGATCGACCCCCGCGGCTTCGGCCACGCGGTTGCGACCGAGGTCCTTGGCGCGGTAGAGCGCCACGTCGGCGGCGTTGATCCAGTCGCGCAGCGCGGCGTGCTCGGGCAACGCCACGGCCAGGCCGATGCTGCTGCTCAGTCGCAGTTGCGGTGCGCTGGAAAAGCGCAGTTGCTCGATCTGCGTGCGGATGCGTTCGGCGATGGCACGCGCGGTCCGCGCGTCGGCCTGGCTGACCAGCACGGCAAACTCGTCGCCGCCGTAGCGACCGGCGCTGTCTTCGCTGCGCACGCTGGCCAGAATGACTTTGCCCACCGCGCTGATGACCTCATCGCCCACGGTATGACCGAAATGGTCGTTGACCGATTTGAAATGGTCGATGTCGATCAGCAGCAAACAGGCGGGTCTGTCCGCTGACTGCAGGGATTGCAGCGCCTGCGTGGCGCGCTCGATCCAGTGATCGCGCGAGTGCAGCCCGGTCTGGCTGTCGGTGCGACGCAGCTCGGCAAGCTGCCAGTTCTGCCGGGCCGTGGTGCGCATGAGGCGCGCGCCGCGGTAGGTATTCACCCAGGTGTAGACAAACACCAGCGGCAACACGCACAGCTCCACAAGAATGGTGCTGTGCGGATGCAACTCGGGGCGAACCAGCAGGGTGACCAGGGCCGCGGCGCCGATCAGAACGATGAGGGCATAGAGCCAAAGCCGCCGGATGAGGGTGTAGACCTTGTCGAACGTGGTGATGATGGTGAGGACCGCGCTGACCAGCAGGTTGAAGTGCATCAGCGGAACCCACATGCCGACGAACAGCGAGTCGACGAGCAGATTGCGCTTTTCCGCCGCGTAACGGTCGGGACTGAAACGGGCGTGAACATAGGCAAGGTGCGGCCAGAGCAGAAATGTGATCCCCAGCAGCGCCCAGAGCCAGGCGTTGGCGCGGTGCTCGAACAACACGCTGCCCACGGCAAGACCGGCCAGCGCCATGCCGAGCACACGGGCGGGATAGACCAGGCGGTAGAACGATGCCCGCGTGACCGGGGCAACCGGCGCGGTGGATTGCGGTGCGGGCAGATGCATGCGGTGTGTCGTCAGAAGCTGCTTATGGCAGCACTGAATAAGTTCTTGTGATGGTGCGCGCCGGTGTGCGGGATGGGATGCAAGGCGC
>JAGDVQ010000046.1 GCA_023255715.1 Thiomonas sp.
GAGCAGCAGGCGCAGCAATGCTGGCAGCCGCTGCCGCTGCCGCCGCGCGCCAGTTTCACCGTCGGCTTTCTCGGTCTGGGGCAGATGGGCGCAGCCGCCGCGCGGCGCGTGGCGGCGATGGATTTTCCAGTCCACGCCTGCACCCGCAGCGGCCGCGCTGCCGCGGGGCTGAACTGCCAGGTGGTCGGGCTGGGCAGCCTGGACGAATTTCTCGCGCAGACCCGGGTGCTGGTGGTGTTGCTGCCACTGACCGCCGACACCCGCGGGCTGCTCGACTACGCTGCGCTGAGCCGCCTGCCGCAGGGCGCGCACCTGATCAACGCCAGCCGGGGTGCGGTGGTCGATCAGGCCGATCTGCTCGATCTGCTGCAGTCCGGGCACCTGGCCAGCGCCTTGCTCGATGTGTTCGCCACCGAGCCGCTGCCGGCAGACGACCCGCTGTGGCGCCACTCGCGGGTGCGCATCACCCCGCATGTGGCGGCGCAAACCCTGGTCGGCCCGTCGGCAGCGCAGATCGTGCGCAAGATCGCCGCGATCGAGCGCGGCGAATCGCCCGGCGGCGTGGTCGACATGCGGCTGGGGTATTGAACCGGAGACACGCCATGCATTCCCTGAACGACTTGCCCAGGTTCGTCGAAGTGGTCGAGGTCGGCCCGCGCGACGGTCTGCAGAACGAGGCCAACCCGGTGCCCGCCGCGGTCAAGATCGATCTGATCGACCGGCTGTCCGCCGCAGGGATGCCGCACGTCGAGGCAGCGGCCTTCGTCTCGCCCAAGTGGGTGCCGCAAATGGCCGGAAGCGCCGAGGTGATGGCGGGCATCCGCCGCCGTCCCGGCACGCGGTATTCCGCGCTGGTGCCCAATCTCAAAGGAATGGAGGCGGCGCTCGCGGCCCGCGTGGACGAGGTCGTGGTGTTCACCGCGGCGAGCGAGGCGTTTGCGCAGAAAAATATCAACTGCTCGATCGCCGAATCGATCGAACGCTTCCGCCCGGTCGCACACGCGGCGAAGACCGCCGGGGTGCGGCTGCGCGGCAGCATTTCCGTGGCGCTGGGCTGTCCGTACCAGGGTGAGGTCCAGCCGACTGCGGTGGTCGATGTGGTGCGGCGCCTGGCCGATCTGGGCTGCGACAGCATCGACATCGCCGACACCATCGGCGTGGGCACGCCCGGCGCGGTGCAGGCGGTGTTCGACGCCGCGTCGCGGGTGTTTGCGCTCGCGCGGCTGGCCGGGCATTTCCACGACACCTACGGTCAGGCGCTGGCCAACGTGCTCGCCGCGCTGCAACTGGGCGTGGCGAGCTTTCACGCGTCTGTCGCCGGGCTCGGCGGCTGCCCTTACGCCAAAGGCGCGACCGGCAACGTCGCCACCGAGGACGTGGTCTATATGCTGCATGGCCTGGGCATCGACACCGGGGTCGATCTGCGCGCGGTGGTGCAGACGGGCGACTTCATCACCCGTGCGATCGGCCGCCCGAACCACAGCCGCGCCGGCCGCGCGCTGCTGGCCAAGTGGGCCGCCGAGCAGGGCAATGGCACCAGCGCCGCCTGCGCCGCATGAGCCACGCCATGCCGCCCCGCGCCATCGGCCACCCGAGCGAATCGGTGCAGCGGGTGATCGACGCGCTGGCCGCGCTCGGCCATGCCGAGCCGCCGGTCCTGCTCGACGCCGCGGCGCGCACCGCGCAGCAGGCCGCGGATGCGCTCGGGGTGCAGCTCGGGCAGATTGCCAAGTCCATCGTGTTCCGCCATGTGGACAGCAACCGCGCCGTTCTCGTGGTCTGCGCCGGGGATCGGCGGGGGGACGAGCACGCCGTGGCCGCGCAGGTGGGGCAGCTCGCACGCGCCGATGCCGATTTTGTGCGCACGACCACCGGCTTTGCCATCGGCGGGGTCAGCCCGGGGGGGCATGTGCAGCCGCCGATCGCGCTGGTCGACCAGAGTCTGTGGCGCTTTGCCCGCATCTGGGCCGCGGCGGGGCATCCGCACGCGGTCTTTGCGCTGCGGCCCGACGATCTGCCGCGCTGGCTCGGCGCTGCGCCCAGCGCCGTCACCCGCCCCGTCTGACATGGCCGTGCCGTCCCCCTGCATCAATGTCTGCACCGTCGACGAAGCGCGGGGGCTTTGCCGCGGCTGCCTGCGCACCCTGGACGAAATCGCGCGCTGGAGCAGCATGAGCGAGCAGGACAGGCTGCAGGTCTGGCGCCAGATCCGGCTGCGGCAGCAGGCCGGCGGCACGGCAGGGGACGCGCCCGGCGCGGGCCGGACGCCGCCTGGCGCGGCATAGAATCCACCCCCTGCACAAAAAAGCGGCAGCCGCATCCACGGGCCTGCTGCGCTGCGCACGCTGTCCCGCCATGACCCAACCCGCTGCCCCCGCCGACTCCGCGCCTCTCGTGGCGCTGTCGCGGCTGCGCGCGCCGCTTTGGCTCGGGCGGCATGTCTTGCCCAACCGCGTGTTCGCCGCGCCGATGGCCGGGGTCACCGACCGGCCGTACCGGCGCCTGGCGCGGCAACTCGGCGCCGGGTATTGCGTGAGCGAAATGATCACCGCGCGGCCCGAACTGCGCGACAGCCTCAAGACCGCGCGCCGCGCCAACCACGACGGCGAGGCCGCGCCGATCGCGGTGCAGATCGTCGGCACCGACCCCGAGCAGATCGCGCACGCCGCCGCGTACAACCTGGAACGCGGCGCGCACATCATCGACATCAATATGGGCTGCCCGGCGAAAAAGGTCTGCAACCGCTGGGCCGGGTCGGCGCTGATGCAGGACGAAGACCTCGCCGCGCGGCTGGTCGAGGCTGCGGTGGCGGCAGCCCGCCCGTTCGGCGCGCCGGTCACGCTCAAGATGCGCGCCGGCTGGTGCGCCGCCGCGCGCAACGCCCCGCGCATCGCCCGGCTGGCCGAGGCCGCAGGCGCGGCGATGATCGTGGTGCACGGCCGCACCCGCGAGCAGGGCTACGGCGGGCAGGCGGAGTACGACACCCTTGCCGAGGTCAAGCGCAGCGTCTCCATTCCCGTGGTGGCCAATGGCGACATCGACTCGCCGCAAAAGGCCGCCGCGGTGCTGCAGGCCACCGGGGCCGATGCGGTCATGATCGGCCGCGCGGCGATGGGCCGCCCCTGGCTGTTCGGCCAGATCGCCGCGTTTCTCGAGCGCGGCGTGCTGCTGCCCGACCCGCCGCCCGAGGATTGGCGCGACTGGCTGTTCGCGCATCTGGACGACCACTACGCGCTGTACGGCGAGGCTGCCGGGGTGCGCACCGCGCGCAAGCATGTGGGCTGGTACGTTGCCAATCTGCCGGGCGGCGCAGCGTTTCGCCAGCATTTCAACACCCTGCAGACCGCCGCCGAACAACTGACCGCGCTGCGACGCCTGCTCTGCGGGGCGCTGCCTTCCCTCCCCCTTCCTCTTGCCGCCGCATGAATCCGCAACGCAAAACCCTCGAACAATGCGTGATCGAAAGCCTGGAGGGCTATTTCCGCGATCTCGGCGGCTCCGAGCCGCACGGCATTCACGCCATGGTGATGCAGGCGGTGGAAAAGCCGCTGCTGGCCACCGTGATGCGCCATGCGGAAGGCAACCAGTCGCTGGCTGCGCGCTGGCTGGACATCAACCGCAACACCCTGCGCAAAAAACTCGCCGAACACAAGCTGCTCTGATCCGCCCCTCTTTTCTTCCTTCGAGACTTCCATGCAAGCCCTGATTTCCGTTTCCGACAAGACCGGCGTGCTCGACTTCGCCCGTGAACTGCACGCCCTGGGTGTGCGCCTGCTGTCCACCGGCGGCACCGCCAGGCTGCTGCGCGATGCCGGTCTGCCCGTGCTCGAGGTGGCCGACTACACCGGCTTTCCCGAAATGCTCGACGGCCGGGTCAAGACCCTGCATCCCAAGGTGCATGCCGGTCTGCTGGCGCGGCGCGACTTGCCCGAGCATGTGGCGCAGACCGCAGCGCACGACCTGCCGGCGATCGACATCCTCTGCGTCAACCTCTACCCCTTCGAGGCCACGGTGGCCAAGCCGCACAGCCTTGCCGATGCGATCGAGAACATCGACATCGGCGGCCCGGCGATGGTGCGCTCCGGCGCGAAGAACCATCAGCATGTCGCGGTGGTCACCGATCCGGCCGACTACCACGTCGTCATCGACGAGCTGCGCGCCGCTGGCAGGGTCGGCGATGCCACGCGCTTTCGCCTCGCGGTTGCCGCGTTCAACCGCATCGCGCAATACGACGCGGCGATCTCCAACTACCTGTCTGCGCTGCAGGACGACGGCACGCGCAGCGACTTTCCCGCGCAGCTCAACCTCACCTTCACCAAACAGCAAGATCTGCGCTACGGCGAGAACCCGCATCAGGCTGCGGCGTTCTATGTCGAACCCGGCGCGCGCGAGGCCAGCATCGCCACCGCACGCCAGCTGCAGGGCAAGGAGCTTTCGTTCAACAACATCGCCGACGCCGACGCCGCGCTCGAATGCGTCAAGCAGTTTGCCGACGGCCCGGCCTGCGTGATCGTCAAACACGCCAACCCCTGCGGCGTGGCGTATGGCGACACGCTGCTGGCCGCATACGACCGCGCCTACGCCACCGACACCGAGTCGGCCTTCGGCGGCATCATCGCGTTCAACCGCGAACTCGACGCCGACACCGCGCGTGCCATCGTCGAGCGTCAGTTCGTTGAAGTCATCATCGCGCCCGCGGTGTCGCAGGAGGCGGTCGCGGTGTGCGCGGCCAAGAAAAACGTGCGCCTGCTGGCCTGCGGCAGCTGGGACGCGCAGCCGGCGGCCCGGTTCGACGCCAAGTGGGTCAACGGCGGCCTGCTGCTGCAGGATGCCGATCTTGCCTTGCACGGCGAACTGCAGATCGCCAGCCAGCGCCAGCCCACCGAGGCCGAGCTGCGCGACCTGCTGTTTGCCTGGCGCGTGGCCAAGTTCGTCAAGTCCAACGCCATCGTCTATGCCAAGGATCAGCGCACCATCGGCGTCGGCGCGGGCCAGATGAGCCGGGTGAATTCGGCGCGCATCGCCGCGATCAAGGCCGAGCACGCCGGGTTGCCGGTGGCCGGCGCGGTGATGGCGTCCGACGCGTTCTTCCCCTTCCGCGACGGCATCGACAGCGCCGCGCAGGCCGGCATCACCGCGGTCATCCACCCCGGCGGGTCGATGCGCGACGCCGAGGTGATCGCCGCCGCCAATGAACACGGCATGGCGATGGTGCTCACCGGCATGCGGCACTTCCGGCATTGAACCGGCGCAGCGCATGCGCATCCTCGGCATCGACCCCGGGCTCAACACCACCGGCTACGGGGTGATCGACGCCGTGGGCCAACGGCTCGCGTATCAGGCCAGCGGGGCGATCCGCATTCCCAAGGGCACGTTGCCCGAGCGGCTGAAAACCCTGTTCGACGGCGTGAGCACGGTGGCGCGGCAGGCGCAGGCGGACGTGGCGGTGGTGGAGATCGTGTTCGTCAACGTCAACCCGCAGTCCACGCTGCTGCTCGGGCAGGCGCGCGGCGCGGCGATCGCCGCGCTGGTGGCGCAGGGCTTGCCGGTGGTCGAGTACACCGCGCTGCAGCTGAAAAAATCCATCGTCGGCTACGGCCGCGCGAGCAAGACGCAGATGCAGGAGATGGTGGCGCGGCTGCTGGCGCTGCCCGGCCAACCGGGGCCGGACGCAGCCGATGCGCTCGGGCTGGCGATCTGCCATGCGCATGCGCAGCGCGGGCTGGCGGCAGTGCTGGCTGCGGACCACGCGCCCAGGGCTGCACGGCGGGGCAAGGCCGATACGCTCAGCGCGACCCAGTTGCGCGGCATGCGCACGCGGGGCGGACGCTTGATCGGCTGATGGCTTGCTGCGATGGCTGTCGCATTTTCTTACACGCCGTGCGCGCTTCTTGCATGAACATGCAGCCTGCTGTTTTTCAAGGAGCTGCCCATGTCTGCATCACTGCGATTCACCGGATTCTCTCTGGCACTTTTCGCCGGTCTGGGGCTGCCAGCGCATGCGGCGGAGCAGCGCGTGGTCATCGGCGTGGCGGTGCCGCTGTCCGGCCCGCTGGCCGCCAGCGGTCAGGACGCGGTCAACGGCGTGCAGATGGCGCTGAACCAGCTCAACGCCCAGCACGCCACCATCGGCGGCAAGCCGGTGCGCTGGGCGATGGACGCGGAAGACGATCAAGGTCTGCCCACGCAGGCCACGCTGGTGGCGCAGAAGCTGGTGGACGAGGGCGTGAGCGGCGTGGTTGGCCACCAGACCTCGGGCTGCACCTTTCCGGCGGCGCGCATCTACAGCCAGGCCGGCATCCCGCAGATCACCCCGTCGTCCACCGCGCCGAAGATTGCCGAGCAGGGTTACAGGACCTTTTTCCGCATGATCGCCAACGACAACGCGCTGGGCGCCGGGCTGGCCGAGTACGCGCACGACACCCTGCATGTGCAGCGCGTGGCGGTGGTGGACGACCGCACCGCCTACGGCCAGGGCCTGGCCGATGTGTTCTCGGCCACGGCGAAGAAGCTCGGCATGGAGGTGGTGGACCGGGAATACACCGACGACAAGTCCAGTGACTTTTCCGCCATCCTCACCCGCATCAAGGCGGACCATCCGCAAGTGATCTTCTACGGCGGCATGTACAGCCAGGCCGGACCGCTGGTGCGGCAGATGCGGCAGATCGGCATGACAGCGCGGCTGATGGGCGGCGACGGCATCTGCGCGCCCATCATGGCCAAGGTGGCGGGCGATGCGGTGAACGGCACCCTCTGCGCGCAGGGCGGCGCGCCATTGTCGGAGCTGCCCAAGGGCAAGGCGTGGAAGGCGCGCTATGACGCCGAGTTCGGCGCCGCGGCTTTCCAGCTCTATTCCCCCAACGCCTATGACGCTGCGATGGTGCTGGCGCACGCCATGATGAAGGCCGGGTCGAGCAACCCCAGGGTGTATCGCAAGGACATCCGCCATATCGACGACGACGGGGTGACCGACAGCGACATCCACTTCACCGCGACCGGCGAACTGGTCGACCCGAGCATCACCCTGTCGGAGTTCAAGGGCGGGGTCAAGGTGCCGCTGGCGGTGGAGCGGGTGCGGTAGATGCTTGGCCGCCGCGCGGCAGGTCAGACGTTCTGTTCGGCTTCCAGATACGCCAGGCTGATGTACTTGCCGATGTTGTTGTCCCAGCCTGCGGTGTCCTTGGCCTTGGAAGCCACGCGCGGGTCGGCCTTGGCTGCGGCGATGGCGGCATCCGGCCCGGCCATGTCGCGGGCGGCCTTTTGCGCATGCTCCCAGATCGCGGCAAACAGCTCGCGCTGCCAGGTCATCACCTCCTGCCCCGCATGGCCGTGGCCGGGCAGCCAGTTGCTGCCGGGGATGTTTTTCTCCAGCGCGGCCATGTAGGCCAGGCTTCCGGGGTAGGAGCCTTCGTCCATGTTGGCGATGCGCCGGTTCATCATCACGTCGCCGACATAGGTGAGCTTGTCCTGCACCACCTCGATGCACACGTCCGACGGCGTGTGCGCGGTGCCGTAGTGGTGCGCGCGCAGGGTGACGTCGCCGAAGTCGAACACGTCGCCGTGCTTCACATCGCGGTTGGGTGCGACGATGCGCGTGCCCGCGCTCGACTGATTGGTCCACTTGAGCATGGCCTGCTGCCACTCGGTGCCGGTGGCGCCCAGAATCTGCTCGCGGGTGTGGGGCATGGCGTAGATCGGCAGATCCTGGCCATAGGCACTGGCAAAGGCATCGTTGCCCAGCCAGTGGTCGCCGTGGTAGTGCGAGTTGAACACCGCCACCACCGGCTGATCGGTGAGCTTGCGCAGCTGGCGGATCGCCATCTCGCCAATCTGCACCGAGGCGCCGGAATCGAGGATGACCAGGCCCTTGGCCGTCTTGACCGCAGTGATGTTGCTCATCATGCCCTGATTGCTCTCGGTCGGAAAGCCGTCGGCGGCGTAGATCACATGCACATGCTCGGACAGCCGGGTGAACGGCACGTCGGGCACCTTCGGGCCGCGGATGAAGTCGACCGCATCGGCAGCGAATGCGGCAATGTGCGGCGCGACGGCGCCTGCCGCGGCCAGACTGGCAGCAGCCACGCCCCAGCCCAGAAGGTGGCGGCGTTGCAGATTGAAGGTGGGGCGGAGCGGGGCGGGCGGCATGACAATCTCGAACATTTGGATACAAATCGAGATTGTGCGCCCGAATGCCGCGTGAAAACGCCAAGGGTATACCCGAACAGCCCCAAGGCGCGCGGAACGGCGGCCTCGGACACGCGCGCCGCGCCGCGAAGCGGCAATCCCGTGTTTCAGAACCCGTCGGTGGAGGTGAACAGCCCGACGCGCAGATCCTTGGCGGTATAGATTTCGCGGCCGTCCACCAGCATGGTGCCGTCGCCGATGCCCATGACCAGTCGGCTGTTGATCACGCGCTTGAGATCGATGCGGTACTGCACCAGTTTGGCTGTGGGCAGCACCTGACCGGTGAACTTGACCTCGCCCACGCCCAGCGCGCGGCCGCGTCCCGGACCGCCCATCCAGCCGAGATAAAAGCCCACGAGCTGCCACATCGCATCCAGCCCCAAGCAGCCGGGCATCACCGGGTCGCCCTGGAAGTGCACGCCGAAAAACCACAGGTCGGGGCGGATGTCGAGCTCGGCCAGCATCTGTCCCTTGCCGTAAGCGCCGCCCTCGTCGGTGATCAGGGTGATGCGATCCATCATCAGCATCTCGCGCAGGGGCAGTTGCGCATTGCCGGGGCCAAACAAGCGGCCTTCGCCGCAGGCGATCAGATCGTCTTTGCTGTAGGAGGAGGGTCGGGTCATGGGAGAAGCCACAAAAGAATCCGCGAATGTTAGCGGCTGCTAAAGTTTGCCCATGATCGGACGACTGCACGGCACCCTGCTCGACAAATCCCCGCCCCAGATCCTGCTCGACGTGGGCGGTGTGGGCTACGAGGTGGACGTGCCCATGAGCACACTCTACGACCTGCCCGCAGTCGGCCATGTCGTGACCCTGCTGATCCACACCGTCATTCGCGAGGATGCGCATCTGCTCTATGGCTTCGCCACCGCTGCGGAACGCGCCGCTTTCCGCGAGCTGCTCAAGATCAGCGGCATCGGCCCGCGCATCGCGCTGGCGGTGCTCTCGGGGCTCAGCGTTGCCGAGATCGCGCAGGCCGTCACCCAGCAGGACACGGCCCGCTTCACCCGCGTGCCCGGCATCGGCAAGAAGACCGCCGAGCGCCTGCTGCTCGAACTCAAGGGCAAGCTCGGCGCCGATCTGGGCGCTGGTGCATCAGCCGCTGCGGCGGGCAGCACCTCCGACGTGCTGCAGGCGTTGATCGCCCTGGGCTACTCCGAACGCGAGGCAGCCGCCGCGGTGAAGGCCCTGCCCGAAGGCTGCAGCGTGGACGACGGCATCCGCCAGGCACTCAAGAGCCTGGCGCGGTAAGCGGTTTTTCACTGCGGAAAAGGTAAGCGGACGGTATCGTCTGCAACCGAATGTTGCGGTGCGCGGCGTCGTCACGCAACCGACATTTGCGCCTCCAAGAATGCCAGCCATCGCGCGGTGCAGCAGATCTGCACGCAAGCGATCGTTCACATCATTCAGGGAGTTCTCCATGTTGCGCAAAACACTCTTGGCGACGGCTGCCATCGCGACCATCGCCGCCAGCCTGGCCGCCTGCGGCGGCGGCTCCAGCGCCGCCACCGTGCCCGGTACCAACTACACCGCCGCGCGCGCCTTTGCGACGACCACGCCGATCAAGCATCTGGTGGTGATCTATCAGCAGAACGTGTCGTTCGACCACTATTTCGCCACCTACCCGAACGCGACCAACCCGGCGGGTGAACCGGCCTTCACCGCCAAAGCGGGGACGCCGCAGGCCGACACCCTGGCCAACGCTGGGCTGTTGACCAACAACCCGAACATGAACAACCCGCTCAACATCCAACTCACCGGCAGCGCGGGCAGTGCAGCGCCGTTCCGCCTCGATCGCACCCAGGCGGCCACTGCCGACCAGGTGCACGCCTACGCGGCTGAGCAAAAGGCCTACGACAACGGCAAGATGGATGGCTTCCCGTACTACACCGGGATCGAGACCCCGGGCGGCGTTGGCGCCTTTGGAACACCAGGGCAGGTGATGGGCTACTTCGACGGCAACACGGTGACCGCGCTGTGGAACTACGCGCAGAACTTTGCGATGAGCGACGACGCGTTCATGAGCAGCTACGGGCCGTCCACTCCAGGCGCATTCGATGTGATCGGCGCGTCTTATGACGGAGCGGTGCTGGTCAAGACCTCGGTCGGTCCGTTCACATTGCCGAGCCAGCCGCCCTCGGCCAGCAAGGCCGCCAAGAGCGCCTGGTACAGCTACTACATCAACGATGGCCTGGGAGGCTACTCCATCATCAACGATGTCGATCCGGCCTATGACGTCTGTTCGAACCCGAACGACCAGGTGATGATGACCGGCAAGAACATTGGCGATCTGCTCAACACGGCAGGGATTTCATGGGGAGGCTTCATGGGCGGTTTCGACCTGACCGAAGCCAACGCCAATGGAACCACCGGCTGCAAGCGCACAACCTTCTCGCAGGTCGTGGGCGCAAGCATCACCGACTACATCCCCCACCACAACTGGTTCCAATATTTCAAGAGCACGGCCAACCCGACACATGCGCGGCCGAGTTCGGTTCAGGCCATCGGCCACAGCGTCGAGACCGACGGCAAGACCCCCGATCCGGCCAACCATGAATACAGCCTGCATGACTTCTTCGACGCGGTCAAGGCGAACAACATGCCGGCGGTCGCCTATCTCAATGCATCGGCGTTCGAGGATGGCCATGCGGGCTATTCCAACCCGCTGGACGAGCAGATGTTCGTTGCCAAGGTCGTGAACTACCTCGAGCAGCAGCCGCAGTGGAGCAGCACTGCGGTGGTCGTCACCTGGGACGACTCGGACGGCTGGTACGACCACGCCTATCACGCGCCAACCAGCTATTCCTACGATCCGCAGGCCGATCAGGTCAACGGCCCCGGGCAGTGCGGCCCCGCAGGCGGCACTGCCTCGGTCGGGATCAACGGCAAGCCGGTCAACGGCCAGTGCGGGCCGGGAACGCGTCTGCCCTTCCTCGTGATCTCACCCTGGGCCAAGCCGAACTATGTCAGCCACACCTTCATCACCCAGGCGGCGATCGTGCAGTTCATCGAGGACAACTGGCTCGGTGGCCAGCGCCTGGGCCCCGGCGCATGGGACACCAAGACCGGATCGATGATGGACATGTTCAACTTCTCCGGCTCGGGCAACGTGCCCCCGCTTTATGTCGACCCAGCCAAGGGTACGCCGCTGGCCAGCCCGCCTGCTGGCAGCACCAGCCCGACCTTCACCCAGGCCGCGACCACGAGCTGAAGTTCACCCTGCCGCAAGCGCCGCCTCCACCATGCCGCGGGGGCGGTGGCGCTGCGGGCCTGTCGCAGACTGCAGAGCATCCAGATCATGATTGCGATTCCCCCTTCCGCCGCGCGCAGCAGCCGCCTGCCCGCGGCCCTGTCGCGCAAGGCGACCGCGTTACTGGTAGCACTCATGTTGCTGGCGCTGGTCTTGGCGTTTGCGCTGTGGGCGCAGAGTCGTCTGCCGGGCCGCAGCCCAGCGCAGTGGCTGCTGCACCCCGTCGACAGCCTGACCTACGCATTGGGCGGCAACCCGCACCCGGTGGCGTTGGTTCTGCCCCCCGATCGTCCGCTTTCGGCTGTGGCTGAACTCGGAAAACAGTTGTTCTTCGACACCGCGCTGTCGGCGTCGGGCAAGCAATCGTGCGCGTCCTGCCACGATCCGGCAAACGGTTACAACCCGCCGCTGGGCCGCCCCAAGGCGGGTTTCACCCCCTTGGGGGGCAGCGAGCCGATGGCGAGCGTGGGGGCGCAGCAGTCCCCGCCGCCGGGCAGCGGGCCGGTGATGCTGGGCGGGCCGCAGCTGACTTCCCCCGGCTATCGTCCGCCGCCGTCGCTGGCCTATCTCTACCGGCAGCAGAACTTCGCCATCGGCCCGGACAGCGAAACCAATGAGAACGCCACGCTGACCCAGTTGATCCAGGCTGCGCGCGGCGCGCAGCGCACGACCAAGACCGCCGCCGCCACAGCGCAGACCGCGCAAAATCTGGTGCCGCAAGGCGGTCTGTTCTGGGACGGGCGGGTCGATACGCTGCAGCAGCAGGCGGGCGGGCCGCTGTTCAACCCGGTGGAGATGGATGCGGGCACGCCGCAGCGGGTGGCTGCAATCATCGAACGCCAGCCCTATGCGCGCAACTTCGTGCAGTTGTTCGGCCCGAATGTGTTTTCCAGCCCGCAGCAAGTGGTGGCCGAGGCGCTGTTCGCGATCGCCCGTTACCAGATCGAAGACCCGAGCTTTCACGCCTTCAACAGCAAGTTCGACGCCTGGCTGCAGGGCAAGGCGCGGTTGGCGCCGCAGGAGATGCGCGGCTATCTGGCCTTCAATGACGTGAAAAAGGGCGATTGCGCCGCCTGCCATCTGGACAAGCCGACCCGGGACGGCCTGCCGCCGCTGTTCACCGATACGCAGTACGAGGCGCTGGGCGTGCCGCGCAACCCGCATCTTCCGGCCAACCGCGACCCGCACTATGTCGATCTCGGCCTGTGCGGGCCGTTCCGTACCGATCTGAGGAATCAGACCCAGTATTGCGGCATGTTCCTCACCCCCACGCTGCGCAACGTGGCGCAGCGGTCGGTGTACTTCCACAACGGGGTCTATCACACGCTGCAGCAGGTGCTGGATTTCTACGACTTCCGCGACGTGCAGCCGCAGAAAATCTATCCCGTCGGTGCGGACGGCAAGGTGCAGAAGTTCAACGATCTGCCCGCACCCTACCGCGCCAATGTGGACGTGACCGATCCGCCCCTCAACCGCAAGCGGGGTGATCAGCCCGCGATGACCGCGCAGGACATGCGCGACATCATTGCCTTCCTGCGCACGCTCAACGACGGCTACACGCCCCTCAAGCCAGCGTCGTGAGGGCGCTCAGGCCGCCAGGGCCGGTGGGTTCAGGCGCTCCTTCATGCTGGCGAACACGCGCCGCAGATTGGGCGCCGCCTGGCCATGGAGATGCGAGCACAGCGCACCCTGGGGAGAAATCCAGTGCAGGGTGCCCAGGCGGCGGATGGCGAAGCCGCGCTGATGCGCGCCTTGCACGATGACCCAGTCGGCGCCCTCCTGCTCGTGCAGCAGCACGCGGCCCAGGGCGGCTGCGATGGCCTGGACCTGTTGCGGGTTCAGCGTGTGCGCGGGGAACTGCTCGATCACCCGCTGGAGAATGGGCAAGTCCTGCAGGGTGCCGCTGAGCAAGTGACCCTCGCAACAGGCCTGCGCCAGCCGGTCGGCCTCCTGCAGTGCCTGGGTGAGTTGTTGGACATCCGGCGGCTCCAGATTGAAAAGGCGCATCACACCCTCCTGAACAGTGATCGAATCCAGCTTGTACGCTGGCGACCATGACGAAACAAGCGCAACCATTCAAAAATCCTCGGGTATCCGGGTCAAGCGGCGAGTTTGCGCAGTTGCGCTTTGCCGCCGATTTTGGCGACATGGAATTGCTCACGGCGCGTTATCTCGACCATCGATTTGCGCCGCATGTGCACGACAGCTATGTGATTGCGCTGATCGAGGACGGCGTGGAGCGTTTTTGCTGCGGCCGTGCAGCGCAGGTGGCACCGGCCAGCAGCGTCATCGTCATTCCGCCCGGAGAGGTGCACGATGGCCACCGTGGGTGCGAGGCGGGCTGGGCCTACCGGGTGTTCTACCCGCATCCGGCCTTGCTGGCCGAACTCATGGCCGAGCTGCGCGCGGGCGATGGCCGGCTGCCGGTCTTCGATCAGGTGGTGTTCGATGATCCGGCCCTGTTCCGGGCCTTGCGGGGTTTGCATGTCGCACTGCATGCCGCTGACGATGCCTTGCTGCGTGCCGGTATCTGGCGCGAGGCGATGACGCCGCTGCTGCGCCATGCCGGTGTGCGAGAGCCCGCAACCGGGCGGGAGGATCAGGCGGTGCGGGTTGCGCAGGACATGCTGCGCGCCGATCTCACCGCCACCCTGACCCTCCACGCGCTGGCGCATGAAGTGGGTCTGAGCCCCTGGCATCTCAACCGCGTGTTTTCGCGCACCGTAGGTCTGCCACCGCATGCCTGGCGCAACCAGTGGAGGCTGGCGCAAGCAAAGCGCCTGTTGCGCGGCGGGCAGAGCGCGGCCGAGGTGGCGGCCAGCCTGGGCTTTGCCGACCAGTCGCATCTGCACCGGCTGTTCAAACGTGCGTTCGGCGTCACCCCCGGTGGCTACGCACCGCGCAAGAACGTCCAAGAACAGGCAGGTGCGTGCCGGTAATCTGTCGGCATGTGTGCCATGCCCTCTTCCTCCGACCGCCAGACGCTGGACCGAACGACCGAACTGCGCCACGGTGCGCGTGACACTCTGCCGCTGCTGCTTGGCGCCGCGCCGTTCGGGCTGATCTTCGGCGCGCTGGCCGCGAGCAGCCCGCTGGGCATTGTGGGCGCGCTGGCCATGTCGGCGCTGGTGTTCGCCGGGTCGGCGCAGTTCATCGCCCTCAGCCTGCTGGCCAGCGGTGCCAGTGGGCTGGTCGTGGTGTTCACCACGCTGGTGGTCAATCTGCGGCATCTGCTGTATTCGGCCAGCCTGCAGCCGCAGGTGGCGCGCCTGCCGCAGCGCTGGCGGATGCTGCTGGCGTTCTGGCTGACCGATGAAACCTATGCCGCCGTGCACCACCGCTACGCCCGCGACGACGGCGCGCCGTTCAAGCACTGGTACACCGCGGGTTCGGGCGCGGCCATGTATGTCAACTGGCTGGGCTGGACGGCTGCGGGCGCGTGGCTGGGCCAGGCCCGTCCGGTCCTTGCTCAGTTGGGCCTGGAGTTCGCCCTGGTGGCCACGTTCGTGGGCATCGTCGTGCCGTTGTTGCGCGAGCGGCCGAGCCTTGCGGTGGCGCTCACCTCGGCGGCGGTGGCATTGCTGGCGCGCGGCCTGCCCTACAAGCTCGGCCTGCTGTGCGCCGCGCTGGCCGGGGTGCTGGTTGGGGTGTGGAGGGATGGGCGAGATGCCGCGCGTTCGGCGCCGACGAAGCGAGGCACGCCATGAGCGGGGCAAGCTGGGGCGTGATCGTCGGCATGGCGGCGGTGACCTTTCTGATCCGCTACACCCTGTTCGGGCTGGGCGGGCGCCTGCAGTTTTCGCCGCGCGTGCGGCAGGCGCTGCGCCATGTGCCGGTGGCCGTGCTGACCGCCATCGTCGTGCCCATGGTGTTGCTACCGGATGGGCAGCATTGGGACGTGAGCTGGCGCAATCCAGGGCTGGCGGGCGCCGTGGCCAGCGCGGCGTTGGCGCTGGGTACGCGCAAATTGCTGGCCGCCATTGCCGGGGGCATGGCGGTGTATTTGCTGTGGCGCTTCGGTCTGGGTCTTACTTGATCGACGCCAGCTTCTTCTCGACTTCTTCCTGCGGCAGCGCGCCTTCCATGCGGTCGCCGTCCATGAAGATCAGCGTGGGGGTGGAAGAGATGCCGAGCTTTTCCGCCAGTTGCACATTGGCCTTGAGCGGATCGACGCAGGTCGCTGCGGCCTTGGGCGGCTGTACCTGATTGTTCATCCAGTCGAGCCAGGTCTTGCTGCGGTTGGGCGTGCACCAGATGTCACGCGCCTGCTGCATGGATTCGCGGCGGATGATGGGCACCACGAACACATGCAGCGTGACATTGCTCATCTTCTCCAGCGTGGCTTCCATCTTGTGGCAGTACGGGCAGTACGGGTCTTCGAAAATGGCGATCTGGCGCTTGCCGTTGCCGAACACCAGCGGGAACGAGTCCTTGAACGGCAGGTCTTTCCAGTTCACCCGGCGCAGATCGTCGATGCGCGCCTTGGTGATGTTGGTCTGGGTCTTGGTGTCGAAAATCTCGCCGGCGAACAGGAATGTGGCCTTGGCATCGGTGTAGAAAATCTTGCTGCCGACATCGACTTCATACAGCCCGGCGTAAGGCGTCTTGATGATCTTGGCGCTGGGGGGCAGGCCGGGCATGGCCTTTTCGAGAGCGGCGCGGGTGTCGGCCAGGGTTTGCGCCATCGCGGGAACGGACAGGGCGGCGAGCGACAGTGCGGCCAGACGCAGGACGCGCAGCACGGAGCGGGAGAGCAGGGAGTTCATGAATGCGGTTTTGCGCAAATCTGCGCCTCAGGCAAGATAGGGAAGACCCGAAGCATACCGGGTGAGCAGTTGCTTGAGTGGCGGCAAGGCATTGGCGGCCTGCAGCCCCAATGCACGCAGCGGCGCGGGAATGCGGCTTGGCGCCGCGTACAACCGGGCCAGCGCGTCGGTGGCGGTCGCCAGAGCCAGCACCTGTTCCGCCCTGGCGCGGCTGTAGCGCCGCAGCAGGCGCGGATCGTTGATGGCCTGCCCTGCGGGGCGCTGCTGCAGGGTGTGGGCCAGCACCTGCACATCCTGCAGACCGAGGTTCAGGCCTTGCCCGGCCAGCGGATGCACGCGGTGCGCGGCGTCCCCGATCAGCACCAGATCGTCGGCGACGGCGCGGCGGG
>JAGDVQ010000144.1 GCA_023255715.1 Thiomonas sp.
CCGCAACGATGCGCTCGCCGACGATGGCGATGTCGCCGTGGAGATCGAGCCCTTGCAGCGGGTCGATGAGATGGCCGCCGCGGATCAGGAGTTGGGTGGTGCTCATGCTGGGGTTTCGGTCGAGGCGACGATGGACAGCACCGCCATGCGCACTGCGATGCCGAAGCGCACCTGGTCGAGGATGACGCTGCGCGGGCCGTCGGCCACGGCGCTGTCGATCTCGACCCCGCGATTGATCGGGCCGGGATGCATGACGATGGCGTCCGGCTTGGCCAGCGCCAGCCGCTCGGGGGTGAGGCCGTAGGTCATGTTGAATTCGTGCGCCGAGGGCAGCAGCGCGCCGGACATGCGCTCGTTCTGCAGCCGCAGCATCATGATGACATCGGCGCCGCGAATGCCTTCGGCCATGTCGTGGCACACACGCACACCCATGTCGCGCAGATTGTCGGGCGCCAGGGTCTTGGGGCCGACCGCGCGCACTTCGGCCGCGCCCAGGGTGGTGAGGGCGTGGATGGCCGAGCGCGCCACGCGCGAGTGCACGATGTCGCCAACGATGGCCACGGTGAGGTTGCTGAAATCGCCCTTGAAATGGCGGATGGTGTACATGTCCAGCAGGCCCTGCGTCGGGTGGGCATGGCGGCCGTCGCCGGCGTTGACCACGTGGACATGCGGCGGGGTGTGCTGAGCGATGAGAAACGGCGCGCCGCTGTCGGCATGGCGCACGACGAACACATCGGCGTCCATCGCCTCGAGGTTGGCGATGGTGTCGAGCAGCGACTCGCCCTTGGAGGTGGAAGAGCGCTGGATGTCGAGATTGAACACATCGGCCGACAGGCGCTGCGCCGCGATCTCGAAGGTGGTGCGGGTGCGGGTGCTGTTCTCGAAAAACAGGTTGAACACGCTCTTGCCGCGCAGCAGCGGCACCTTCTTGACCTCGCGGCTGCCGAAGCTGACAAAACCCTGCGCGGTGTCGAGGATGTGCAGCAGCACGTCGCGCGGCAGGCCTTCGGGCGTGAGCAGGTGGCGCAGTTCGCCGTGCTTGTTGAGTTGGGGGTTGTGGGCGCGGGGCATGTTCACCAGCCTGGTTTATTTGCTCACGAGGTCAAAGCGAAAGCGGATGCCGTCCGTCACGTCTTCGTCGCGCAGCAGCGCAAGCGACACCTGGCTGGGCAGATCGAGTGTGGCGGCGACGATCTGCGGGCAGATGGGCAGCTCGCGGCCGCCGCGATCGACCAGCACGGCCAGATCGATGCGCGCGGGGCGGCCGAAGTCGAACAGCTCGTTGATTGCTGCGCGGGTGGTGCGGCCGGTGTGCAGCACATCGTCGATCAGCAGGATGGCCCGGTCGGCGATGGACACCGGCAAGGCGGTGCGGTTGGCGCTGGGGTGCAGGCCGCGGGTGGCGAAGTCGTCGCGGTGAAAGGTGGACGAGACCACACCAAACGGCTGCGCCAGTTGCAGATCGGCGTGCAGACGCTGCGCCAGCCAGGCGCCGCCGGAGTAGATGCCGATGAGCAGCGGCGGCTCGGGTTGCACGGCGATGGCGCTGCGAACCCGGTCCAGGAGCAGGGCGTACAGCGCCTCGGCATCGGGTGGAGCGGCGAGCGTGGAGGGCATGGTCAGAGTTGCTGCAGGTATTGTTCGACGATGAGCTGGGCGGCGGCGCTGTCCACGTCGTCGGCTCCGGCATCTTCTGCCACGACCGAGGTGTAGCGTTCATCCACCAGAGCCACCGGCAGCCTGAAGCGGCCTTCGAGCTGGTGGGCGAAACGCCGGGCGCGGGCAGTATTGTCGTGCGATGCGCCATCCGGGTGCAAGGGCAGGCCGACGACAAGCTGCTGCGGCTGCCACTGGCGGATCAGCGCGGCGATGGCGTCGAACTTGATGGCGTTGCGGTCTGCGCGCAGGGTGGAAAGCGGCGTGGCGGTGCGGGTGATGCTGTTGCCCACGGCGGTGCCGATGCGGCGGCGGCCCCAGTCGAAACCCAGCACCGTGATGTCAGGCATGTCCCGCGGTTTGCGACAGCATGGCGGGGCTGAATCCGAGCAGCGCCATGGCGGCGTTGAAACGCGCCTCGATGGGGGTGTCGAACAGCACGATGGGGTCGGCTTCCACCGTGAGCCAGCCGTTCTGTCCGAGTTCCTCTTCGAGCTGCCCGGCGTTCCAGCCGGAATAGCCCAGAGTGATGAGGCTGCGCGTCGGGCCGTCGCCGGCGGCCATGTGTTCGAGCACGTCCTTGGAGGTGGTCATCTGCAGACCGCCCGGAATGTCGAGGGTGGAGGCATACACCGCACCGGTTGCCTCGTGCAGTACGAAACCACGCTCGGTCTGCACCGGCCCGCCCTGCAGCACCGGCTGGGACGCATGCAGGCCCGCATGCGCGAGACCGACGCGCTCGAACAGTTCCTGCACCGTGATGTCCGAGGGGCGGTTGATGATCAGCCCCAGCGCGCCACGCGCCGAATGCTCGCAGACGAACACCACGGTTCCGGCAAAGTTGTCGTCTGCCATGCCCGGCATGGCGATGAGAAACTGGTTGCTGAGATTGGAGGCATCAGGGCGAGGGTTCATGTCGTGGAGTTTATCGCGGCGGCGCGCGGCTTTCCCCTTGCTGGGTTATGGTTTGCATTCCATGTTCCGAGACGTGCGCCGATGCTGCCTTCTGCCCCCGACCGCTCCGCCCCCGCCGCCGTGCAAAAGATGCCACTCGGCTTGGTCTGGCTGCGCCGCGATCTGCGGCTGCACGATAACGCCGCGCTGCACACCGCGCTGCAGCATTGTCACAAGGTGGTGCTGGTCTTTGTGTTTGACCGCGACATTCTCGATCCGCTGTTGCGCCGTGGCCTGCAGGCGGATCGGCGGGTGGAGTTCATTCATGCCGCCATCACGGAAATGGATGCTGCCCTGCGCGCTCTGGGTTCTGCGCTGGTGGTGCGCCACGCCCGTGCGGTGGACGCCATTCCCGATCTGGCCGCGGAACTGGGCGCGCAGGCCGTGTTCTGCGGGCGCGATGACGAGCCCGCCGCGCGCAGCCGCGACGCCACGGTGGAGGCCGCGCTGCAGCGCGACGGACGGCACTTCCGCACGGTGAAGGAGCACATGATTTTCGAGCGGGACGAGGTGCTCACCGGGCAGGGCACACCGTATGCGGTGTTCACGCCCTACCGCACCGCATGGCAGGCGCGCTACGCAGCGCAGCCGCAGCTGCCCCATGCCACTCGGCTGCAAGCCGCCGACCTCGCCGCGCTGCCCGACTCCCTGCAGCAGCCGCTTCCCGGCCTGGATGAACTGGGTTTTGCGCCGACCAATCTGCGCACCCTCAAGCTGCCGCTCGGAGCTGCGGGCGGGCAGGAGCTGGTCGACGCATTCACCCAGCGCATCGACAGCTACGACCAGACGCGCGATTTTCCGGCGCGCAAGGGGCCGAGCTATCTCTCGGTGCATCTGCGTTTCGGCACCGTGTCGATCCGCGCGCTGGTGGCACTGGCCTGGGCGCGCATGCAGGCCGGCAGCAGCGGCGCGCGGGTGTGGTTGTCCGAGCTGGTGTGGCGCGACTTCTATTTCCAGATTCTCTACCACCATCCGCATGTGGTGCAGGGCGCCTTCAAGCCCGTGTACGACCGCATTCAGTGGCGTAACGACCCAGGGCAGTTTGCCCTCTGGTGCGCGGGGCAGACGGGCTATCCGCTGGTGGACGCGGCAATGCGGCAGATCAACCAGACCGGCTACATGCACAACCGTCTGCGCATGGTGGTGGCGAGCTTTCTCACCAAGGATCTGGGCATCGACTGGCGCTGGGGCGAGCAGTATTTCGCCGACCATCTCAACGACTTCGACCTGGCGGCGAACAACGGCGGCTGGCAATGGGCGGCCAGCAGCGGTTGCGACGCGCAACCCTACTTCCGCATTTTCAACCCGGTGGCGCAGAGCGAGAAGTTCGATCCCTCGGGCGAGTTCATCCGCCGCTATGTGCCCGAGCTGGCAAGGCTGTCGCCGCAGGACATTCATGCGCCCTGGACGGCCAGCGCCCAGGCGCTGCGCGCCGCCGGGGTGGAACTGGGCAAGAGCTACCCCGCGCCCATGGTGCGGCACGATCTGGCCCGGGCGGAAACGCTGGAGCGCTATGCAGTGGTCAAGGCGGCGAGCGAACAGGGTTCCGCCCGCACCTGACCCGTCCCTTCCCCACCGAGTGGGGAGAGGACCAGAGGGGTCTTCACCCGGCCAAGGCGATCGCGCTCAGACAGGCTGGGTTGCGAACTTCTCGATGAGCTGCAGCAGCTCGGTCTCGGAGTAGGGCTTGCCCAGGTAGTGATTCACTCCGAGCTGCGCAGCGTAGTTGCGGTGCTTGTCGGCGATGCGCGAGGTGATCATGATGATGGGCAGCTTCTGCAGCCGCGCATCGGCGCGGATGTTGCGCGTGAGGTCGAAGCCATCCATGCGTGGCATTTCGATGTCGAGCAGGATGACGTCGGGCAGGGTGCTGGCCTGTTGCAATTGCTCCAGCGCGTCCAGGCCATCCTTGGCGAGTTGCACGAGATAGCCGTTGCGCACGAGGAAACGCTGCGTGACCCGGCGCACCGTGATCGAGTCGTCCACCACCAGGATGAGCGGTGCTGCGCTGCGCGGCGCTGCGGCTTCCGGCGCAGTGGGGAGCGCGTCGCCGGATGGCGCGAGTACGGCAGGTTCGGCCAGTGCGGCCTCGGGTACCGGTGCCAGCAGCGCAGCGTCCATCCGTGCGGTGGCCTCCTGGCCATACACCGATGCCAGCGCCACCGGGTTGTAGATCAGTGCGGCATCGCCCGAGGGCAGCACCGAAATGCCGGCCAGACCAGGCACGCGGGAGAGCTGCGGCCCGAGGTTCTTGACCACCACTTCGCGGTTGCCGACCACTTCGTCGACCTGAATGGCCACACGCTGGGTGGCGCTGCGGATCACAACCACCGGCACGCTCTTGCCGAACGGCTCGCTGCTCTGACCGGATTGGCCGAGCAGGGCGCCCAGCCAGTAGAACGGCAGGGTGTTGTTGGCATAGTCGATGGTGTGCGCATGCGCCGCGCTGGCGATCTGCTCGGGCTTGAAGCGCAGCACGATGTCCACCAGATTGGCGGGCACGGCATAGACCGTGGCGCCGGTGCGCAGCAGCACCACATGGGTGATCGCAGTGGTCAGCGGCAGCAGCAGGGTGAAGCGGGCACCGGCGCCCGGCTGGTTGTCGAGCAGCACGCGGCCACCCAGCGCGGCAACCTCGGTGCGCACCACATCCAGCCCCACGCCGCGGCCGGCCACCGCCGTGGTGCTTTCGGCGCTGCTGAAGTTGGGGCGGAAGACCAGTTGGGTCAGTTCCTCGTCGGAGAGGGCCTGCCCGGGAGCGACCAGACCCAGGCGTTCGGCCTTGGCGCGGATCGCGGCGTAGTTCAGCCCGCGGCCATCGTCCGCCAGGGTGATGACCACTTCGTTGCCATCCTGCCGCAGGCTCAGGGTGATGGTGCCGACTGCGGGCTTGCCTGCGGCCTGGCGTTCTTCGGCGGTTTCGATGCCGTGTGCCACGGCGTTGCGCAGCAGGTGGTCGAAGCTGCCGGACACGCGCTCGAGCACCCCGCGGTCGAGCTCGATCGTGCCGCCGACAATTTCCAGCCGCACCGACTTGCCCAGATCCTTGGCTGCCTGCCGCACGGTACGGTACAGGCGCTCGGACAGGCTGTCGAACTCGACCATGCGGGTGCGCAGCAGGTCGCGCTGCAGTTCGCGGGTCTGGCGCGCCTGGCGGGTCATGTCGTCGTCCACTTCGCGCAGCAGGCGGCCCAGCGTGCCCTGCACCATGGCGATGTCGTTGACCGACTCGGCCATCATGCGGGTGAGTTCCTGCGTGCGGGTGAAGCGGTCGAACTCCAGCGGGTCGAAGTCGCGGTGCTCGTCGCGCGCGGCCTGCACCTGCGCGCTCATCTGCGCCTCGGCCTGGATTTCGATTTCGCGCACCTGCTGGCGCAGACGCTCGAGGTTGTCGCTCAGGTCGCCCACCGAGCTGCGGATGGCACTGAATTCGCTTTCCAGGCGGGCGCGTGAAATGGTGATTTCACCGGCCTGATTGACCAGCCGGTCGAGCAGTCCGGCGCGTACCCGCACCGCCTGCGCCGCGATGCGCGGCGTTGCCAGACGTGCCGTCTGCTCGGTTGTGGTGTGTGGGGCGGGCGTGGCGGACGCCAGCGGTGTCGCAGCAGCCTGGGGCGCGGCGTCCGGGGTGAAGACTTCGGAGGGACCGGAGGCGGGCAGATCGACCAATTGGCTTTCGCCACGCTGCGCGGCGCTGCACAGACGGTCGAAACGGGTGTTGAGATGATCGAAACGGCTCAGCAGTTCGGCCAGATCGGCCTCGCTCACCGGGGTGTTGGCGGTGAGGGAATCGATGTCGGATTCGAGGTTGTGCGCCAGATCGCCCAGCTGCATGGCGCCTGCCATGCGCGCGCTGCCCTTGAGGGTGTGCAGGGCGCGCATGGCCTGCGCCGCCGGGCCGACATCCATCGGGTGCTGTTCCCACTGGCGCAGACTGGCCGCCAGTGCGGGCAGAAGTTCGTTGGCTTCTTCCTCGAAGATCGGAAACAGGTCCGGGTCGATCGTATCGACAAGCTGATGCGGCGCAGCTGCGAGGCCCGCGCCACTGTCGTGCGGCAAGGGGGTTTCGATTGCGGGGGCAGACTCGGCCTTCTCGGGGGCGGCGGGAATGAGCGCGGGCGCTGCCTCGTCTGCGGCATGGGCGTCATGCGCAGGCTCGGGCGCTGGCTCTGCCGCAACCATGCCGGGCTGCGGTTCTGCAACGGCTTGCTGCGCCTCGCCGGGAAGTGCGGCCACCGCCTGGGCCGCCTCGCACAGCGCGTCGAGCCGCGCCAGCAAGTCGGGCTGGACGGGCTTGAGAAAGCCGGCAGCGAACTGATGCAGCAACTGCTTGATGTCGCTCGCAGCCTGCGCCAGCGCGTCGAGGTCTGCGGGCAGCATGGCGTGCGCCGGCAACGCGCGCAAGGCATCGAGCGCATGCTCGGTCTGACTGGCGAGATCGGCCACGCTGCGCAGGCCCACTGTGGCGGAACTGCCGGCCAGTTTGTGTGCGGCAATGGCAGCGTGTTCGCCAATGGGCTGGGCGGTGTCGCTCAGCCAGGCGTGGATTTCGCTTTGCAGGTTGCGGGACAGCTCGTCCGCCTCGGCCAGGTAGATGTTGTAGAGCGGGGTGGGAATGCGCAGCTCGCCGATCTGTCGCACGGCGGCATCTTCCGCCACCAGGTCGTCGTGCAGCGGTGCGGGCTCGGGATGCTCGGACGCAGCGGGCGGCGCGGGCTGGGCTGCTGCCTGCTCGACGGTCTGCGGCGGCTCCTGTGCGGTCAGCGCGGCCTCGAAGGCCGCCATGTCGACTTCCTCGACCGTCGGGGTGGCGCTGGGCGGCTCGCTGTCCAGCGCTGGAAGTTCGAGATCGATGCCGGCGAACAGGGCGTCGAAGTCGGTGAGGGCATGGGTCTGGTCGAGCGCGGCCTCGGCGTCGTCTTGCGTTTCCAGAGCGGTGCTTGCCGGAACCTCCGCAGCGTGTTGCTCCGCAGGAGGCTGGGCGGCTGTGTGGGCCTGGGTCGCGGCGGATTCGCCTGCGGCATAGGCCTCGGCGGCGCGGCGCAGCGTGTCGCTGCTGAACCCATCGGCCTCGTTGCGGGCGATGGCCTCGGTCCATTGGCCGAGCTCCGTGAGCGCCTGCTGGGCCAGGTCGAGCAGGCCAGGCGTGGCACGGTGCTGGTCTGCGATCTGGCGGTTGAACACCTGTTCCAGCGCCCAGGCGGCTTCGCCATATTCGCGCAGGCCGACCATGCGCGAACTGCCCTTGAGGGTATGGAAGCCGCGGCGCAGACTGGTGAGTGCGCCTTCGTCCTCCGGAAATTCGCGCAAGTGCAACAGTTGCGCCTCGGCGTTGCCGATGACCTCCCGCGCTTCTTCCAGGAAGATGTCGGTGAGTTCGTCTTCCGGGTTGTCGTCTTGCGCCGCGGCGGGCGGCGTGGTTTCGGGCGCGGGGGGAGCTGTGGGGGCCTCAAGTGCCTCGGGCGTGGAAACGGGCAGGTCTGCCGCTTGGGGCACCTCGGCGGGCTGCTCCACTTGCGGTTCGGGCTGCAGCAACTGCGCCGGCATGTCGGGCACGCCAGCAAGCGCGGCCTCGGCCCGCAACTGGGCCAGGCGCTGCTCGGTCTGCTCGGGGGCAAGGCCCTGCGCAATATCGTGCTTGAGCTGCTGCGCGGCGTGCTCGACGTCCTGTTGCTGAGTGGGCGGCGCAGTGCGCTGGATCGACGGCACGATGGCGCGCAGCACCTTCTGCTCGTTGTCGAACACGAACAGGGTCTTGGCCAGTTCGGGCTGATAGGACAGCATGTCCACCAGAAAACCGAGCACGCCGATATTGCTGGCCAGGGCGTCGAAGCGCTGCGTGTCCGGGGGGGTGTCCGTGCCCAGCAGCGCGTCGATCTCGTCGCGCAGGTAGGTCAGGGCCGCGCTCGCCACATCCACCCCGAGCACCGAGAACACGCCGCGCATCTGCGACAGCAGATGGGGCACGGGCGCAAGGTCGGGTTTGGTCGACGGATCGCGGAAATACGCGTCGAGCAACTTTTCCACCGTGCTCATGTCGGCGCGCAGTTCCTGGACCACGCTGCCCATGGTCTGCGATTCGGAGGCCTGGCGGAACAGATCTTCCATCCACCCGGCGAGCGGATCGGGGGTGAGGCCGTCTGCGCTTTGGTTCAGCCGCTGGGCGAGGATTTGCGCGCGTTCCAGAAACCGCTGCTCTTCGGGCCGGAAATGCGCAAAGCTGATTTCGAGGAACAGGATGGCGGTGGCGGCGTCGAGTGCGCGTTCCGGCGTGAGAAAGTCGTTGCGTGCACTGATTTTCCTGAACAGCGCTGCCAGCGCGTCCACCAGCGCCTCGCTGCCCGGAACGAGGGTGCGCAACGGCTGCTGCAGGGCTTGCGCCAGTTCGATCAGGCGGGTCATGCGCGCCGGATCGAGATGGGTTTGCGCATGACCGGCAAGCGCGCTCCAGGCGTCGCGCAGGGTCTGCACACGCTTTCTGACCTGCTGCACCAGAGCCGGGTCGATCAGGCCGAAATGGCTCTGTTGGTAATCGGCAAACGGCGCGGCGGCGAGCTGGAGTTTGCTGTCGATGGCGCGCAGGACAGGGAGCTCCTGCGCGTGGGCATTGCCGCTGCCGTGCAGCGCCTGGGCGCAGAAAAAGGTGAGGTCGTGACCCAGGCGTTGCGGCGCCGGATTCTGGCCTTGCAGCTGGCTGCGCAATTGCAGATTGAGGCGGTTGAGCAGGCGCTTGATGTCCAGGTCCGGGGCGAGCAGCCCGGCGCCGATGGCCTCGAACAGACCGCGCGCCAGCCACCAAAGACTGGCGGTCGGCCCCAGGCCGTTGGCCTGCGCCTTGCGCGCCACGGCATCGAGATCGCGCATGGCGGAGGCGGTTTGCTGTCCGCGCAGCACATGCAGCAACCCCATCTCGAACTGCGCACGGTCGTCAGCACCCAGTGGCGGCGTGCCCGGCAGCGCGGGGGCGTCGGGCCAGGTCCAGTCGTAGTCCCACAGATCGGCAGGGTGGATGCGCTCGGCCTGCGCCAGTTCCATCAGGTCGCGGTACTGGGGGTAGAGCTTGAGCGCTGGCTCGTTCTTGCCTGCGCGTTGGGATTCGAGGTAATCGACCAGGGCGTTGAAGCCGGCCTCGAAGCGCTGCAGCGCCGCGGCATCGAGCTGTTCCGGATGGTCGATCAGCCGGTCGAGGGCGCTTTCTGCAGCCTGCATCAGCCGCGCCGCACCGAAAAACCCCAGAAGCTCGATGGCTCCGGCGGCCTGGTGCACCTGGGTGCGGGCGGTGCGCAGACCCGACTTTTCGGCCTGCCCGGATCCGAGGATGCCGTCGTCCTGCTGCAAGGAGGCGCGCTTGAGTGCCGTGCGGGCGGACTGGAGGTTGTCGCTGATCTGGTCGAGCAACCAGGCCAGCGGTCCCATGTCCACCTCTGGGGCAGTGTGCACGGCGGGGTTCGAAGCGGGGACTGTGTTCATGCCGAAAAGCCGAGGAACGGACGTTGGGAGGCGGAGGATGGAGACAGTTCAGTTGATCTTGAACCGCGAGACCGACTGGCGCAGATCGTCGGCAACGCGGGCGAGTTCGCGCACCAGCGACGCGGTGGAGCGCGTGCCCTCGGAGGTTTGCTCGGTCACGGTGAAAATGGTCTGGATGTTGTCGGCCACCTTGTTGGCCGAAGCGGCTTCCACCTGGGTCTGCTGTGAAATCTGGGTGATCAGCTCCGCGAGCTGGCGCGACACCTGGTCGATCTGCGCCAGTGCGGCGCCGGCATTGTCGGCCAGCTTGGCCCCTTCGACCACGCCCTGCGTGCTCTTTTCCATGGCGGCCACCGCATCCTGGGTGTCGGTCTGAATGGTGCGCACCAGCGCGGCAATCTGCTTGGCAGACTCGGCCGAGCGTTCGGCCAGCCGCTGCACTTCCTCGGCCACCACCGAGAAGCCCCGTCCGGCCTCGCCTGCGGAGGCGGCCTGAATGGCGGCGTTCAAGGCCAGCACGTTGGTCTGCTCGGTGATGTCGGAGATCAGCTCGGTGATTTCGCCGATCTCCTGCGACGATTCGCCCAGTCGCTTGATGCGCTTGGAGGTGTCCTGGATCTGTTCGCGGATGCTGTTCATGCCGTCGATGGAGTTGCGCACCGCGCGCTGGCCCTGCTCGGCGGCCTGCAGCGACAGGTTGGCCACCTGCGCCGACTGCTGCGCCTGCACCGAGACCTGGTTGATGTGCTGCGCCATGTCGAGCACCGACTGGCCGGTTTCGCGGATCACCTTGAGCTGTTCGTCGGCCTGCTGCATCAGGCGGTCGGACGTGGCCTGCGCCTGCTCGGCGCCTTCGCCCACCTGGTCGGCGGTTTGTTGCACCTGCCCCACCAGGGTGCGCAGTTCTTCCACGGTGTAGTTCACCGAGTCGGCGATGGCGCCCGTGATGTCTTCGGTCACGGTGGCCTGCTGCGTGAGATCGCCTTCGGCCACGGTCTGCAGTTCGTTCATCAGACGCAGGATGGCCGCCTGGTTGGATTCGTTGGTGCGCCGAGCCTCGAGTTCCTGCCGTTCGGTCTGGCGCCGCTGCAGTTCCACCAGCGTGGCACGCTGGCGGGCCTCGTTCAGCATGATGTAGATCAGGTCGGCTGCCGCAATGATGGCCAGCAGACCCAGCAGGGCGAGGAACACAATGGCAGGCCAGCTCACGCCGGTGCGCGTGGCGTACAGACGCTGCAGTTGACTGAGGTTGTCGTAGAGCTGACCGGAGGACGCGAGCACGGCGTTTTGCGCTTCACGGGCGGACGCCAGCGACGGCAGATTGGCCAGCAGGGCGCGGGCGGCGGCTTCGGTCTTGGCGTAGGTCTGGATCAGGTTTTGCAGTTGCTGCCGCGCCTGCGAGTCGGACAGGGCGGTGAGCTGAAGATCGGCGTTGCCATCCAGCAGCCCCTTGCTCAGGTCGTTGAAGGTGCTCAGATCCTTGCCCAGGGCGAACACCGCCTCGGGGCGCACGCCCTGGAACGACAGGAAGGCGTTGGCCGACTTGTCGATGCGCTGCGTCAGCATGGTGAGCTGGCTGGCCGCGTTGATGTTGCCGGGCGAGGCCTTTTGCTGCAGCAGCAGCGAGGTGAGGGTTTGCGCGCTGTCGAGCAGGGCGTCGGTCTGGCGGTTGATGTCGGTGAGTTGCTGCGCCGTGGTGGTCAGCACGGTTTCCTGCTTGAGCAGCAGTTCCGCATTCTTGAGGGTGATGTCCGTCTCCGGGCCGATCTTCGCGAGCAGGGGCTGTGCGCCAGAAGGCGGCGTGGTTTGCTGGAGCACATTCACGTCGGCCTTGAGCGCGTCGGCGCTGGAGCGAACCGTGGCGAAAGCCTCCTTGTTGCCGAGCAAGGCCGCGTTCATGGCGCGCGCCAGACGCTGCGACTGCGTCAGCGCCGCACCGGAGGCTTCAAGTTGCCGGGCGGAGTCGGAGGTTCCGCGCAAGGCCACGATGAGGGTCAGGCCAAGCAGCACCAGCGAAATGATGAGCATCATGCCGAAAAAACGCTGCTGCTGCGCAAGCGGCATGCGGCCGATCATGGGCAGACGCAGGATCAGTGGCCGATTGCCCTGAGCCAGATTCAGCGTGCCGGCCGGGTCGTTGATGCTCGAGTCGATCTGCAGGGTTTCCTGTCCCGACCGGCCATACCCCGTGGGCGCGATTTCGGTATCGGTTTGAGTTTCTTTGTTTTTCGTTCCGAACAGGGACGAGAGTAAGGACATGACCGCTCCGTGAGACGTGAAAGGCGTTGAAGACAAAACCGATGTGCTGAAGGTTGATCAGGACATGCTGCAGTGCAAAGGGTGTCGGCCGCGAGCGTGGCGCGTGCTCAGACGACGTTCAGGAATTGTTCGTTTTCAGCCAGGGCCAGCAGGTCCACCTCGCGCCAGAGGTTCTGATCCTCGTCGCGGAATGCCGCACCCAGCCAGGTGTGGGTCAGATCGCTGCTGATGCTGCGGTCGATCCGCAACTGGTCCGGGTTGCGCAGACCGACCAACTGGTCGACCAGCAGGGCAGTGTTCAGATCGAGCGCGGCGGCAAACTGGATCAGGCGCGCCTGTGCAGACGGGGCGGGAGGATGGCTGCTGGCATCCTGTTCAATGAATTGCCCCAGATGCACCACACCGCAGACCTGTCCGCGCAGACTCACCAGCCCAAGAAACCAGGGACGTGCATGCGGCAGCGGTGCGCAGTGCTGCATCGGGGAGATTTCCCCGGAGAATTCCAGAGGCAGCAGCAGGCGCATCGGGCCAGCCATCACCGCCAGCCAGCGGGACGGCGATTGCCCGCTTTGCGCCGCGTTCAGGCGTTGCGCAAGGTGGGTCTGGAATTCGCGAAGCGAGGCTCTGGACATGACTGGGTTGGGTGGGAGGCTCTGTGGACTGGGGTGAAATCAGCGGGTGAAGTCGGCACGCGCCGCGTCAGGCGATGGCGCGAATCTTGTCGAGCAGTTCGGTGGCGTTGACCGGCTTGATGACGTAGTCGGATGCACCCTGGCGCATGGCCCAGACCTTGTCGGTTTCGAGCTTCTTGCTGGTGCACATGATGACCGGAATGCCGGCGTAGTTGGGGTCGCGGGTGATCTGGCGCGTGAGCTGAAAGCCGTTCTGCCCGGGCATGACCACATCCATCAGGATGAGATCGGGCTTGGTGGCCGTCAGCATGGCCAGCGCCTGTTCCCCGTTTTCCGCCGTGTTCACGGCGTAGCCGTGCCTGGTGAGCAGGTCGGACAGGAAGTAGAGCTCGGTCTTGGAATCGTCGACGATGAGAATGTTGTGAACTGGCATGGCAGTCAGAGTGGAGAATGAATCAGATGCCAGTCAGCGCCGGGGTCAGGTGGCGCTTGACTGCGTCGAGCAACTGGTCTTTGGTGAAGGGCTTGGTCAGGTAGTCCTGCGCGCCCACCATGCGGCCGCGCGCCTTGTCGAACACGCCATCCTTGCTGGAGAGCATGACGATGGGAATCGGCGCGAACTTGCCGCTGCGACGGATGACCGCCACGGTCTGGTAGCCATCGAGGCGGGGCATGAGGATGTCGCAGAAAATCAGGTCGGGATGGTGATCGTTGACTTTGGACAAGGCGTCGAAGCCATCCTCGGCGAGCAGCACCTCGTAGCCCGCCTGCTTGAGAAAGATCTCGGCGCTGCGGCGGATGGTGTTGCTGTCATCGATGACCAACACTTTGAATGAGCTGGTAGGCGCAACCATGCACATCCTTTGCGAAAGGTGGAGAAATGAACCCGCGTTGAAACTGACGTGGTGACTTGCCGTTCCCGATCAAACCGGCACCATCTCGAAATCTTCTTTGCGCGCACCGCACTCCGGGCAAGTCCAGTTCATGGGGACGTCTGCCCAGCGTGTTCCCGGCGCGATACCGCTTTCTGGATGGCCCTCGGCTTCGGAGTAAATGAAGCCGCAAATCAGGCACATCCAACTGTTAAGTTCTTGTTTGTCCACAGCGTATCGGGGTCAGAG
The DNA here is from genome assembly GCA_023255715.1 of Thiomonas sp. Taxonomy (GTDB): domain Bacteria; phylum Pseudomonadota; class Gammaproteobacteria; order Burkholderiales; family Burkholderiaceae_C; genus Thiomonas. The sequence continues at coordinate 14,093 of JAGDVQ010000144.1, forward strand.
TGAAGATTCAACGATTCTATGAGCCGCTGTTGCATTTTGACCCAAGCGCACGTTGACTGGCGACGCTTGCACCATGCGGCAGTCGCACTACCATGCCTGCATGATGAATGAATCCACTGAATCCCCTCCGGCCGTGATGTACTTCAACGCGGCCGATCCCAGCGGCAGCGCCGGGCTGGCCGCCGATCTGGCCTCGTGCGCCGCCGTGGGCTGCCATCCCCTGCCGGTCACCACAGCGCTTTGGGTGCGAGACACCGCAGAAATTTTCGACACCATCGAGATCGAAGCCGATGCGGTGGTGGAGCAGGCCCGTGCGGTGCTGGAAGATGTCGAGATCTCCGCCTGGAAGGTGGGCTTTCTCGGCACGGTCGACGTGGTCAATGCCGTGGCCGAACTGCTGGCCGACTACAGCCAGGTGCCGCTGGTCACCTACGCGAGCAACTTCCATGTGCTCGACGAGGCGCAGGCCGATGACTACATCAAGGCCATGCAGGATCTCATCCTGCCGCAGACCCGGGTGCTGACCGGCAACCAGAGCGCACTCACGCAGTTGCTGCTGCCCGATTGGGACGGTGAAACCCCGCCCACCCTGGAGGCGCTGATGCACAAGGCGCAGCAACTTGGGGTGCAGTACCTGCTCGTCACCGGCATGCTCGCTGGCGAAGGCAAGGTGGAGAATGTGCTGATGAGCCCGCGCCGCGTGCTGCTGCGCGAGAGCTTCGAGCTGTTCGAGGCCGGTTTCACCGGCGCAGGAGATACCCTGTCTGCCGTGCTCACGGCCATTCTGGCCAACGGCGCCAAGCTCGATCAGGCGGTGCACGAGGCCATCGAGTATCTCGATCACTGCCTGGACTTCGGCTATCGCCCCGGCATGGGACAGGTCGTCCCGGATCGTTTTTTCTGGGCCCAACCCGCCGAGGACGAGGATGAGATTCCGGGCGAACCGGGAACCCCGACTCTGCAATGAAGTCTGTCTGAATCTGTCGCCAGATTCACCCCGCAAATCCTCCATCGCCCTGCACGCCGGGGCGATGTCCGTTTGAAAGCGTACTCACCATGTCCGTCACCAATCAGCAACTCTTCGACCGCGCCCAGCGCACCATCCCCGGCGGGGTCAACTCTCCCGTGCGCGCCTTCCGTCAGGTCGGCGGCGTGCCGCGCTTCATCGACCGCGCCGAAGGCCCGTACATGATCGACGCGGAGGGCACCCGCTACATCGACTACATCGGCTCCTGGGGCCCGATGATCGCCGGGCACGCCCATCCTGAAGTCATCGAGGCGGTGCAACGCGCGGCCACCCGCTCGCTGAGCTTCGGCGCACCCACCGCCGACGAGATCGACATGGCCGAGGCGATCACCCGGCTGATGCCTGCCGCCGAGATGGTGCGGCTGGTCTCCAGCGGCACCGAGGCCGGCATGAGCGCCATCCGTCTGGCGCGCGGATTCACCGGGCGAGATGCCATCGTCAAGTTCGAGGGCTGCTACCACGGCCATGCCGACAGCCTGCTGGTCAAGGCCGGCAGCGGGCTGCTGACCTTCGGCAACCCGAGTTCGGCAGGCGTGCCGGCCGATCTGGCCAAACACACCCTGGTGCTCGAGTTCAACAACATCGCGCAGATCGAGGAACTGTTCGCCGCGCGCGGGCATGAGATCGCCTGCGTGATGGTCGAGCCGATCGCTGGCAACATGAACTTCATCCGTGGCACGTCGGCCTGGCACCAGCGGCTGCGCGAACTGTGCACCGAACATGGCGCGCTGCTGGTGTGGGACGAGGTGATGACCGGTTTTCGCGTGGCGCTGGGCGGCGCGCAGCAGGTCTATGGCATCCGCCCCGACCTGGTCGTGATGGGCAAGGTGATCGGCGGCGGCATGCCGCTGGCGGCCTTCGGCGGCCGTGCCGACGTGATGCACAAGCTCTCGCCGCTGGGCGCGGTGTACCAGGCCGGCACGCTGTCGGGCAACCCGGTGGCGGTGGCTGCCGGCATGGCGCAGCTGCGGCTGATCCAGCAGCCCGGGTTCTTCGACCGCCTGAGCGCTGCGACGCAAAAGCTCCTGCGCGGCCTGGACGCTGCGGCGGCCCGGCATGGCGTGACTTTCCGCACCGACAGCGAGGGCGGCATGTTCGGCTTCTATTTCGCCGCCGAGTTGCCGCGCAACTACCCCGACATGGCGCGGGCCGATGTGGACATTTTCAAGCGCTTTTTCCACGCCATGCTCGACCGCGGCGTGTACCTGGCGCCGAGCATGTACGAGGCGGGTTTCGTCTCCGCGGCGCATGACGACGCGGTGATCGACGCCACGCTGCATGCCGCCGACGGCGCGTTCGCCGAAATCGCCCGGAGTTGAGCACACGCGCAGGTGCGCTGGCTTCCCGGGCTCGAGCAAAGTACAGCCCAGCGCATAACCAGCAGCCATCGAGTCTCGGAATGGCGGAAATTCGTTGCACTTTGTAAACTGAGCAACAGCGCCAGAGC
>JAGDVQ010000110.1 GCA_023255715.1 Thiomonas sp.
GGCAGCGCCACCCGTGCCGAGCCCAGGGCCACGCGGCCATGGCAGCCGAGCGCAAACTCCAGCGCGCCCCCCATGCAGGTGCCGTTGATCGCGGCGACCACGGGTTTGGCGCAGCCTTCGGCCACCGCAATCACGTCGAGCAGATGCGGCGACGCCATCGCATCGGGCCTGCCGAATTCGCGGATGTCGGCGCCGCCCGAAAACAGCGCCCCGGCGCCGGTGACCACGATGCCGACCACGCTCGGGTCGGCCGCAGCGGCATCGATGGCCTCGACCAGCAGGCGGCGCTGCGCCCAGCCAAAGCCGTTGACCGGCGGGTTGTCGAGGGTGAGAACGGCGATGTCGCCCAGGCGCGCGGCGATGACACGGCTCATGCTGTCTCCTGGATGGAGCGGAACGCGGCGCGGGTCTTGTCGCGCACGCGGCCCGTCTGATCCCATCTATTGTTCCGCAATGCAGAACTTTGTTTTGAATATGTTTGATCCTAGCCCGCCGCACGCGGGATGTAAAGCCGCGGCCGCGGCTCAGCGCGCGACCATTTCTTCGAGCCGGCGTACCAGATCGAGCAGTCTGGGGCGGACCTCGCCGAGCAGAAACTCGGGCGCGAGCTGGAAAGCCGGGCCGCCACAGTTGATCGCCATCAGCGGCATGCCGCCGCCCGGGTCGAATCCCACGGCAATGGCGTTGACATCGGGCTGCCAGTCGCCGAACGAACAGGCCACCCCGAGGGTAGCCACCTCGCCGAGCGCCTTGTCGATGCCGCGCTTGAGCGCGGGCCACGCCAGTTCGTCGAGCGCGGCCAGATCATCGAAAATCGCGGCGCGTTCGCGCTCGCTGGCCACGGCCAGGTAGGCGCGCCCCATTGCCGTGGTGGCGATGGGAATGCGCGAGCCCACGTCCAGGCTCAGGGTCAGCGCCGAGGTGCTGCGGCAGTTCTCCACATAGATCATCGACAGCCGGTCGCGCGTGCCCAGCGACACCATGGCCTTGGAGGCATCGGCCAGTTCCTGCATCAGCGGCCGGGCCATCTGCCGGATGTCCATGCGCGCAAGCGCCGTGCTGCCGAGCGACAGCGTGGCCGTGCCGAGGCGGTACTTGCCGCTGGCCTCGTCGAGCGTGAGATAGCCCAGCTGCGTGAGTGTGTAGGTCAGCCGCGACACGGTGGACTTGGGCAGCTTGCAGCGCTGCGCGATGTCCAGATTGCCCAGCGCCTTGTCGCGGGCGCGAAAGCACGACAGCACCTCGAGCCCGCGCGCCAGCGCCGTGACGAACTGGCGATCGTCGTCGCGCGGTGCCGCAGCTTCGGTGGGCGCGGCCTGCTGCGATCGGGTTGGTCGGGTGCGGCGCAGATGCATTCGGTCGCTCCTTCGGCGAGGGGGGTGGGCGCGTGGAGCCCCAAACGCCCGGCCTTGACATGCGATCAGGCCGGGCAAACAATCGCAACCCTATTCAATGGAACCATGTTCCGCAATGCGGTTTTGTCCGCGAATCGACTGGGATCAAATTTTCAACTCCCGTACTGCCTTTTTTCGGCACGATCGCATGTGCAGTGTCTCAAGGGCGACACATCGGCAACCGGGCAACCCGCAGGGGAAAGCGACTCCATGCAACGCACTCTCGATCTCACCCCCGAATACGCCGCCTTTCGCCGGGACGTGCGCGACGTCGTGCGCGGCCAACTTCCGGCCGACATCCGCCGCAAGGTGTTGCTGGGCCTGCGTCTGGGCAAGGAGGATTTTGTCCGCTGGCAGCGCATTCTCCACGCGCAGGGCTGGGGCGCGCCGAACTGGCCGAAGGAGCACGGCGGCACCGGATGGAACACGGTGCAGCAGGCCATTTTCGACGAGGAATGCGCCCTGGCCGGGGCGCCGCGGCAGCAGCCGTTCGGGCTCAAGATGCTTGGCCCCGTGCTGATGGCCTTCGGCACGTCGGCACAGCGCGATGCGTTGCTGCCCGGCATCATCAGCGGCGATGTCTGGTGGTGCCAGGGTTACTCCGAGCCGGGCGCGGGCTCGGATCTGGCCTCGCTCAAGACCCGCGCGGTGCGCGACGGCGACGATTATGTGATCACCGGCCAGAAGACCTGGACCACGCTGGCGCAGTACGCCGACCGGATGTTCTGCCTGGCGCGCACCGACCCTGCGGCCAAGCCGCAGCAGGGTATCTCGTTCCTGCTCATCGACCTGCACGCCCCCGGTGTGACGGTACGCCCCATCATCACCCTCGACGGCGAGCACGAGGTCAACGAGGTCTGGCTCGACGCGGTGCGCGTGCCCGTCGCCAACCGCGTGGGCGAAGAGAACCAGGGCTGGACCATCGCCAAATATCTGCTCGGCCACGAGCGCGCCAACATCGCCGGGGTCGGCATCGCCAAGCGCGAGCTGGCGCGGTTGCAGGCCCTGGCGCAGCGCACCAACAGGGATGGCAGCACGTTGCGCGACAACCTGCTGTTTCGCACCCGCGTGGCGCAACTCGAAATCGACCTTCTGGCGCTGGAGATCACGCAGCTGCGGCTGCTGCAACGCGACGGCCCGCCCGGGCCGGAAAGCTCGATGCTCAAAATACTGGGCAGCGAACTGCAGCAGCGCATTGCCGAGTTGCTCATGCACGCCGCCGGCCCGCGCGCACTGCCCTTCGGCCTGGACGAGACGGACGGCGCCTTGGACGTCGACACCCGGTCTGACGCGCAACTCGCCACGCAATACGCCAACTGGCGCAAGCTGTCGATCTATGGCGGCAGCAACGAGATTCAGAGAAACATCCTGGCGCGCGCGCTCGGACTGTGAGGAGAACGCCATGCAGTGGCAGCCCAGCGAGGAGCAAACCCAACTGGCCGACGCCTTGCAGCGTTTCATGCAGCGCGATGACGGGTTCGAGCGCCGCCGCGCCGTGGCGGCCGCAGGGGGTTTCAGCGCCGAGGTCTGGGCCATCCTGACGCAGATCGGCATTCCCGCGCTGCTGGTGCCGCAGGCGCAGGGCGGCCTGGGCGCCAGCGTGCAGGATGGCCTGCATGCGCTGCAGACCCTGGCGCCGGCCCTCCCGCTCGAACCCGTGTGCGCCAGTGCGCTGCTTGCCACGCAGCTGCTGGCTGGCTGCTCGCACAGCGTCGAGGCGCAAACCTGGCTGGCCCGTCTTGCCGAGGGCCGCAGCATCGCCACGGCCGCGGTGTTCGAGCCCGACGCCGGCTTTGCCATGACGCAGCCGCAGACCCGAGCAGAGCGCACTGCAGACGGCTGGCGCCTCCACGGCATCAAGGCGCTGGCGCTGCAGGCGCAGTTCGCCGATGTGCTGCTCGTCTCGGCGCAGACACCGCAGGATCGCCTGGCCTGGTTCGCCGTTCCCGCCGGCACCCCCGGGCTCGGTCTGCGCGGCTACACCCTGTTCGATGGCCAGCGTGCTGCCGATGTCCAGCTCGAGGGGGTGGCGCTTGCCGCCCCCGCGCGCATCGACCTTCCAGGCCAGGGTCCGGCGCTTGCCGAGGACCTGCGCGCGCTGTGGCTGGCCGCGCTGTGCATGGAGGCCGTCGGTCTGCAGCAGGCCACGCTGGACGCCACCGTGGCCTATCTCAAAACCCGGCAGCAATTCGGCCAGCCCATCGGCCGCTTCCAAGTGCTGCAGCACCGCGTGGCGGACATGGGGATGGAACTGGAGCAGGCGCGCTCGATGGCACTGCTTGCCGCCAACGTCTGCACCGCGCGCGACGACCCGCAGCGCATGCCGCTGCTGGCTGCCTGCAAGGCGCGCGTGGGCCAGGCCTGCCGCTTCATTTCACAGCAAGCCGTGCAACTGCACGGCGGCATGGGCATGACCGACGCGATGCAGGTCAGCCATTGGTTCAAGCGCCTGACGGTCATCGAACTGTGGCTGGGCGACAGCGACGCCCATTTGCAGCAGGTGGCGGATGCGGGGGCACTGCACGCAGCGGCGTAAGCGGCCCGCGAAAGGACACGCGATGCGATATTTCCAGGGCAAGGTTGCGGTCATCACGGGTGCTGCCGGTGGCATCGGACTGGCGCTGGCGCGGCAGGCCGCCGCGCGCGGCATGAAGATGGTGCTCAGCGACCTCGACGCCGACCGCTTGCAGCAGGCCGCAGCCGACCTCGGCCTCGGCCCGGACGCGCTCGTGCTGCATCCCGCCGATGTCAGCCGCGAGGCCGACATCGCCGCGCTGGCCGACACCAGCTTTTCCCGCTTTGGCGCGGTGCACTTGCTGTGCAACAACGCGGGCGTGGGCTACAGCCGCCTCACCACCGAGCACACCGCAGCCGACTGGGACTGGGTGCTGGGGGTGAACCTGATGAGCGTGGTGCACGGCATCCGCCATTTCGTGCCACGCATGCAACAGCAAACCGAGCCCAGCCATGTGGTGAACACCGCGTCCGCAGCAGGTCTGGTGTCCAGCCCGGGCATGGCGGCGTACAACGTCAGCAAGCACGGCGTGGTGACCTTGTCCGAGACGCTGTACGCCGAGCTGAGCGCGCAGCGCGCGCCGGTGGGCATCTCGGTGCTGTGCCCGGCCTGGGTGCCCACCGGCATTCACCAGAGCGCGCGCCACCGGCCGCCACGGTTCGGCACCGAGCCTGCGCTGTCGCCGCAATCGGCGGCGTATGCGCGCCGCATGGCGCAGGCGGTGCAATCGGGCAAGCTCACACCGGACGACATCGCCCGCCTCACCTTCGCCGCGGTGGAACAAGGGCAGTTCTACATCCTGCCGCATCGCAAAATCCTGCAGGCCGTGGAACTGCGCTGCCAGGACATGCTGCTGGGCCGCAACCCCACGCCGATCGAGCCGCCGTCGGCCCCGCCGGAAACCGGTTCGTCGAAGGACACCCCATGAAAGCTCTGCTCTGCACCCGCTTTGGCCCGATCGACGCCCTTGAGCTGCGCGACGCACCCGACCCGGCACCGGCCCCCGGCGAGGTCGTCATCGCGGTGCAGGCCTGCGCGCTGAATTTCCCCGATGCGCTCATCGTCCAGGGTCTGTACCAGGCCAAACCCGCGCTGCCGTTTGCGCCCGGTGCCGAATTCTCGGGCGTCGTGCAGCAAGTGGGCGCCGGGGTGACGGCGTACAAGCCGGGCGACGCCGTCATCGCCTTTGCTGGTCATGGCGGGCTGGCCGAACGCTGCGCAGTGGATGCGCGCCGCGTCATGCCCTTGCCCGAGGGCATGACGTTCGAACAGGGCGCATCCTTCCTGCTGACCTACGGCACCTGCATGCATGCGCTGCATGACGTTGCGCGGCTGCAGCCCGGCGAGACGGTGGCGGTGCTCGGCGCTGGGGGCGGCGTGGGCCTTGCCGCGGTGGACATCGCCAAGGCCATGGGCGCACGCGTGATCGCCGCCGCCTCCAGCCCCGCCAAGCTGCGCCTGGCGCAGCAGCATGGCGCCGATGCGCTGCTGGACTACTGCCGTGACGACCTGCGCCAGGGGCTGCTGGCGCTGACCGACGGCCACGGGGTCCATGTCGTGCTCGACCCCGTCGGCGGCACCCATGCCGAAGCGGCGCTGCGCGCCACGGCCTGGCGTGGCCGTCATCTGGTGGTGGGGTTTGCTGCGGGCGACATTCCGCGCATCCCGCTCAACCTGGCGCTTCTGAAGGAACGCCAGATTCTGGGCGTGTACTGGGGCGAGGCGGTGCAGCGCGACCCGAAGCAGCATGCCGCCAATATCCAGCAGTTGCTCAAGTGGTTTGCCTTCGGCCAGATCCGCCCCGAAATCACCGAGCAGATCGGGCTGGACCAGGCTGCAGATGCGCTGCACAGGCTCAGCCAGCGCGAGGCGATGGGCAAGATCGTGGTGCGGATTGCTGCGCTGAACTTCGGCTAGCAGACCCGGTCGCGCGTCGGACACCTGAAAATCTCTGCGGACTCCGGGCTCCACGGTTTGAAGCGCCGAGACGAAGCAGGCGGCTGTAGATCTGCGTGCCATGCGCCTGGGCCAACTGGGTACGCCGCATTGCCGGTCTTTTTACCCTGCCACTTTTTGTTCGGTGATCTCTGCAGAGGACTCGTACTGCCTCAGTGCATCGAGGTCGGGTACCTCGATGCCTCCGTAGCGCAGCTGCAGCAGGCCGAGGCCGCCAAGGTGGCGCAGCGCGCGGTTGACCCGCTGGCGCGACAGCCCGCAGAGGTAGCCCAGCTCCTCCTGGGAAATGCGCAATCTGCGATCCACGCCGGGGTAGAGCACCGGATGGAACATCGCGGCAACCGTGTGCGCCACGCGCTCGTCCGCACTGGAGAGACGATCGATCTGCAACTGACCGATGAACTGGCCCAGACGCTCGTTGAGCTGGTTGACGATGATGCGGTTGAATTCCAGGCTGCGGTCGAGCAACCAGAAAAAAGTTTCGGCGGGTAGCAGGCCGATGCGCCCCTTGCGCAGCACGATGACGTCGTAGCGCCAATGCTCGTGCTTGAGCAGCGTGCCCTCGCCGAACCAGCCACCAGGCGCGACGCCGGTGTAAGTGAGCGATTTGCCGCTGATCGACACGGAGGCGATCTTGACCAGACCGTCGAGCACGCCGACCCAGTGCCGCGCCCGCGCGCCGCGTCTGCACACCATATCGCCAGGCGCCACGTCCTGAACTTGCAGGTCGTCCATCACCCGTTCGCGTTCATGCTCGGTGAGGCCGCGCAGCCAGGCGCAGGACCGTTCCCAGTCGGTGAAATCCCTAGGCATGTTGAGCGCCAATTGTCATCCTGGAGACAAATATGCAGCAAGTTTGCACCTACACTGCGTTTCAAAATGTAAATCCAACCGGGACATCCCGGGCATGGAAGAAGGCCGGAGCCACTGGCCGCAGGAGGAGACATGGACGCTGTGGATGCTGCGCGCACGACCTTTCCCGGTCTGCTGCGCGGTCAGGCGCGGAACAGGCCGCAGGGTATTGCCTGGCGGGAGAAGGACCTCGGCATCTGGCAGGAAATCACCTGGTCTCAGGCCTTGGACTGGGTGCAGCGCTTGGCCGGGGGGCTTGCCGCGTTGGGCGTGACGCGCGGTGACCACATCGTCATCCTGGGTGAGAACCGTCCGCGGCTTTATGCCGTCATGCTGGCAGCGCAGTGCCTGGGTGCGATACCCGCGCCGCTGTATCAGGACGCGGTCGCTGCCGAGCTTGTCTATCCATTGCAGCTGGCCGAAGTGAAGGTTGCGGTGGTCGAAGACGAGGAACAGGTCGACAAGCTGCTCGATCTTCGCGACCAGCTGCCCCTGTTGCGTCACATCCTCTTTCACGACCCGCGCGGGCTGCGCAAGGTCAAGGCCGACTGTTTGATGGATCTGGATGAGGTCGAGGCAGCAGGGCAGGCCTGGTGGGCGGAACATCCGGGCGGGTTCGATGCCGCGGTGGCCCACGTGCGTGCGGACGACGTGGCTGCGCTGTTCTTCACCTCGGGCACCACCGGGCATCCCAAGGGTGTGGTGCATACCCATGCCAGCCTGATCGATCGCGCCCGCTCCGGCGCTGAGTTCGACCATCTCGGGCCGTTCGAGGAGGTGTTGGCTTATCTGCCCCCAGCGTGGATCGGGCAGAACATCTTTTCCTACGCGCAGCATCTGGTGTGCGGCTATACGGTGAACTGCCCGGAGTCGCAGGCCACCGTGGCAATCGATCTGCACGAAATCGGGCCAACCTACTACTTCGCCCCGCCCCGGGTGTTCGAAGCGCTGCTGACCGATGTGCATGTGCGCATGGACGATGCGGCTGCGCCCAAGCGCCGTCTGTTCGATGCCTGCGTGGCGCTGGGTCAGCGGGTACAGGCCGCTCGGGACGCACATCAGCGGCCACGCACAATCGACCGGCTGCTGCTGCCTCTGGCCGAATGGCTGATGCTGGCGCCGCTGCGCAATGTGCTGGGCATGAGCCGCGTCCGCGTTGCCTATACCGCGGGCGAGGCCATCGGCCCCGAACTGTTTCTTTTCTTCCGCGGCATCGGCATCAACCTCAAGCAGCTCTACGGTTCGACCGAGACGGCGGTGTTCGTCTGCATGCAGCCCGACGACGGCGTGCGCAGCGACAGCGTGGGGCTGCCGGCACCCGGGGTGGAACTGCGTGTGGCCGAGCATGGAGAAATCCTGTTGCGCAGCGCAGGGCTGCTGCGCGGCTACTACAAGAACCCCGAGGCAACCGCCGAGGTGCTCGATGCGCAGGGCTGGTATCACACCGGCGACGCCGGCTGGCTGGAACCTGACGGGCAGCTTCGCATCATCGATCGTGCCAAAGACGTTTCGGCGCTGGCCGGCGGTGCGCTGTTTGCGCCCAAGCTGATCGAGAACAAGCTCAAGTTCTTCCCGGCGATCAAGGAGGCCGTGGCCTTCGGCGCGGGGCGCGACCATGTGGTGGCGATGATCAACATCGACTTTCCCGCCGTCGGCAGCTGGGCGGAAAAGCGCGGCCTGCCTTACACCGGGTATGCCGATCTCGCCAGCAAGCCCCAGGTCATCGATCTGGTCGCCGACTGCGTGGACAAGGTCAACGCCGATCTCGCAACGGATGCGCACACTGCGCCTTTGCAGATCCACCGCTTTGCCGTGCTGCACAAGGAGCTCGACCCGGATGATGACGAGCTCACCCGGACCCGCAAGGTGCGCCGGCGCTTCGTTGCCGAGAAATATGCCAGCCTGATTGCGGCACTGTACGACCCGGCGCAGACCCATCACCTGCTGCGCGTGCAGGTGCGTTTCGACGATGGTCGAACCGGCGCGGTGCAGGCCGATCTGCAGCTGCGCGCAGCACGGCTGCATGCCGCGCTGCGCCAGGCAGCCTGAGACGGAGAGGCGCATGGCCGCATTGTGCGAAGTTCTCACCGATCCGAGCGTCGCTATGCGCGTGGCGGCGAAGACGCAAGACGCACCGCTGCTGCGGCTTGAAGACATCCACCTGCGCTTTGGCGGCATCAAGGCGCTGCAGGCTGTGCGCTTCGATGTCCAGCCCGGCGAGATCCGCGCGATCATCGGCCCGAACGGCGCGGGCAAGAGCTCGCTGCTCAATGTGATCAACGGCGTGTACCAGCCGCAGCAGGGGCACATTGCGTTCAACGGAGATGTGCTGGGGCAAATGCGCCCGGCTCTGGCAGCGCGTCTGGGCATCGCCCGCACCTTCCAGAACCTGGCGCTGTTCTCCGGCATGAGCGTGCTCGACAACATCATGGCTGGGCGCAATCTGCACATGCGCTGTGGCCTGCTCGCGCAGGCGCTTCGCATCGGCCCGGCGTTGCGCGAGGAGATCGCGCACCGTCTGGTGGTCGAACGCATCATCGACTTCCTCGAAATCCAGGCCTGGCGCAAGGTGCCGGTGGGGCGGCTGCCCTACGGGCTGCAAAAACGGGTCGATCTCGGCCGCGCGTTGGCCATGGAGCCCAAGCTGCTGCTGCTCGACGAGCCAATGGCCGGGATGAACCTCGAGGAAAAGGAAGACATGAGCCGTTTCATCCTCGAGGCACGCGAGGAATTCGGCACCACCATCGTGCTGATCGAACACGATATGGGCGTGGTGATGGATCTGTCGGACCGCGTGGTCGTTCTCGATTATGGCCGCCAGATTGCCGACGACACGCCCGACGCGGTGCGGGCCAACCCCGAGGTGATTCGCGCCTACCTCGGCACCACAACCCAGCAGGGGTGAGACACCATGGGATTCTTCCTCGAGACCGTGATTGCCGGGCTGATGTCCGGCGTGCTGTATGCCTTGATTGCGCTGGGTTTCGTGCTGATCTACAAGGCCTCAGGCGTATTCAATTTTGCGCAGGGCGCCATGGTGCTGTTTGCCGCGCTCGCAATGGCACGGCTGCAGGAGCACATGCCCTGGCCCTTGGCCTTCCTGCTGGCGATGGCCATCATGGTGGTGCTGGCCTGGGCGGTCGAGCGCCTGGTGCTGCGTCACCTGGTGAACCAGGAGGGCGTCACCCTGCTGATGGCCACCCTTGGTGTGGCGTATTTTCTCGAAGGGCTCGGGCAGATGGTCTGGGGGGATGACATCTATCCCATCGATCTGGGTCTGCCAAAACAACCCACACTGGTGCTGCAGCAGTGGATTCCCGGTGGCATCCTGGTGAGCAACGAAGACCTGATCGCGGCTGCCTCGGCCGCCGCATTGGTCGCCCTGCTCACGCTGTTTTTCCAGAAGTCGAGCGTCGGCCGCGCGCTGCGCGCCGTGGCCGACGACCATCAGGCCGCGCAGTCCATCGGCATCCCTCTGTCACGCATGTGGGTGATCGTCTGGTCAATCGCCGGACTGGTCGCACTGGTCACCGGGATGATCTGGGGTTCCAAGCTCGGTGTGCAGTTCTCGCTGTCGCTCATTGCGCTCAAGGGGCTGCCGGTGGTCATCCTCGGCGGTCTGACCTCGGTGCCGGGTGCGATCCTCGGCGGGCTGATCGTCGGCCTGGGGGAAAAGCTCGCCGAGGTCTATCTCGGCCCGACGCTGGGCGGAGGCATCGAGAGCTGGTTCGCCTACCTGCTGGCGCTGGCCGTGCTGTTGATCCGCCCGCAGGGACTGTTCGGCGAGCGCATCATCGACCGCGTCTGAATCGGGGAGCCACCATGTTCTACCGCGAAAACGGGCAGTTCAAAACCAGCTACGCCAGCGACGCGCAAATCTTCCCGATCCGGCAGGACCGCTGGTTCATGCTCGCGCTGCTGCTCGTGGCGTTCGTTGGCGTGCCGCTTGCGGGTTCGGACTACCTGCTGCGCGCGCTGCTGGTGCCTTTTCTCATCCTGGCACTGGCCGCGCTCGGGCTGAACGTGCTGGTGGGCTGGTGCGGGCAGATTTCGCTTGGTACCGGTGCGTTCATGGCCGTCGGCGCGTATGCGGCGTTCAATCTGATGACGCGTCTGCCCGGGATGCCGCTGCTGCTGGCGCTTTTGCTTGCTGGGTTGGTCGCCGCAGTGGTGGGTCTGGTGTTCGGCCTGCCAAGCCTGCGCATCCGCGGGCTTTATCTGGCTGTGGCTACTTTGGCCGCGCAATTTTTCGCAGACTGGGTGTTCGCGCACGTGCCCTGGCTGACCCACGATGCGGCCTCGGGCTCGGTCACCGCCCCGCGGCTGCAGGTCTTCGGCCTGGCGATCGACAGCCCGGTGCGTAAGTATCTGTTCTGCCTTGCCATCCTGTGCGTCATCGCGTTGCTGGTGAAAAACCTGGTACGCGGCCGCAAGGGGCGCGAGTGGATGGCCACGCGCGACATGGACGTGGCCGCCAGCGTGATCGGCATCTCGCCGGTTCGGGCCAAGCTGTCGGCGTTTGCGGTCAGCAGCTTCATCACCGGCATCGCAGGGGCGCTGTGGGCCTTCGTGCACCTGGGTTCATGGGAACCGGCGGCATTCAACATCGACCTGTCGCTCAAGCTGCTGTTCATGATCATCATCGGCGGCTTGGGCACTGTCATGGGCAGTCTGTTCGGCGCGGCGTTCATCGTGCTGCTCCCCATTTTTCTCAACCGGCTGCCTGGTCTGCTTGGGCTGCAGGTCTCGACCAGTCTGGTGTCGCATCTGGAATTCATGACCTTCGGCGTGCTGATCGTGCTGTTTCTGATCGCAGAGCCGCACGGCATGGCGCGGTTGTGGATGACCGCGAAGAACAAGCTGCGGCTTTGGCCGTTCCCGCATTGAGTGTTTTCTGCGGCACATCCGCCGCGCCCTGTCTGATCTCACACCCACGATGAAGGAGACTCTGATGAACCTGCGCAACGCCCTGCTGGGCATGACTGTCGCGGTGATGCTGGTCGGCGCGCTCGCTGCACCAGCCGTGCAAGCGGCTGACAAGGAACAGTTCTTCCCGGTGCTCGTCTACCGCACCGGGCCCTATGGGCCGAACGGAGTGCCCTGGGCCAACGGCTATGTCGACTACCTGAAGATGATCAACGCGCGCGACGGCGGTGTGGGCGGCGTGAAGCTGACTTGGGAGGAGTGCGAGACCGCCTATGCCACCGACCGTGGCGTGGAGTGCTACGAGCGTCTCAAGGGCAAGGGTCCCACGGGCGCGACCGTGGTGCAGCCGCTGTCCACTGGCGTGACCTTCGCGCTGACGGAAAAGGCGCCGAAGGACAAGATCCCGCTGATCACAGCGGGCTACGGTCGTTCGGAGTCGGCAGATGGCGCGGTGTTCAAGTGGAACTTCCCGATGCTCGGCACCTACTGGACTGCGGCCGACATCATCATGCAGACCATCATCAAGCGCGAGGGTGGCGCCGACAAGCTCAAGGGCAAGACCATCGCGCTGGTCTATCACGACTCGCCATATGGCAAGGAGCCGATCGCGATGCTGGAGATGCGTGCCAAGCTGCACGGCTTCAAGTTCGTCAAGCTGCCGGTCACGCATCCCGGTGTGGAGCAGAAGGCCACCTGGCTGCAGGTGCGGCGCGAACGCCCTGACTATGTCTTGCTGTGGGGCTGGGGCGTGATGAACGCCACCGCGCTGAAGGAAGCAGTGGCAACTGCATATCCGCTGGATCGCATGTATGGGGTGTGGTGGTCGGGCGCCGAGCCGGATGTCAAGGACGTGGGCACGGCAGCCAAGGGCTACAACGCGCTGGCGATGCAGTACGGCGCGGGCATCGGCAAGGTGCAGCAGGACATTCTGAAATACGTCTACGACAGGAATCAGGGCACCGGTGCACGCGAACTGGTGGGCCAGGTGCTCTACAACCGC
Source organism: Thiomonas sp. (assembly GCA_023255715.1). Classification (GTDB taxonomy): domain Bacteria; phylum Pseudomonadota; class Gammaproteobacteria; order Burkholderiales; family Burkholderiaceae_C; genus Thiomonas. The sequence goes on from JAGDVQ010000110.1 coordinate 12,644, forward strand.
GGCCTGTATTCGGCGATGCTCGCGGTCGAGGGCGTGCGTCGGGCACAGGAGCAATATGGCAAAAAGCCGATGACCGGCGAGCAGGTGCGCTGGGGGCTGGAGAACCTGAACCTCAATGACGCTGCGCTCAAGCGGCTGGGCATCGAGGGTCAGCTGCGTCCATTGCGCACCACCTGCGAAGATCACATGGGATCGAGCTGGGCGCGACTGCAGACCTGGGATGGCAGCAAATGGGTGATGCAAGACATTTGGTACGAGGCCGACATGCAGATCATCAAGCCAATGGTGCGCGACGCGGCGACCAAATACGCCAAGGAGCACAACATTCCCGCGCGAGACTGCGCGAAGGAAATGACCTCGGGCTCCTGATCCACCCGGGCCGGTCGGCGCAGATGCGGATCGGCCCCATCCCGCTTTCCCGATTCGACCGACCATGAACGCCCTGTCTACCGCGCAGTCCGCCTCGCCCTTGCTCGACGTGCAGGGCATCGAGGTGATCTACAACCATGTCATCCTCGTGCTCAAGGGCGTGTCCATCCATGTGGACAAGGGGCGCATCGTCGCGCTTCTGGGCGGAAACGGCGCGGGCAAGACCACGACGCTGCGCGCGGTGTCCTGCCTGCTGCGTGCCGAGCGTGGCGAGGTCACCAAGGGCAGCATTCACTACCAGGGCCATCGTATCGACCGGCTGGACGCTCCGTCCCTGGTGCGTCAGGGAGTGGTCCAGGTGATGGAGGGGCGCCACTGCTTTGCTCACTTGAGCATCGAGGACAACCTGCTCGCCGGGGCTTACAGCCGTCGGGATGGCAAGGCGGCGGTGCGCGACGCGCTCGACAAGGTTTACACCTACTTCCCGCGCCTGAAGGAGAGGCGCCGCAGCCAGGCGGCCTATACCTCGGGCGGCGAGCAGCAGATGTGCGCGATCGGCCGGGCGCTGATGGCCGATCCTCGGCTCATCCTGCTCGACGAGCCCTCGATGGGGCTGGCGCCGCAGGTGGTCGACGAGGTGTTTTCCATCGTGCGCGAGCTCAACCAACGCGAGGGCACTACTTTCCTGCTCGCCGAGCAGAACACCGCGATGGCGTTGCGCTACGCCGATCATGGCTACATCCTCGAGAACGGCCGCGTGGTGCTCGACGGTACAGCCAGTCATCTTGCTGCAAACGACGACGTGCGCGAGTTCTATCTCGGTCTGGCCGATCGCGGGCAGAAATCTTTCCGCGACGTGCGCAGCTATCGCCGTCGCAAACGTTGGCTCAGCTGAACCGCGCCGTGTTTTCTTTACTCCGACTCCACCATGACCGCCCTGCCCGACGACACGCCGTTTGATGCGCTCGAAACGCGCCCCCCGGAGCAACGCGAGGCCGCATTCTGGGAGTCGCTGCGCGACGTTGCCGCGTACGCGAAGGCGCATTCCCCTGCATGGGCGCAGCGTCTGCGCGGTATCGATCCGCGCGAACTCACCGACCCGGCAGCGCTGGTGCGCATTCCTGTGTTGCGCAAGGGCGAACTGCTCGAACTGCAGCGTGCAAGCCGCGCGCGCGGCGACGATGTGTTCGGTGGTTATGCCACCATTGGATGGACGACGCGTGCGCCGCACATCAGAACCGCAGCGCGGGTCTTCAGCTCACCTGGGCCGATCTACGAACCGCAGGGGCATGACGTGGACTACTGGCGCATGGCGCGCGCGCTGCATGCTGCGGGTTTGCGCCCTGGCGAGTTGCTGCACAACAGCTTCGCGTACCACTTCACCCCAGCGGGGGCGATGCTTGAAGGCGCCGCGCACCGTCTCGGTTGCGCCGTGTTTCCCGCCGGCGTGGGGCAGACCGAGCTGCAGGTCCAGGCCTTGGCCGACCTTGGCGCGCATTGCTATGCCGGCACGCCTTCGTTTCTCGGCATTTTGATCGAGCGCGCACAGTCGCTGGGGGTGGAGTTGCCGCAGCTTCGCAAGGCGCTGGTCTCGGGCGAGGCACTCGGCAAGGACCTGCTGGCGCGGCTGGACGCGCTGGGCATCAGCGCGCTGCAGTGCTATGCCTCGGCAGATGTCGGCCTGATTGCCTATGAAACCCGTGCACGTGACGGTCTGTTTGTCGACGAGTCGGTGCGGGTCGACATCGTCGGACCGGACGATCAGCCCGTGCCCGATGGCGAGATCGGCGAAGTGGTGGTGACCGTGCTCAACCCCGACTACCCTTTGATGCGCTTTGGCACCGGCGACCTGTCGGCCATCATCCCCGTGTCGCGCCATACGCCCTCGCCCTGCGGTCGTACTCAGGTGCGCATTCGCGGCTGGCTGGGGCGCGCGGATCAGGCGACCAAGGTACGCGGGCTGTTCGTCCACCCGCAGCAGGTGCATGACATCCTGCGCCGCCACCCGCAACTGCAGCGCGCGCGGCTGCAGGTGTCCCAGCGCAATGGTGAAGATCACATGGAACTGCTCTGCGCCTCGCAAGACGTCTCGGCCGAGCTGGCGCAGGCAGTGCAGCAGACTGTGCGCGACCTGACCAAGCTGCGCGCCGAGGTGAGCTGGCATCCGGTCGAGTCCTGGCCGCCAGACGCGCGCACCATCACCGATCTGCGTCAGCCGCTGGCTTGACGCAGATCATCCCCGCCCGACAAATCTTGCACCGGGGTTTGCCGGGGCTTGCCTGCGGCGCCCTGGCGCACTAGCCTGCGTTGAAACGGCTGGCTGCGGGTCTTTCTGCGGCGGTCGCAACAACCACAACGCACATTCCCCGATCTGCCATGCAGGAAGCCGCGCAAACTCCAGACCGATCGGATGCCGCTGCGCTGCGCCCGGTGCGACTGGGGATCGACACCCACCACGAGCCGGTGGTGGTGCTGCGCGCCGACTCCCCAGTGTGCCGGGCCGAGGGCTTCGAGGCGCATGCGCGGGTCGAGGTCATCGCCCCGCAGCGCAGCATCATCGCCACGCTCAACATCCTGGTGACCGGTGAGCTGCTCGGGCCCGACGAAGCGGGGCTGTCGGAATCGGCCTGGCGGCGCCTGAACCCGGCAGAGGGCGAGCGGCTGCGCTTCCGTTACGCCCCGCCCAGCGACAGCATGAGCCATGTGCGGGCGAAGATCTACGGCCAGCACCTGAGCGAAAGCCAGCTCGACGCCATCATTGCCGACGTGGTCGCCGGGCGGCTGTCGAATGTGGAGATCAGCGCCTTTCTGGTGGCCTGCGCCGGCGGGCGGATGAACGCGGCCGAGGTCACCGCGTTGACCCGCGCGATGGTGCAAAGCGGGCGGCGCATGAGCTGGTCGCACCCGGTGGTGGTGGACAAGCACTGCATCGGCGGCCTGCCGGGAAACCGCACCACGCCGATCGTCGTGCCCATCGTCGCCAGTCTGGGGCTGGTCATGCCCAAGACCAGTTCGCGCGCGATCACCTCGCCTGCGGGCACTGCCGACACGGTGGAGACCATGACCCGGGTCGATCTCGGCCTGGACGAGATGCGTCGCGTGGTCGACGCCGAGGGCGGCTGCATGGCCTGGGGCGGGGCGATGAACATGAGCCCGGCAGACGATCTGCTCATCCGCGTCGAGCGCACGCTCGACCTGGACAGCGAAGGCCAGCTGGTCGCCTCGGTGCTGTCGAAAAAGCTCGCCGCCGGGTCCACCCATGTGGTGATCGACATCCCCACCGGCCCGACCGCCAA
>JAGDVQ010000097.1:0-14137 GCA_023255715.1 Thiomonas sp.
GGGCAGCATCTCCGCCCCCGCCGTGCGGAGGAGGTTGCGAGGGGGTGTCGCGTTGATCCGACATGCGCGGCTCCATCAGAACGACAGCCCCGCGTTGAAGTCCAGCCGGTAGGCGTGCACCGCCTGGCCGTACGCCAGGTCGATCGACACCAGACCGACCGGGCTGCGCCAGCGCACCCCGACGCCGTAGCCGCGCACCGGCTTGAGCGCGCTCCAGGTGTCCGCGGCGTTGCCCGCGTCATAGAACACCGCGCCGCCCCACTGCCGGGTGAACCAGTGGTCATACTCGGCGCTGGCGGTGAACAGATAGCGCCCGCCGACGATCGCTCCGCCCTGCTGCAGTCCGAGGCTTTGGTAGGCGTAGCCGCGCACCGAGTTCGCCCCGCCAGCGCGGAACAGAAAGTTCTGCGGAATGCCGCTGGCGCCATTGGCCAGCACCGCCCCGGCCTCGGCACGGAAGATCAGCTGGTTGCTGCGGTCGAGCGGCACATACCCCAGGCCACGGGCATACAGCCGGATGAAGTTGGCGCTGGACAGCAGCGCCCGGCTGGCGCCGCCGAGTTGCAGGTTGATCAGCGTGCCACGGCTGGGGTAGAGCACGCTGTTGACATCGCGCCGGGTCCAGCTGGTGTTCAGGCTGAGCGCATGCACCTCGCTCGCCGCCGCACCCTGCGGCACCAGGCTCTCGGCCTGATACTGCAGCGCCAGCACGGTGTCGATGTTGCCACGGGTGCGGGCGCGCTGCGCGGTGAGGCTGGTGTTGCGCGTGACCAGGCCGGAGATGTCGGTGCGGTCCTGCGACAGGCCGATGCTGTCGTCGAATCCCTGCGCGGTGCGCGGAAACGCCAGCTGCACGTTGCCGCTTTGCTCACGGGTCTGCAGCTTGACGCTGCTCGACAAGCGCCAGGCGCGGCCAAGAAAGTTCAGGTCGCGCCAGTCGGCCTGCACCCGCTGGCCGGTGTCGCTGCTCACCCCCACGCCGAAGCCGAGCTTCTGCGACGGGTTTTCGCTCACCTGCACGTCCACCGGCACCACATCGCCCTGCGCCCGGCGCAGATCGGCGTCGACCAGGGCGTTGCGGAAATACGGGCTGTTCTGCAGCGCGGCCTGGTAGTCGAGCAGTGCGGACTGCGAATAGGGCTGGCCCGGCCGCATCGGCGCCAGGCGCAGGGCGATGCTGGCCGGATAGCGCTGCAGCCCGGTGATCTTCAGCCCGCCAAACACATACGGCGCGCCGGTTTCCAGCCGCACGTCGAGCTGCGCCTGCTGGGTGGCCGGATCGATGCTGGCGCGGCTGTCCACCAGCCGTGCGCCGGGCCAGCGTCCGGACAGCAGCATCGACAGCGCCTTCGATTTGGCCGCCTCCCAGTCCGCATCGCGGAACACCGCGCCCGGCTTGAGTGCCCAGGCGCGCGACAGCCGCGCGGTGAGCGCGGCATCGGGCTGGCCGTCGGGGCCGTCCACCTGCAGATCGACCGCCTGCACCCGGGTTGGCGCGCCGGGCTGCACGTGCAGCACCACCTGGATCGGGGCACCGTCCGGGCAATCGATCTGCACCGCGATCTGCGGCGAAAAATACCCTTGCGTGGCCAGCAGCCGCTGCGCCTGCGCCGGCGCTTCCTCGGCCAGACGCTCGATCTGGTCGCGCGGCAGGTCGGGAAAGTTGCGCCAACGCAACAGATCGAGATTGGCACTCAGCAGGTCCTGCAGGTCCTTCGGCGCATCGATTTCCACGTTGTAGAGCGGCTTTTCCGCAGGCGTGACGGAGGCGGGCGGGGTCGACGCGGCCGCCTCTGCCGCGTTCGCGGTCAGCGGCAGAACCAGCAGATTGCCGGCGCCCAGCACGCTGACGCAGATCAAAGCGCGCACCACGCCGCAAATGGCGTTTTCCCCGACAGTCCGCGCGGCTGGCGCAGTGTTGGCTGCCTCGGCGCGCCTCGATTCGGCTGATGATCCTTGCATGGCGCCATTATTCATGCCGACCCGCATGCCCGTGTGCCGGGTGCACGACCCAAACCTTTGTGCACAAGGCTTGCGCGGAGTCGATTCACAGAACGAACTTTGTAAAGCGCCGATCACACTACTTGCGTGTTTTTTGCCATGACGTGATGATTTGCACAGTATTGATATAGGGCGTTGCGCTTGTTTGTTTTTTGCGCTTGTTTCGGTATCAGCGCGCAACTCCTGATGCGCTCCGATCGCTCCTTGCACAACATTGTCTTGTCGCATGACGTATTTCAGTCCAACAGTGCCACCTCATTCCGCGTTGCGTATCGCTTACCTCGAAGACGACTTCCTCCTGGCACAAGAGGTCTCGGGCTGGCTGCGTGAGGCCGGTTACGACGTGCAGCACTACACGGATGGCCAGGAATTTGCCCGCGCGGTGGAGCGTGGCGGTGCAGACGCCTGTCTGCTCGACTGGATGCTGCCCGGTCTCAGCGGTCCGGACGTGCTGTGCCGCCTGCGTCTGCAACTGGGGGCCAGCGTGCCTCCGGTCATTTTTCTCACGGGGCGCAATGCGGAAACGGACGTGGTGCAGGCGCTGGAGTCGGGGGCGGATGACTACCTCGTCAAGCCCTTGTCCCGCCCGGTGCTGCTGGCGCGGCTGCAGGCGGTGCTGCGGCGCTCCGGCGCGGCGCAACCGAGCGCGCGGCTGCGCCTGGGCGATATCGAGGCAGACTGTTCACGGCGGCAGATTTTTGTGCAGGGCGCGCGGGTCGATCTGACCGACCGTGAAACCGATCTGGCGCTGCACTTCCTGCAGAACGTCAACCGGCTGCTCACCCGCGACTATCTCATCCAGACCATCTGGGGTTTGCGCCCCGAGGTCGAGACCCGCACGGTGGACGTGCATGTCAGCGCGCTGCGGCGCAAGCTGGGGCTGCAGCCCGAATCCGGCTGGCGCCTGGTTTCCGTCTACGGGCGCGGCTACCGCCTGGAGCGCGCGCGCAGCCCCGACGAAGGGCCGCCGACCATTCCGCCCGAGCTTGACGACTGAGTTGGACAACCGCCTCACGCGCTCGAGCCCGGCGGATCGAGCGCAACGCTTGATCCCGCCTTTGTCCGCATGGCCGACAATATGCGTTTGCTGCAGTGTCTCTTCAGGGCCAGCCCGACGCCGCGAATCGCCAGTTCCGCAAAGGGCGTTGGGCCTGCCGACCCTGCACGCGCCGCTGCGGCCACTCTGACCCAAGACGATTCATGCGCGCACTCATGGCCTTGCCGTTGCGACGTCGGGCGCTGCTGCTCGCCGCCTTCTTTCTTGCACTCAACCCGGGCCTGGCCTGGGCGCAGGCCGTGTCCCCGGTGGCCGATGCCAGCCCGTCCCCGTCCTGGCAATACACCGTCCGTCCCGGCGACACCCTGATCGCGCTGGGTCAGCGCTACCTGCGCGACCCGGCACAGTGGCCGCGCGTCCAGCGTGACAACCGCATTGCCAATCCGCGACAGATTCCGCCGGGCACGGTGCTGTCGTTTCCGGCCAGCCTGCTGCGCGTGCAACCGTCCTCCGCGCAGTTGATCCAGGTTTTTGGCGCGGTGCGCTGGCGGGCGCAGGCCCAGGACGACTGGCAGGCGGCCAAGCCGGGGCAGGCGCTGGCCGCCGGGGCTCAGGTGCAGGTTCCCGAGGGCAGCAGCGCCGCGATCGAACTGGCCAACGGCACCCGCCTGGCCTTGCAGCCCGGCAGCCTGCTGTCGCTGGACACGCTCAGTCTCTATGCCAACGGTCTGATGGCCGACACGCGGCTGCGTCTGCAGCAAGGCCAAATGGAAATCCGCGACAACCCGAAGCGTCTGCCGAATCAGAACCTGCGCATCCTCACGCCGTCTGCCCAGGCGGTGGTGCGCGGCACGCAGTTCCGCGTCAGCGCCGCCGCCGAGACCACGCGGGAAGAAACCCTGGCCGGCGCGGTGGACCTGCAGGCGCAGGGCGCTCAGGTGCGGGTGGGTGCCGAGATGGGTTCGCTGGCACGCGCCGGGCAGGCGCCGCTGCCGCCGGTGCGGCTGCTGGCGGCGCCGGATGTCTCTGCCCTGCCGACCCGGTTCGAGCAATTGCCGCTGAGCTTTCCGCTCCCCGCGCAGACCGGCGCGACATCGTTGTTCGGGCAGGTTCTGGCCGAAAACGATGCGGCGCATGTGCTGCTGCAAAAAACCACTAGTGGAAAGGTGCTGAACTTCGCCGATCTGCCCAACGGGCGCTATGTGCTGCGTCTGCGCGCAGTCGATGCCAATGGGCTGCAGGGCCTCGACGCCACGCATGCCTTCACCGTGTTCGCCCGGCCGTTCTTCCCGATGTTGACCGCACCCGTGGCCGGGGCGACGGTGCGGGTTGCGCGCCCGACGCTGCGCTGGTCGGCTGTGCTTGATGCGGCGCGCACGCAGGTGCAACTGGCCACGACGGCCGATTTCTCGCGGCCCCTGTTCGACGTGCAGACAAAGGACACGCAGTGGACGCCGACCGCCGATCTGCCGCCTGGCACCCTGTTCTGGCGCGCGGCCAGTGTCGATGCGCAGGGGCAGCAGGGTCCGTGGAGCACGCCGCAGAAGTTCACCTACCTGCCCGGTCCCGGCCCGGCCGATCTGTCCAGGGCTGCGATGCGCTTTGACGCCGATCATCTGATGATCGATCTGCCTCCCGCTCCAGCCGGGCAGCATTACGCCCTCACTCTGTCGAACAACGCCAGTCTGCAGCCCGCACTCGCGCAGGTGCAAAGCCCCGGCGGTGCGCTCACCCTGCCGCGTCCGTCCTCCGGCAAGCGTTATCTGGGCGCTCGGCTGGTGGACGACAGCGATGGCACAGAAGGCCCGCCGGTCGTGCAGGTCATCGAGGTGCCTGCGCGTTATCCGCATCTCTGGCTGCTGCTGATTCCGCTGCTGCCCGCGCTCTGACCTGCGCACCGCATGGCCTCCATGTTGCGCCGCCTGCGTTCGGCCCGGTCTTCGGGGCTGCAATTTCAGACAGGCGGCCTCTGGCGCCCCCGGCTGGAGGTGCTGCGCATCGGCGCCATGCTGCTGGTGCTGGCGCTGGGGCTGGCCCTCAGTGGCTGGCTGCAGCGGGTCGATCATCTGGTGTTCGACCTCGGTCAGCGGCTGCAGCCAGCTGCTGCGCCGCACGGGCTGGTGATCGTCGCCATCGACCAGCACAGCCTCGACCGTATCGGCGCCTGGCCCTGGCCGCGCGCCACCGATGGACGCCTGGTGGACGCAGTCTGCCGCGCGGGGGCCAAGGCCGTCGGGTTCGACATCGCCCTGACCGAGGTGGGCACGGACCCGGCGGGAAATGCCGCGCTGGCGCAATCATTGCGTGCCTGCGGGCGCGTGGCGCTGCCCGTGGTGCTCGACACCTCCCGCGACGGTGGGCAGATTGTGGAAGGTCTGCCCATTCCGCCGCTGGCATCCGCCGCTGCGGGGCTGGGGCGCGTGGGCGTGCAGCTCGACAGCGACGGTGTCGCCCGCAGCGTCTATCTGTGGGAAGGCGTGGGCGCACCGGCCTGGCCCCTGCTGGCGCAGACTGTGCTGACCATCGCCCACCAGCCGTTGCGGGGCCGTGCGCCGCAGCCCGTGGCAGATGCCGCCCCGGTGCACCCCTATGCCCTGGCGGCGCGCGACCTGCGCCTGCTGCGCTATGTCGGCCCGCGCGGCACCGTGCCCTCCCTGTCCGCCAGCGCGGTGCTCGACGGCGCCTTTCCGCCGGATGCTTTGCGCGACAAGATCGTGCTCATCGGCGCCACCGCTGCAGGGCTGGGAGACTTTCTCGCCACCCCGGTCACCACCCAGGGCGCGCCGATGCCCGGCGTGGAGGTGCTGGCGAACACCGTGCTCGCCCTGCGCGATGGCACCCTGATCCGCACCGTGCCCACCGCCTGGGCGCTGGGGCTGACCGCGCTGCTGGCCCTCGCTCCTCTGGTGTGGCTGCCCCGGCTGATGCCTCTGGCGGGGTTGCTGGCCAGCATGATCTGGGTGCTCGTGCTGCTGCTGGCCGCAGCGGCGCTGCCCATCCTGCTGGGCTGGTGGTGGCCCCCCACTGCTGCTCTGGCGGCGGGATTGTCGGCCTACCCCCTGTGGGGATGGCGGCGGCTGGAGGCAGCGCGACGGCATCTGGATTGGGAGCTTCGCCAACTGCGTCGCGCCGGACGCGACCCTGCCGAGGCCAGTCCCGATGCCGCACACAGGCGTCTGAGCTTCGAGGGGCGCATCCTCGAAGTGCAGGCCGCGCAGCAGCGCTTGCGCGATCTGCAGACCCGCCGCGACGACGCCCTGGCCTTCATCAGCCATGATGTGCGCGCGCCGCTGGCCGCCGCCGTGCAGCAACTGCAGGAGGGCCGGCTCGACGCCCCTGCGCGCGAACGGCTGCTCGCCCAGTTGCGGCGTGCGCACGATCTGGCGCAGGGCTTTCTCAACCTCACCCGGGCGCAGGCACTGGAGCCCGCTGCCCTGACCGAGCTCGATCTCGGTGCGGTGCTGCACCAGGCTGCGGATTTTGCCTACGACGAGGCCCTGAAACGCGGCGTGCGATTCGCGCGCAGGCTGCCCGATGCGCCCATCTGGGTGCGCGGTGATTTCGACGCGCTGGAACGCCTGGCCGGCAACCTGCTGCGCAACGCCGTGCAGCACAGCCCGGCCGGATCGACCGTGACTCTGGGCGCGGCACTGCAGCCGCAAGCGGTTCGTTTCTGGGTGCAGGACCAGGGACCCGGATTGACGCCGGAGAAAGCGGCCCAGCTGTTTCAGCGCTTTGCGCGTGGCACAGGGGAGCATGCCCCAGCCCGCTCTGGCAGTACCGGGCTGGGGCTGTATTACGTGCGCCTGGTGGCGGAAAAACACGGGGGAAGCGCCGGGGTCGAGTCGGTCCCCGGCCATGGCGCAACGTTCTGGGTGGAACTCCCCCGGCAGGATTGAGCGGCCCTGGCGTTTCCTGTGCTGGAGAGCCGAGCCGGGCTGATGGTTACTTCTTCAGCGCGTCGCGAATTTCACGCAGCAGGACGATGTCTTCCGGCGTTGGCGCGGGCGGAGCGGGCGGCTCGGCATGCTTGAGCTTGGAGATCATGCGCACCATCATGAAAATGATGAAGGCAAGAATGATGAAATTCACCGCCACAGTGATGAAGCTGCCGTAGGCCAGCACCGGCACCCCCGCCTTTTTCATCGCGTCCAGGGTCTGCGCGGTGCCGTCGGGCACCTTGCCCAGCACGACGAACAGATTCGAGAAGTCGAGCTTGCCAAAAATGGCGCCGACGACCGGCATGATGACATCATTCACCAGCGATTCGACAATCTTGCCGAATGCGCCGCCAATGATCACGGCCACGGCCAGATCGACCACATTGCCTTTGACGGCAAACGCTTTGAAATCTTGCATCATGGACATACTGGGCTCCTCATCGGTTGGTGGGGGATGGGCGCAAAACATCACGCACCGCCGGGATTTTGCGGGAAAAATTGACAATCCCCTAGCGGTCCGGGCCGAGGCGAAGGAATTTTTACAGTGTGCTCGAACCGCAGTTTCAAACGATGCGCCGAGCCCGCCTGTCCGCCATCAGTTCGGCCGGGCTGCTGTGTAAAACCGCACCAGTTCGAGCTGTACCTGGTCTGACAGCGCGCTGAACGCGCCGCGCAGCATCTTCTCGGCCTCGTCCCGCTGGCCGTTGCGGCTGTTGAGCAGCACCTGTCCGGCTGTCAGATGAAACTCGGCGTGGATCTTGCGCAGCCGCGCATATTCAGGCAGCTTGCCGTAGCGCGCTCTGGCCGGACCGTTGAGCCACTGCCCCAGCGCGCACAGATCGTCCGGCGCGACCTGGGCGATATCCACATCGTCCTGCCGCCCTTCGACAACGATGGACTTGAGCCGCTTTTTCCACGCGAGATGGCCCTGCACGGCCTGACCGAGGTAGAGGCCCTCGAACAGATCTTCCTCCGGGTCGATGTCCGGGGTGAGATGCGTGTCTGTGGAGGGGAGATGACCCGCGTCATGCCGACGCAGCCAGGCGAGAAGTCCCATGATTTTTCCTTTTTTCCGAGATGGACCGTGAACGGATCGCGCCGCGGCCCTTGCCGCCAGCACGGAGAGAAACTCCAGGAGGCACTCTAAGAATGCGCGGCGGTCGCGGTCGAGCAATGTGCAGGACGCTTTACGCTTGTGTTCGCCAAAGCGTGAGATTTCTCACACAGTTGTCGTGCGGCGGGCCTGATGGCAGCAGAAACGCCAGGTCACAGTTGATACATACTGGCCCTAGTTTCTGCGCCCGCAACTGCATACAGTGCAGTCACCCAGGTTTTGCTCCTCGTTGCCGTGAAGCTTGGTCAGGCGTGATTCGGTTGTACCCCGGATGACGCCGCCCCGTTGAGCAGGGAGTGCGCCGTGGCGATGCCATTGCAGGCCAGGGCGCTGTTGACAACAAGAACCAATGTGGAGACGTTTTGCAGCGAACGCCGCTGCGCTGCGCGCAGCAGAACACCCGCCCGATGTCTGACCGTCTGCGCCAACATTGCCGCGGATGGGACATGCAATGCCGCCAGACCGACCTGGTTGCGCGGCGCAACCTGATCGCTGACCGTTGAGATCGGCGAATGCACCAACCTCGTGAGGAGCCAAATGAAACTAGCCAAAACCCTGATCGCCGCAGCCATTGGAATGGGCGCTGCCCATGCTGCCTTTGCCATGAACGTGCCCGGCCCGCTGGTCACGCCCCAGTGGCTGAAAGCCCACCTCAATGAGGTGACCGTCATCGACATCCGCGGTGGCGGCAGCATGAAGGCCTATGACGAAGAGCCCGTCCTGGGCAAGGATCATTTCGTGAAAAAGAGCGGCGGCCATATTGCCGGTGCCGATCTGGTGAACTTCAACGACATCCGCGAAGAGCGCACGGTCGATGGCGTCAAGCTCAAGGCCATGATGCCCACCGCCGACTACTTCGCCAAGGTGCTCGACGCCGCTGGCGTGAACAGCGGCAAGCCCTATGTCATCGTGCCGACCGGCAATGCCGTGTTCGCGATGGATCGCGGCACCCGTCTGTACTTCCAGATGCGCTATTTCGGCGTGCCCGCCGACCAGATCGCCATCCTCAACGGTGGTACCAATGCCTGGATCAACGCGGGGTTCCCCGTGAGCACCAAGCCCGCACCGAAAACGGCTGGCGACTGGAAAGCCACTGGCGAGGACAAGGCGCTGCTGGCAGGCCTCAATGATGTCAAGGAAGGCCTGAAGAGCGGCACCGAGCAGTTCATCGACGCGCGCCCCACCGCGCAATATCTCGGCATTGCCAAGAAGCCGATCAACAAGACCGCAGGCCACCTGCCTGGCGCCAAGACCTTCCCGATCGACGCCATCGTGAAGGATGACCACGGTGCGGCCATGTTCATGAGCGCGGCCGACTACAAGAAGATCTTCCAAGACTTCAACATCAGCGACAACGCCCCGACCACGACCTACTGCAACACCGGCCACCTGGCCTCTGGCGCCTGGTTCGTGGTGCATGAAATTCTGGGCAACAAGAATTCCAAGCTCTATGCGGGATCGATGAACGAGTGGACCAACCTCGGCAACCCGACTGTCGGCCTGCCCGGTTGATCGCCTCAACCCACCTGAAAACCGGCCGCTGGCCGGTTTTTTTGTGCCTGTCATCGCCCCAGCCATTCGGAATGTTGCAACGCAACATCTGTCTGTCTTCGGTCGACGGCCTGGCGGAATTGTTCTGTCGAAGGCTGCCGTGCGAAATTGCTGCGTTGCAGCTCAGTGATTTCCCTAGATTTCCATCGGTGCCGCTGTCAGCGCATGGTCAGCTAGCCTGAAAACAATCCGTCATCCCAGTGACGTGCCGTAACAAATCGGCGCCGCGGGGTTGATGCGTTGCGTTGCCGGCCTCGGGGAGCAGCGCCACGCCCATGTCCACACACAGGAGACTTGAGCATGGCTTCCATTGCAATGGGCGCACAAGCGCGCCCGATGACGGCGGGTGAGAAGAAGGTGATCTTCGCCTCTTCCCTCGGTACGGTATTCGAGTGGTACGACTTTTACCTCTACGGTTCGCTGGCGGCCATCATCGCCAAGCAGTTCTTTGCCGGCCTGGATGCCGGATCGGCGTTCATCTTCGCCCTGCTGGCGTTTGCCGCCGGTTTCATCGTGCGGCCGTTTGGTGCGCTGCTGTTCGGCCGTCTGGGCGACATGATCGGCCGCAAGTACACCTTCCTGGTCACCATTCTCATCATGGGTCTGTCGACCTTCATCGTCGGCGTGCTGCCCAACTATGCGGCCATCGGCGTGGCCGCGCCGGTGATCCTGATCGCGCTGCGGCTGCTGCAGGGTCTGGCGCTGGGCGGCGAATATGGTGGCGCGGCCACCTATGTGGCCGAACATGCGCCGCACGGCAAGCGCGGCGCCTACACCTCGTGGATCCAGACCACGGCCACGCTGGGGCTGTTCCTGTCGCTGCTGGTCATTCTTGGTACGCGCACGGCGCTGGGCGAAGATACCTTCAACGCCTGGGGCTGGCGTGTGCCCTTCCTGGTGTCCATCCTGCTGCTGGGCGTGTCGGTCTGGATTCGTCTCAAGCTCAATGAGTCTCCGGCCTTCGTCAAGATGAAGGCAGACGGCAAGGCCTCCAAGGCGCCGCTGACCGAAGCGTTTGCACGCTGGGGCAACCTGAAGTACGTCATCCTCGCCCTGCTGGGCCTGGTCGCCGGGCAAGCTGTGGTCTGGTACACGGGGCAGTTCTACGCCCTGTTCTTCCTGACGCAGACGCTCAAGGTCGACGGCGTGACCGCCAACCTGCTCATCGCCGCCGCGCTGCTCATCGGCACGCCGTTCTTCGTCGTGTTCGGTGCGCTGTCGGACAAGATCGGCCGCAAGCCCATCATCCTCGCCGGTTGCGCCATCGCCGCACTGACCTACTTCCCGCTGTTTCAGGCGCTGACCCACTACGCCAACCCGGCGCTGTATCAGGCGGTGCAGAACTCCCCGGTCACGCTCACGGTCGATCAATCCCAGTGCACCTTCCAGTTCAACCCCACGGGCACGGCCAAGTTCACCTCGTCCTGCGACATCGCCAAGCAGATGCTGGCGGCCAACTCGGCCAACTACAACACCGTGTCCGGCACCGGCCCGGCCGTGATCAAGATCGGCGACAAGACCATTTCGGTCGTCGGCGCCAAGGATCTTCCGCCTGACGAGTTCAAGGCCAAGGAGGCGGCGCTGAAGAAGGAAATCGGCGCGGCGCTCAAGGCTGCGGGCTATCCCGCGAAGGCCGACCCGGCGCAGATGAATCTGCCGATGGTGATCGCCATCCTGGCGCTGCTGGTGATCTTCGTCACCATGGTGTACGGCCCGATTGCTGCGGCACTGGTCGAGCTGTTCCCCACCCGCATCCGCTACACCTCGATGAGCCTGCCGTATCACATCGGCAACGGCTGGTTCGGCGGCCTGCTGCCCACCATCTCCTTTGCTCTGGTGGCACAGAACGGCAACATCTACTACGGCCTGTGGTACCCGGTCATCGTGGCCGCGGGCACCTTCATCATCGGCCTGTTCTTCCTGCCCGAAACCAAAGACCGCGACATCTACGCGGCGGATTGACCGGAACATCCCCCCAGCGTCTCTGCGCCTGGGGGGAGACTCGCAGACAGGGAAAAGCCCGCATGAGCGGGCTTTTCTTTTGAGCGCACAGCGCGGGTGATAACAGCGATGTCCGCCTTGCACTACCCTTTGCATGTTCAATCCAGGGTGACATAGGCAGCGAGTGGAAAATGTGCGCGCGACGGCCCAGTCGCCTGTCCATGTCGGCTCGCGCAAATCCGTTTTGTTCATCGATGGTTGATTTCCCGCAGTCTCTGCCGCAACTCAGCGACGCGCGCGTGGCGCTGACCCGCGGCGTGCTGGTGCGCAATGAATTCGGCCAGACGCAGGAGGTTCACATTCCTGCCGAACGCCCGCTGACGCTCTATCTCGACAAGCAGGAACTCGTCACCCTGATGACCGTGGGCGCGGCACCCGAGTTGCTGGCGCTGGGCTATCTGCGCAACCAGCGTCTGGTGCGCTCCATCGCCGACATTGCTGCGGTGCAGGTCGATTGGGATGTCGAGGCCTGTTCGATCACCAGCCGCAGCGGTATCGCCGATCTGACGCAGCGCTCAGCCGGTCGGCGCGTCGTGACCACCGGCTGCGGACAGGGCACGGTCTACGCCAGCCTGATGGACGAAGTGGACAACGCCACGCTTGACCCAGAAACCCGGCTCAGTCAAGGCGAGCTGTATGCCTTGCTCGATGCGATGCGCCTGCACGATTCGCTGTACAAGAGCGCGGGGTCGGTGCACGGCTGCGCGCTGTTCGAGGGGGGGCGCCTGCTGATGTTCACCGAGGATGTCGGCCGCCACAACGCGGTGGACGCGATCTCCGGCTGGATGTGGCTGCATGGGGTGAGCGGCGCCGGCAAGGTGTTCTACACCACCGGGCGGCTGACCTCGGAGATGGTCATCAAGTGCGCGCTGATGGGCGTGGCCATCCTGGTGTCGCGCTCCGGCGTGACGCAGATGGGCTATGACATCGCAGAAAAGCTGGGCATCGCCCTGTTTGCCCGCTGCACCAATCGCCACTTTCTGCAGTACACCGCGCCGCACCGGTTCATCGCGCAACCGCTGGAGCAGGTGTCGGCATGAACGCTCCGCCTCTTGCACTTGCCACATGGCCGGTCGCCGTGCTGATGCAGCGCGACCAGTTGAGCAACCGCTGGCAGCGCTGGCGCTGGAGCCTGCGCGACGTGCTGCCGACCGAACGGGCGGACGCACCATCGGCGCCGCAGCCCGTCTGCCTGGAATGGGGAAAGACGCAGTCGCAATGGCTCTATCCCGGCTGCAGCGTGCAACTGTTTCGGGACGAAGCCGAGGGCTATCACCTCAATCTGACCTCGCCGCAACCAAGCTGGTTCGTCTGGTGGACGTCGGCGGTCGAGCCGGAATGCGATGATCCGCGCCAGGCGCCCGACGGTTTGCCGAGCATCCAGGCGGTGACCCTGTCCTACAACGAAGCCGCCCGCTGGATGGATGCCGGGGAGACCATCGAGATCGCGCCGCTGCCGGCTGTGGTGGCCAACTGGCTGGCCGATTTTTCGTCCCGGCATTACAAGCCCGAGCCGCGCAAGCGCCGTCGTCCGCAGAGCTTTCTCGCTCCGGGCGAGCGCGATGTGTCCAGCGGCAATGCGCCGCCTGCGCGGGCCGACAGCGACGACCCGCCAGCCTGCTGCGCATGACCACGTCCCGCTCCGGTGACTCCGGCTTCTTGTCGCGCTGGTCGCGGCGCAAGCTGCAGGGCGGTGCAGATGCCGCCCCAGCGGAGCCGCCCACCGCGCCCGCCCCAGCAGACAAGGGGCTGGAGTCGCCCGTGTCTGCGCACCCGCCGCCCATTCCAGCGCCCGCAGTCGAACGGCCGCCAGCGCCCACACTGGAAGAGCTTGCGCCGCTCGACCATACCGCCGATCTGACGCGCTTCATCGCCAGCGGTGTGGAGGAGGGCGTGCGCCGGGCCGCGCTGCGCAAGCTGTTCTCCGACCCGCAGTTCAACGTGATGGACGGGCTCGATACCTATATCGACGACTACAACACTCCCAGCCCCGTTCCGCCCGGCCTTCTGGCGCGCCTCAAGCTGACTCCGAACCTGGGGCTGGCCCCGCCAGAGACTGCCGCTGCAGACCTCGGGCCGGAACAAGCGGTTGCCGGTTGCGCCATGCCCACCCGGACCGTCCCCGCGCCCGCGGGCCATGCTGCAGCGCCGTCCGAGCAGGACGCCCAAGCCGATGCGCCCGCAGATCCATCTACCCAGCCGATTCCCCCCTCAACATGAAAACCCTGGTCTGCAACTGCAACCACACCATGCCCCTCGATGGCGCGCAGCTCGGCGCCGCGCTGGGCCAGACCATCGAACCGCACAGCCAGCTCTGCCGCCGCGAGATCGGTCAGTTCCAGCGTGCGGCGCAAAGCACCGAGCCGCTGATCGTCGCCTGCACCCAGGAAGCTACGCTGTTCGCGGCGGTCGCCGCGCAGACCGAGGGTGTGCCGGCGCCCGATGTGCGGCCGATCCGGTTTGTCAACATTCGCGAGACCGCCGGCTGGAGCCGGGAGGCCAGGCATGCCAACCCGAAAATCGCCGCGCTGC
>JAGDVQ010000097.1:14147-16220 GCA_023255715.1 Thiomonas sp.
TGGCAGCTGCGGCGCTGCCCGATCCCGAGCCGGTGCCGACCGCGCGCTACCACAGCGCGGGGCGTTGCCTGGTCATCGGCGATGCCGAGTCGCTCGACATGGCGCGCAAGCTGCTTGCCGACAGTCTGGAACTGCAGCTGTTCGTCACCGGGAGCCCCGGCGGCCGCGCCGCGGCTTCAGCGCTGCCGCTGCAGCGTGAACACCCGGTGCACGCTGGGCGCGTGAAGGCGGTGCGCGGCTGGCTCGGCGCGTTCGAGGTCGAAGTCGAAAGTGCTAATCCGATCGACCTTGACCTGTGCACCCGCTGCAATGCCTGCATTGCCGCCTGCCCCGAAGGCGCGATCGGCCTGGACTATCAAATCGACCTGCAGCGCTGCGCCAGTCACCGGGACTGCGTGCAGGCTTGCGGCGCGATCGGCGCGATCGACTTCCAGCGCGCGCCGCGCATCGACACCCTGCAGGTCGATCTGGTGCTCGATCTGCAGCCCAGGCCCAGTGTGATGTTGCATCAGCCGCCCCAGGGCTACTTTGCCCCGGGCACGGACCCGCTGGCGCTGGCGCGTGCGGTGGCCGAACTGCGCGACCTCAAAGGCGATTTCGAAAAGCCCCGGTTCTTCCAGTATGACCCCAAGCTGTGCGCGCACAGCCGCAACACCCTGCTGGGTTGCCACGCCTGTATCGACATCTGCTCCGCGCAGGCGGTGCACAGCCGCGCCCGCTTGCGGCCCGACCAGACTCCGCCGATCGCCGCGGACGATTCCATCCTCCCCAGTGCCGCGCAGGGCAAACCCTTCGTCGAGCAGATCGAGATCGACCCGCACCTGTGCGTGGGCTGCGGCGCCTGCACCACGGTCTGCCCGAGCGGTGCGCTGACCTATGCCTACCCGCGCGCGCCCGAACTCGGCGCCCGGCTGCGCACCCTGCTGCGCACCGCGCAAAGCGCCGGGCTCACGCGGCCAGCGCTGCTGCTGCACAGCCAGGAGGCCGGGGCGGAACTCATCGGTCAGCTCGGGCGCCTTGCCGCATCCGACCCGCAGGTGCGCGGAATCCCGGCGCATGTCATCCCGGTGCCGGTCTGGCACATCGCCTCGGTGGGGCTGGAGCTGTGGCTGTCGGCGGTGGCCTGGGGCGCGGCGGAGATTGTCGTGCTGTCCGATCGCTCCGAAGCGCCGGCCTATCTGCACGCGCTGCAGGCACAGTTGCAGCTTGCCCAAACGCTGCTGCACGGCATGGGCTACGACGGCACGCTCCTGCGCCTGCTGCAGACCGCCGACGCGCGCGAACTCGATGCGCTGCTGGCGAGGCCGCGCACCGCGGGTGCGGTGCCCAGCGCGCAGGCCCAGTTTGCCGCCTTGCCGCAAAAGCGCGCGACGCTCGATCTCGCGCTCGATCATCTGCTGCGCCACGCCCCGGCGCGGGAGGTCGCCTCGGGCGCAGCCGCCATTGCGCTGCCGCACGGCGCGGGGTCACCGCTCGGCGCGATTCGGGTGGATACCGACCGCTGCACCCTGTGCCTGAGCTGTGTGGGTGCCTGCCCGGCGGGCGCCTTGGCCGACAACCCGCAGGCGCCGCAACTGCGCTTCATCGAAAAGAATTGCGTGCAATGCGGGCTGTGCGTCAAGACTTGCCCGGAAGACGCGATCCGCCTGGAGCCCCGGCTGCAATGGGGGCCGCAGCGCAGCGCGCCGCAAGTGCTCAACGCGGCGCAGCCCTGGCGCTGCGTGCGCTGCGGCAAGCCCTTTGGCACCGTGCAGGCCATCGAGCAGATGGTGGCCAGGCTCGCCGGTCATCCCGCCTTCGCCGGCGCGGCCGCCGAGCGGCTGAAAATGTGTGGCGACTGCCGGGTGATCGACATGCACAGCGGCGCCGACATGACCATCCACCATCTGCCCTGAACGCCATGCAGCACACCCCATCGCCGCAACACATCCCTGTCGATCTGGCACCGCCGGGCAGCGACGAAGACGCCGCCCGCGCCGACCTCTGGGGCTTGCTGTCGCTGCTGTTCATCGCGCCGCCGAGCGCGCAAGCGCTGTCGCAACTGGCGGCTGCGCCCGCCGCATCCGATGTGCC
>JAGDVQ010000094.1 GCA_023255715.1 Thiomonas sp.
GCGCTGCGCGGGCGTGGTCTGCTCGAAGGCGTATTGGTCTGCGTTGCTGCCGCGCTGCTGCGCGCAGGCGAGCAACTGCCGCTCGTGGTTGCCGGCAATCGTCGGCAGGTTCAGCGCGATCAACCGGTCTGCGGTCTCACGCGGCCACAGCGGGCCGCTGAGCAGGTCGCCGCAGTTGACCGTGAGGTCGGCGCCGCGCCGGGCGATGTCGGCGAGCACGGCCTCGAGCGCCGGCAGGTTGCCGTGGATGTCGCTGATGATCGCAACGCGCATGTCCGCTCCTCGTGCGCCGCGGCAGAAAACCTGCCGCGCTGAAATAATGCCTGCATGCCCCACGATAAAACACGCCTGCTCGACACGCAAACCGCGCTGCTGCTGACCCTGCCGCCGCTGTTCTGGGCCGGCAATGCCGTGGTCGGGCGGTTGATGGTCGGGCAGATCCCACCGCTGGCGCTGAGTTTTTACCGCTGGTTTTTTGCGCTGGCGATCGCGCTGTTCATCGTCGGCCCCGATCTGTGGCGCCATCGCGCGGTGCTGCGCAGCAAGTGGAAATCGATCGCCGTCATGGGGGTGCTCGGGGTCGGCAGTTACAACTCGCTGCAATACGTGGCGCTGGAAACCACCACGCCGCTGAACGTGTCGCTGATCACTTCGAGCGCGCCGGTGTTCATCCTGCTGATCGGCGGTGCGTTCTACAAGCAGGCCGTGGGCCGGGCGCAGTGGATCGGCGCGCTGCTGTCGATCGCCGGGGTGGCGCTGGTCGTGACCCAGGGTGACCCGGCGCATCTGGCCGCGCTGCACTTCGCCCCGGGCGACCTCATCATGCTGGTCGCCGTGTTCCTGTGGGCGATCTACACCTGGGAACTGCGCCAGCGCCCGCTGGGCCTGGCGCCGATGACATCGCTGGCCGCGCAGATGATCTGGGGCGTGCTGTCCATCCTGCCGTTCATGCTCGCCGAGCGCTGGATCGGCGGCCAGGTCACGCACTGGGGGCCGCAGGTCTGGGCGGCGCTCGCGTATGTGGCGGTGCTGCCCTCGCTGCTCGCGTATTGGTGCTGGGGCAGCGCGGTGGGCAAGGTCGGCGCGCAAATCCCGTCCTACTTCGGCAACCTCGCGCCCTTGTTCGCCGCGTTGCTGAGCTGGCTGTTCCTCGGCGAGACCATCCATTGGTACCACTTCTGGGCGGCGGTGCTGATCTTTGCCGGCATCCACGTGGCGCTCAACACCCGCAGGCAGACCGTGCCACTGGAGCAGGAATTGTGAAGTTCTCCACACAATGCGCGGGTTGATGCGCACAACCGGGAATAGGGCGTTGTGATTGGCGGAGAGTGCGCGGTAAAGTGCTGCGGCTTGCGGGTCTGATCGCGCAGCTCTCTCGTTCCAGTCAAGTTCTCCTTTCCCCTCCCCGCCTTGCATGGATTCCGCGCGGACCGCCACCGAACCCGATACCCTGACGCTCGGCATGGAAGGCCAGACTGCGCTGCCGCTGTTTGAACCGGCTGAGCGCGTGGCGGATACGCCTCTGGCGCAGCGCTGGATCCGCAGGCTGTACTGGACGCTGTTTGTCGTGTTCATCGCGCTGGCGCTGCTCTACGCCCTGACCACCTGGCGCACGCAGCGGCAGATCCTGTACGGCTCGCTCGACACCAGCTCCAGCTTTCTGGTGAGCGCCACGCAGTCGTATTTCCAGAGTTTTTCGTCTGTTCTGGAAGCCACGGGATCCGATCTGGCGGACAAGTCCGATTTGCTGCAGCACCCGGAAGTGTTGCAGATCCTGCTGGAACGCAGGCAGGCCCTGCTGCCCAGCGCCCTGTCTCTCAACATTGTTTCGGCAGATGGGCGCCTGCTGGGGAGTTCACTGCGCTCGGACAAACTGCCCGATCTGCAGCGCTTTCCCGATCTGGTGCAGGCGTTTGCCCGCATGCGCGCCTTGCCGCAGAAAAAGGGCCTGCTCGTCGGCCGCCCGATCATTGGCCCGATGCTGGGTGTCTGGGTGATTCCGCTGGTGCGTGAAGTGCCTGCCAGTGCGCGCCATCCGGCGTTTTATGTCGTGGCCGCCGTGAGCACTGAAACCTTTCTGCGGCAGACCCTGGCCAATACCGCGCTGCCGTACAGCGGCATGGCGGCCGTCTTGGCGCGCAACGATGGGTATGTGCTGGCGCGTTGGCCCTCGCCCAAAGACAAGGTGTTTTTCTCCAGACCGCAGGTGGGCGCCTTCACCGGGTCCCTGTCCGAACATCCAGCCTCCTCGAGCGGCCACTACAGCGGCCTGGTGCAGGCGGATGGTGCCATGCGCATCGGCAGCTGGCAGCGCCTGCAGACCTACCCCGATCTGGCGGTGGCGGTTTCTGTGCCGAGCGCCGTGTTGTGGCAGCAGTATTGGCGCACCGTCTGGCCGCCGCTGCTCGGGCTGGTGTTCTTTCTGCTGCTGCTCACCGTGCTGTATCGCTACGCCCGGGGTCAGATCAGCCGGGAACTGATGCTGGCGCAGGTGCAGCAGCAGCGGCTGCGCACCCTGGCCATTACCGATCCACTGACCGCGGTGGGCAACCGTGCGCTGCTGCGCGAGCGCCTGCAGCTGGCGCTGGAATCCGCCTGGGCGCGGGATAGCGAATTCGCCTTGTTGCTGCTCGATCTCGATGGCTTCAAGCAGGTCAACGATGCCTACGGACATTCGGCCGGCGACAGCCTGTTGCGCGAGACGGCGCAGCGGCTGCAGGCCATCCTGCGCGAGGGCGAGGTCATGGCGCGCATGGGCGGAGACGAATTTGCCGTGCTGCTGACCGATGCCTTTGGCGGTGCGGCTGCTGCAGAGGCTGCGGCGCAGCGCATTCTCGCGGCGCTGCGCCAGCCTTTCGATCTGGGCGTGGGGCGGCAGGCGTCGATTTCGGTCAGTGTGGGCTGCGCCTTGTATCCGCAAGATGGCAGCGACGCCGAAACCCTGCTGCGCCGCGCTGATCTGGCGCTTTACGCCGCCAAGTCTGCCGGGCGCGACCGTTACCTGCGCTTCAACACCGATTTCGAGCTGGCAGCGCAGCGGCAGAAGAGCCTGCTCGAAAGCGTGGAGAGCGCCCTGCAGCAGGGTCGGCTGTCGCTCAGCTACCAGCCCATTGTGTCCATCGGCGGCGACCCGTCGCGGCCCGCAGTCGTGGGCGTCGAAGCCCTGTTGCGCCTGCGCACCGAGCGCGGCGAACAGGTGGAAGCCGCCAAGTTTTCCGGCGCGCTCGACCACGGGCGGCTGGCGCGCGCCATTGGCCGCTTCGTGCTCGATCAGGCGCTGACCCAGGGCGCGCAGTGGCGAGCCGAGGGGCTGGAGCTGCACATCGCGGTCAACATCAGCGCCGAGCACCTGCTGGCGCCGGAATTTCTGGACGATCTCCATCAGGCGCTGCGCAACCACCCCGGCTACCCGGCCAGCGGACTGATGATCGAAGTCACCGAGTCCGCGCCCTTGCGCAATCTGGAGCAGGCGCGGCAGGTGCTGCAGGCCTGCCAGGACCTCGGCGTGAGTGTGGCGCTCGACGACTTCGGCACCGGCGCGGCCTCGCTCACCTACCTGCAGCAGCTTCCGGCGCAATCCATCAAGATCGACCAGTCCTTCGTGCGCGACATGGTCAACGACCCCAAGGACTTTGCCATCGTTTCCGCCGTGGTCACGGCAGCGAATCTGCTGGGGCTGGAAGTCATCGGCGAGGGTGCAGAAACGCTGGAACATCTGTCGGTGCTCTCGGCGATGAATTGCACCCTGGCGCAGGGCTATGCCATTGCCCGCCCGCTGCCCGCCGATGCAGTGTCCACCTGGGTGCAGACCTGGGTGCGGCCCGCTGCCAACTTGCGCGCGGTCGAGTTTCCGCACGAGGTGGAGGTTGCGCAGCGTCGCCGGGTGGAGCGGCTGCAGCAGGCGGTGCGCGGCGAGGTCCCGTTTCCCGACCATGTGCTCGATGTGGCCGCAGAAAACCAGTGCCACCTGGGGTTGTGGCTCAATGGACAGGGCCGACTGTATTACGGTCGCGACCCGCGCTACGCCCTGCTGCTTGAACAGCACGCCGAGATTCATGAACTCGCGCGTCAGGCCAAAGCGGCGCTGGACGTGGGCGATCTGGCTGCGGCCAAGCGGTTCGGTCAGGACGTGGCCGACCTCAGCGCCATCGTGCTGCAGGGCATCCGGCAACTCGGCGCCGCGCCGCACGACTGAAGGGGTGTGTCACTCCCTCGCTCTCAAGGAGGGGGCGAGAGGGGTGCCGCGCGTTGATGGATCATCTCCTCAACTCGCCCCAGGAGCGAGGGAGGCACCGGCGGCGGCTGCTGCTGCGGCAACCACTTCGCCCAGTTCGATCACTGCCAGCGCGTAGAACGCCGAGTGGTTGTAGCGGGTGATCACATAGAAATTGTCTGTGCCCAGCACATAGTCGGGCGCAGCTCCCGCGTTGGGCAGTTGCACCACGGCGAGCTTGCCGGAGTAGGCGCGTGCCTGCGGCAGCAGCGGCAGGCCCAGGGCCACCAGTTGATCGGCGGTGAAGGTGGGCGTGATGTCCGGGGCGAGCAGGGCATCGCGCGTGCCCGGCGGCAGATCGGACGGCAACTGCAGCGCAAAGTGCGTCGGCTGACCGCGCACCCAACCCTTGGCGGCCAAATAGCTGGCCACCGAGCCGATCGCGTCTGCTGGGTCGTTGATCAGATCGATGCCGCCGCCCTGGTCGAAATCCACCGCGTATTTGAGGATGCTCTCGGGCATGAACTGCGGCATGCCGATGGCTCCGGCATACGAGCCGCGCACCTGCAGCGGGTTGCGTCCGTCCTGCGCGCACCACTGGAAAAAATCGCCAAGCTGCGCACCGAAATACGCGCTGCGGTCGCGCGGCGCCTGCGAAGGAAAGCGCAGCGCCAGGGTGGACAGCGCATCGAGCACGCGGAAATTGCCCATGTTGCGGCCGTAGATCGTCTCCACCCCGAGGATGCCCGCGACGATGTGCGGCGGCACGCCGTAGCGCTCCTGCGCGCGCTGGAACCAGATGCCGAATTCCTGCAGGAAATCGCTGCCCGCGCCGATGCGCAGGCTGTCGAGAAACCGGCTGCGGTACACGCGCCAATTCTTTTTCGCAGGCGGGCCGGGCAGGATGAGGCGGGCGACCGTGGGCACATACTGCGCCTTGCCGATCAGTCGCTCGACCAGTCCCTGCGGCAGGCGGTTGCGCTGCACGATGTCCGCAACCAGCGCCTGCGCTGGCTGCTCTGGCCAGTCCCCCAGCATCGGGACGCTTGCGGCCGATGCGCCCGGCAGGGGCGCGCTTGACGTTGCGCCGGGCATTGCTGGCGGTGGCGTTTGCGCATGCACGTCCAAAGGCAGAACACGGCACAGTGCGCCGACAGCAGCAGTGCGCAGCCACAGCCGCCTGCCAAGATGCGTCGGTGAACGGGTGGGGAGTGAAGAGGGGGGCATGTTCGCGTCGGCGGGTGCAGGAGGGAGCGGGGACGATCAAGGCCACATGTTCGCATGCCGCACCGCGCGGCTGCAAAGCACGATGGGGCGACCGGTCAACAAGCTGTCACAAAGCAAATGTAACGTGACGTGTCTTTGGTAACCGCGCTTGTGCGCACATCCCCCTGTTGGAGTCCCTCATGTCTCAATCCCCCGCTTCCCTTTCGCGTCGCCAGGCCCTGAAACTCTTTGGCGGTGCGCCACTGCTGCCCCTGGGCGCTGGCATCGGCGCCTCGGCTCTGCTCACCGCCTGCGGCGGCGGCACAGCGGCCACGGCCGCCACGCAAGCCACACCCACGGCCGCGGCATTCACCGGCATGGCCGCGCCCTCGCTGAGCAATCCCGGCGCGATGGCCACCACCTCGGTCGCCTCCAGCCTGCAGGTCAGCTACAGCGATGGCAGCAAGCAGGCCTACAAGCTTGGCTATCAGCAACTGTTCATGACCGGCGATCAGGTGCCCAACCAGCAGGGCGGCACCATCCTGGCCGGTGGCTACTTCGATATCAATGGCAACCCCATCATCGACAAGTCGGTAGCCGGACAGGAGCGCCAGTTCTTCTCCGACTGCCCCGACGGCATGAGCCTGCTGCAGCCCATTGCCGGGGCCGACAAGACCAAGCTCGGCGTCAAGGGCAACCCGGTGTTTGCCGTGGTGCAATATGAATACGCCACCAAGGATCTGGGCAAGAACAACCAGTACGGCAAGCTGCCCTCGCCGATCGCCGTGCTCACCCTCGACCAAGACCCGGCCACCGGCAAACTGTCGCTGGTGAAGTACTACAACGTGCCGACCAAGCCCGCCTACGGTCTGTGGATCGCCTGCGGCGCAAGCCTCACCCCCTGGAACACGCATCTGGGCAGCGAGGAGTTCGAGCCCGACGCCTTCGTCGCGGTGCAGGGCAAGGACACGCGCTTCAACGCCTTCATCAACTTTCTCTACAACGACCCGAACGCGTATCAAGACCCGATCAAGGCCAACCCGTACCTGTACGGCCATATGCCCGAGGTCAAGGTCAGCGCAGACGGCACCGGCACGCTGGTCAAGCATTTCTGCATGGGTCGGCACTCGCAGGAAGTGGCGCAGATCATGCCCGATCAGCGCACCGCGCTGATGGGTGATGACTGGACCAACGGCGGCCCCTTCCTGTTCGTTGCCGACCGGCCTGCCGACCTGTCCAGCGGCACGCTCTACGCCGCCAAGGCCACGCAAACTTCGGGCACCGGCCCGGGCAGCTTCACGCTCAAGTGGATCAAACTCGGCAGCGCCACCAGCGCCGAAATCGAGCAACTGGCCAAGACGCTCAAGCCGACCGACATCATGGACGTGGCCACCACCGACCCGCAAGACCCGAGCTACACCAAAATCCGCTACAGCGGCAAGGACAACTGGGTTCGCGTCAAACCCGGGATGGAAAAAGCCGCCGCCTTCCTCGAAACCCATCGCTACGCCGCGCTCAAGGGTGCGTCGATGAGCTTCACCAAGCTCGAAGGCGTCACCGCCGACTTCCAGAAAAAAGTGGCTTACGTGGCGATGAGCTATATCCAGACCGCGATGGTCGATGGCACCACCGACATCAAGGTGCAAGGCCCCAAGGCCGGCGCCACCTATGCGCTCAACCTCAAGGGCGGGCAGACCGACAGCGCGGGCGCTGCGATCAACAGCGACTGGGTGCCGGTGGACATGGCCGCGCCTGCAGCGCTCATCGGTGAAGACCTCAAGACGGCCGATGCGCTGGGCAATCTGGCCAATGCCGACAAGGTCGCCAACCCCGACAACCTCAAGTTCTCGCAAAAGCTGCGCACCCTGT
The DNA here is from genome assembly GCA_023255715.1 of Thiomonas sp. Lineage (GTDB taxonomy): Bacteria > Pseudomonadota > Gammaproteobacteria > Burkholderiales > Burkholderiaceae_C > Thiomonas. The sequence continues at coordinate 7,289 of JAGDVQ010000094.1, forward strand.
TCATCGGCGAGGACAGCGGCATGCATGTCAACAACTTCCTGTGGGCGTACAACGTCGACACCCAGCAGCTCACCCGGCTGATGTCGGTGCCCGCCGGCGCCGAATCGACCGGCCTGCAGGGGGTGGACGATGTCAACGGCTGGACCTACATCCTGAGCAACTTCCAGCATCCCGCCGACTGGGAGACCCCGCTGCACGACAAGGTCAAGGACACGCTCGATCCGCTGATCGCGCAGAACTACAAGGGGAGTTATGGCGCCTCGGTCGGCTACCTCACCGGCCTGCCGCAGACCAAACTGGTCTGATACCGCGCTGCGATTGCCTTGATCGCCGCTTTCGGCCCGCCGCGTGCGGGCCTTTTTTCTGCGGGTTCATCCCGGTGTCAACCGCACAACAAATCGGCATACTCCCGCCACTACCGCGCATTCTGAAGCGCAACAATAAAAGGAGGCAGGTGTGGACCTCAAGCCCGCGCCCGAAGTGGATGTCTGCTGAATTGCCGTTGAACTGGATTCTCGAGAAAACCCAAAAGGGCCGGGACGAGCTGGCCACCCGCGCCAACCATCTCATGCCCGGGCAGCGCAACCTGCTCATCATGGCCGATGGTCATCGGCCTGTGAGTGAATTGCTCAAGGCGGGTACCGACCCCGAGCGTTGCCTTCAAGTGCTGCGCGGTCTGGTGGAAGACGGCTATCTCGCGCGCCGCACTGCTGTCTCGACCGATTCGCCTGATTCCGTCTTTGCCACGGGCGCAGCGCCGCAGAGCCCCCATGCGCTGCTCATCGCCCTGGTCGAAGAGCAGTTCGGCGCCCAGGCGCCTCGGTTGGTGCAGAAAATCGAGCAGCATCCAGACACGCCCGAGGGCCAGGCTGCTGCGGTGCAGGCCTGCGTCAAGTTCATTCGCCTGTTCATCGACGAAAGGCAGGCGGAAGCCTTTGCCCGGCGCGCGCAGGAACTGTTGCTGCACTGAACACTTTTTGTCCAATCCAGCCTGTCGCCGTGTCGTCGCGCCACGGCAGGGCTCCAATCCACCCATGCGCGAGCGTTTCAACCCCTCTTGGAGACAACACCACATGAAAACAATGTTCAACCCCCGCCGTGCCGTGCAAGCCATCGGTCTGGCAGCCGGTCTGGCCCTCTCAGCGGCTGCCGTCAACGCCCGGGCCGATACCCCGGTGCTGATGTCGCCGCAATGGGCCAGCGAAGCCTGCACCGCATGGAACAACACCCCCGAGCTGACCAACGGTCTGAAGGGCGAGTTCATGCATGACGACAAGGGGCGCGGCTACAAGCTGGTCGAGATGTACCGCACCGACTGCGGCAAGGACACCGCAGTCGAGCTCAAGCTGCAACTGCAGAACGACAAGGCCATGTGCGTGTCCGGCGGCGCGCCCACCCTCAAGCCCAACTTCGACGTCGACTTCCTGATGCACGCCAACACCAAGCAGTGGGAAGAAATGGGCAAGGGCGAATACGGTCCGATGAAGGCCATGATGTTCGGCCGTCTCCAATTCCAGGGACCGAAGATGGTGGCCATGCGCGCGATGGACCCGTTCACCTCTTTCTTGCTGCTGGTCGGCAAGGTACCCGGCAGCACGGCAACCTGTCCGAAATAAGCCCCGGTTCGGGGTGAAACATCAACGGCGTGCTATTGCACGCCGTTGTGCATCTGCGTCTCAGGTCAGCACGATGTCGTACTGCTGCTGCGAGAACGCGGGTTCGACCTGCAGCGACACCGGCTTGCCGATGAAGTCTGATAACGACGCCAGGTGCTGGCTTTCTTCTTCAAGGAAGAGATCGATGACGTCGGCGGCGCCGACGATGCGGAATTCGCGCGGATTGAACTGTTTGGCTTCGCGCAGGATTTCGCGCAGGATTTCGTAAGCGACGGTGCGCGCAGTCTTCACCTGACCGAGGCCGCCGCAGGTCGGGCAGGGTTCGAGCAGCATGTGGGCCAGCGAGTCGCGGGTGCGCTTGCGAGTGAGCTCGACCAGTCCGAGTTGCGAGAAGCCGCTGACGGTGACCTTGACCTTGTCGCGTGCGAGCGATTTGCGCAGTTCCTCCAGCACGGCGGCGCGGTGCTGCGGGTTGTGCATGTCGATGAAGTCGATGATGATGATGCCGCCCAGGTTGCGCAGCCGCAGCTGGCGGGCGATCGCTTGCGTGGCTTCCAGATTGGTGCGGTAGATGGTGTCGTCGAAGTTGCGCGCGCCGACAAAGCCGCCGGTGTTGACGTCGATGGTGGTCATCGCCTCGGTCTGATCGATGATCAGGTAGCCGCCGGATTTGAGATCGACGCGCCGGCCAAGTGCGCGCTCGATTTCCTCGTCGACATTGGCGGTCTCGAACAGCGGGCGCTCGCCACGGTAGAGCTGCAGGCGGCTGCTGACGCGGGGCATGTATTCGGCGGCGAAGGCCTGCAACAGCTCGAAGTTCTCGCGCGAGTCGATCTGCACGCTGCGTGTGGCATCGCTCACCAGGTCGCGCAGCACGCGCTGTGCCAGGCTCAGCTCCTGATAGATCAGGGCGCTGGGGCTGGTGAGGTGGGCGCGCTGCTGAATGGCGCGCCAGGTCTTGCGCAGGTAGGCGATGTCTTCGGCCAGTTCGGCATCGGTGGCGTCTTCTGCATTGGTGCGCACGATGAAGCCCTGCGACCCTTCGGCATCGGCGGCGAGCAGCGCGCTCATGCGTTCGCGCAATGCGGTGCGCGCCTCGGCGCCGTCGATCTTCTGCGAAATGCCGATGTGGTCGTCCTGCGGCAGATGCACCAGCATACGCCCGGCCAGGCTGATCTGCGTGGTCAGGCGTGCGCCCTTGGTGTTGATCGGGTCCTTGAGCACCTGCACCATCAGAGTCTGGCCTTCGTAGATCAGCTTTTCGATGGGCTGCAGCGTCTGCGCGACCGGTGCGTCGCTCGCGGCATCGGTTGGCACGGGGATGGCTTGGCGCTGCCACAGATCGGCCACATGCAGAAAGGCGGTGCGCTCCAGGCCAATGTCGATGAAGGCCGACTGCATGCCCGGCAGCACCCGCACTACTTTGCCCAGATAGATATTGCCGACCAGGCCGCGCTCCAGGCTGCGCTCGATGTGCAACTCCTGCACGGCAGCATGGGCAACAAGTGCGACTCGGGTTTCCTGCGGTGTGATGTTGATGAGAATGTCTTCTGGTGTCGGGTTCATGGGCGCGATGACTGTTGTTGTGATGACTGTTGTGCGTCACCCTGCCAGCCTGCAGCGCGCAGCAGACGCAGGGTTTCAAAAAGCGGCAGGCCGATGATGCCACTGGGACTGCCGCTGATGTGTTCGACGAACGCCGCGCCGCGTCCCTGCATGGCATAGGCGCCGGCCTTGCCGAAGGGTTCGCCGCTGGCAATGTAGGCCGCGATATCCTGCGGGCTCAGTGTGGCAAATCGCACCTGCGCGGTGTGCAGCACGTCAAATTGCGCCGCGCCGCGCTGCAGGCAGACGGCAGTGAGCACCAAGTGGGTTTTTCCGGACAGCGCGCGCAGGATGCGGGCGGCGTCGTCGGCGCTTTCCGGCTTGCCAAAAATTACGGTCTCCAGTGCCACGGTGGTGTCGGCGCAGAGCAGCACGGCCGTCTCGGGCGGCACATCGGGGTGGCGCAGCGCCAGGCGATGCCGCGCTGCTTCCAGCTTGAGCCGGGTGACCCGCTGCACATAGTCTGCCGGAAGCTCGCCGGGCAGCGCCACCTCCAGCGCCTCGCTGTCTTCGCCGGGCAAAGGCGCGAGCAGCTCGAAGTCCACGCCGACCTGTCGCAGCAAGTCCTGCCGTCGTGGGCTGGCCGATGCGAGGAAGACCGTCAAGGGCAGGGCGCGGTTCTGAAGATTGGGCATGCGTGACAGGCGTCGAGGCGGAGGTGGCTATTGTCCGTGCAAACGGGCGATCAGACGGTTTTTCCTGCGGGGGGCGCAGGTCCTAAAATCCACCCCCATGCATATTCATATCCTCGGCATTTGCGGCACCTTCATGGGCGGCGTGGCGGCGCTGGCAAAAGAAGCGGGGCACCGCGTGACCGGCTGCGACGCGCAGGTCTACCCGCCCATGAGCACCCAACTGCAGCAGCTGGGCATCGATCTGGTCGAGGGCTATGGCGCGGATCAGCTCGCGCTCAAGCCCGATCTCTGGGTCATCGGCAATGTGGTGTCGCGCGGCAATCCGCTGATGGAGGCGATTCTCGACGCTGGATTGCCCTACGTGAGCGGACCGCAGTGGCTGGCCGAGCATGTGCTGCAGGGCCGCTGGACGTTGGCGGTCGCTGGCACGCATGGCAAGACCACGACCACCTCCATGCTGGCGCACATTCTGGAGGTCGCCGGGCTGAACCCCGGCTTTTTGATCGGTGGCGTGCCGCTGGATTTTGGCGCGTCAGCGCGCCTCGGCTCGGAGTTTTTCGTCATCGAGGCCGACGAATACGACACCGCCTTCTTCGACAAGCGCTCCAAGTTCGTCCACTACCGCCCGCGCACTGCGGTGCTCAACAACCTGGAGTACGACCACGCCGACATCTTCCCCGATCTGGCCGCCATCGAAACCCAGTTCCACCATCTGGTGCGCACCGTGCCGCGCAGCGGCCAGCTGGTGGTCAATGCGGGCTCGGAGGCGCTGCAGCGCGTGCTGGCGCGCGGCTGCTGGAGCGAGGTCGTGCGCTTTGACGATCCCGCGCAGGGCTGGAGCGCGCAGGGCGGCGAGCAACAATTCGAAGTGCTGCATCGCGGCAAGCGCATCGGCGACGTGCGCTGGACCCTCACCGGGATGCACAACCGCAGCAACGCGCTGGCCGCGATTGCGGCGGCACAGCATGCCGGGGTGTTTGCCGACGCCGCTTGTGCTGCGCTGTGCAGCTTCCAGGGAGTGAAACGCCGCATGGAACTGCGCGGCACTGCGGGCGGCGTGCAGGTGATCGACGACTTCGCGCATCATCCCACGGCCATTGCCACCACTCTCGCCGGGCTGCGCGCGCAGATGCAGGCCGACCCGCAGGCGAAAAGCGCGCGCATTCTCGCGGTGTTCGAACCGCGCTCCAACACCATGAAGCTCGGTGCGATGAAGGCGCAGCTGCCCGGTGCGCTGGCCGCTGCCGACCTGAGCTTCGGCTATTGCGGCGGCCTGGGCTGGAATCTCGACGAGGCCCTGCGGCCACTGGGCCCGAAAGCTCGGGCGTTCGATGATCTCGGCGCGCTTGTTTCCGCCGTGACGGACGCCGCGCGGCCTGGCGATCGTGTGCTGGTGATGAGCAACGGCGGTTTTGGCGGCGTGCACGACAGGCTGCTGCAGGCGCTCGCAGCGCGGGGCACTGCCGCGCCCATCCCACAACCCTGAAAGTCATCCCATGTCCGGAAACACCCTCGGGCTGCTGTTTGCAGTCACCACCTTCGGCGAATCGCACGGCCCGGCCATCGGCTGCGTCATCGACGGCTGCCCGCCCGGCATGGCCTTGAGCGAGGCCGACATCCAGCCTGATCTCGACCGTCGCCGCCCTGGCACCAGCCGCCATGTGACCCAGCGGCAGGAAGCCGATCAGGTGGAAATCCTCTCCGGCGTGTTCGAGGGCAAGACCACCGGGACGCCCATCGCCCTGCTCATCCGCAACACCGACCAGCGCAGCAAGGACTACGGCAATCTGCTGCAGACCTTCCGCCCCGGCCATGCCGACTACACCTACTGGCGCAAATACGGCCTGCGCGATCCGCGCGGCGGCGGCCGCTCCTCGGCACGGCTGACCGCACCCATCGTTGCCGCTGGCGCGGTGGCGAAAAAGTGGCTGGGCCAGCATCACGGCGTGGTCGTTCGCGCCTGCATGACTCAGCTCGGCGAAGTGCCCATTCCGTTCCAGACCTGGGATGCAGTGCATCAGAACCCGTTTTTCGCGCCCAATGCCGACATCGTGCCCGAACTCGAGGCGTATATGGACGCGCTGCGCAAGTCGGGCGACTCGGTCGGCGCGCGCATCCAGGTGGTCGCCAGCGGCGTGCCCGCAGGCTGGGGCGAGCCACTCTATGACAAGCTCGACGCCGACATCGCCCATGCGCTGATGGGGCTCAACGCGGTCAAGGGCGTGGAAATCGGCGCGGGCTTTGCCAGCGTGGCGCAAAAAGGCACGCAGCACGGCGATGAACTCACCCCGCAGGGTTTTGCCAGCAACAATGCCGGTGGCGTGCTCGGCGGCATCAGCACCGGGCAGGACGTGGTGGCCTCCATCGCCATCAAGCCCACGTCGAGCATCCGCCTGCCGCGGCAATCGGTCGACCTGCAGGGCGCCCCCACCACGGTGGAAACCCACGGCCGGCACGATCCCTGCGTGGGCATCCGCGCGGCCCCGATCGCCGAGGCGCTCGTGGCCATCATCCTCATCGACCACGCCCTGCGCCACCGCGCACAATGCGGCGACGTGCAATTCAGCGTGCCGCCGATCGCGGGTCAAATCGACTAAGTCCCTGGTCCCGCCGACAGGAATCGAACCTGTATTTGCCGCTTAGGAGGCAGCCGTTCTATCCATTGAACTACGGCGAGATGAGCTGGCGGATTGTAGAGGCTCGGGGTGGGGTCAGCGGCAGTCGCGCAGGCGCTGATCGAGGTGCGCGGCGAGGGCGTCGCGGGTTTGCTGGGTGAGGGCGCGGCGGGTGTTGGCCTGGATGGGGGGGAGGTAGTTCACCTCGATGCGCAGGCGCGGCGCAGCGCTCATGCGCCACAGACTGCCGACCATGGTTTCGTCGCCCACATACGAGGCAGCTCGGCTGAAGCGGCCGCTGCGGTGGTCTGCGTAGAACAGCAGCACGGGCTGGACAGGCGCTGGATGCTCCTTGACGCAAGCCGCCTGGAACAGGTTGGCGTGGAACGGCAGCAGCGAATGCCCATACCCTGTGGTGCCTTCCGGGAACACACCGACATGGTCGCCCTGCTGCAGGCATTGCGCCATCTGGTGGATGACGCGCACCACGTCCTGCGCGCGCTCGCGCTCGATGAACAGCGTGCCGACACCGCGCACCAGTGGGCCGATGAGCGGCCATTGCGCCGCCTCGGACTTGGAAACAAAGCGCACGGGCTGGACCGCATTGATGGCAAAGATGTCGATCCAGGACACATGGTTTGCCACCACGAGGGAGGGGGTCCGCAAGGGCGTACCGCTGACGTGCAGTTCGATCCCGCTCAGGCGCAGCAGTTGCGCCGACCAGTCGCGGATGTGCTGCCGTTGCTCCGCAGCGGACAGCCTGGGGAAGTGATGCCGGATGATGCGCTGCCCGCGCAGCGCGTGGGCGCTGAGACGGCTCAGCCGTGCGGCGAAGCGCAACGGCGCGCTGACGCGGCGCAGCGTGGGCGCGGGAACGGGGGACGGTGGCTCGGCTGACACTTCGGTGGCCCCCTCGGCTGGAAGGCCCGGTGCTGCTGCGGCGCGATCCGGCGCCGTGTTCATGCAGGGACGGCGATGGGCTGTGCGCTCCACACCACGCGACCGTCGATCACGGCGTGCCGCACGCGGCCAGGCAGTTCCTGCTCGGCCAGCGGCGTCAGGCGGCTCTGGCTTTGCAGTGCGTCGGGGGTGGCGCGCCAGCGTGCTTCGGGGTCGACCAGGATGCACTCGGCGGCCGCACCGACTTCCAGCGTGGCCGGGGTCAGACCCGCGGCCCGCGCGGCGCGGTGGCCAACGCAGCCCAGCGCCTGCACCAGGGGCAGGCCGCTGTCGGCGGCGAACTGCAGCGCGACCGACAGCAGCAGCTCCAGCCCGGTGGCGCCGGGCGCCGCGTCGGCGAAAGTCTGCGTCTTGTCGTCGCTGCTCACCGGGGTGTGGTCGGAGCACAGCGCGTCGACGGTGCCGTCGGCCAGCGCGGCGCGCAGCGCGTCGCGGTCTCTGCTCTGGCGCAGCGGCGGGTCCAGCCGGGCGCGGGGGTCGAAGTAGCCGATGTCCAGATCGGTGAGCATCAGGCTGTTGATCGACACGTCGCAGGTCAGCGGCAGCCCCTCGGCCTTGGCCTGCCGCACCAGCGCGACGCCCGCGGCGCTGGACAGCTTGCTCACGTGCACCGCGCAGCCGGTGGCGCGCATGAGTTCGAACAGGGTGTGCAGCGCGACGGTTTCGGCGATCACCGGCACCCCGGCCAGACCGAGGCGCTGCGCATACGCGCCGCTGGCGGCGATGCCACCGCGCGACAGCGCAGCGTCCTTGGCGCGCAGCCAGACCTTGTAACCGAAGGTGCTGGCGTATTGCATGGCGCTGAAGAGCACCTTGGTGTCGGCTACCGGGGTGTCGGCCTGCGAGAAGCCGATGCAGCTGGCGCGGGTGAGCTCGGCCATTTCGCTCAGCCGCTCGCCAGCAAGTCCCTTGGTCAGCGCGCCCAGCGGATAGACACGTGCGCTTTTGATGCGCCGCGCGCGCCAGCGCAGCATTTCGACCAGGCTGGGTTCGTCGAGCACCGGGTCGGTGTCGGGCGAGCACACCACGCGGGTGACGCCGCCGGCGAGCGCGGCGCGCAGCTCGGTTTCCAGCATCCCTTCGTGCTCATACCCCGGCTCGCCCAGTCGGGCGCACAGATCGGTGAGGCCGGGCAGGACGATGAGGCCGCTGGCGTCCAGCGTCTGGTCTGGCTGGAAGCCCGCCGGGGCCTGGCCGACCGCGACGATGCGCTCGCCGAGGATGGCGATGT
>JAGDVQ010000106.1 GCA_023255715.1 Thiomonas sp.
CATCCAGCGTGGCCATGCCGGTGGAGAGGATGAGCGGCAATCCGGTGGCGGCGGCCTTGGCCAGCAGCGGGCGGTTGACGATTTCACCGGACGACAGCTTGAGCCGCCGCACCCCGAGGCTGACCAGCAGATCCACCGCATCTTCCGAAAACGGGGTGGACATGAATTCGATGCCGACCTGTGCGCAGTGCGCCGCAATGATCTGGTGCTGCGCGGCGCTGAGTTCGAGCTTGCGCAGCATGGCGAATTGATCGGTCTCGCCGGTGGCGCCCTGCTGATAGGCGGCAGTGGCGGTGCCGGGCAGGGCGAGGTCTTCGGCGCGGAAGGTCTGGAACTTCACCGCATCGGCCCCGGCGGCGTGGGCGGCATCGACCAGTTGCAGGGCGAGATCGAGCTGGCCGTTGTGGTTGACGCCGGCTTCGGCAATGAGAAAGACGCGGTCGGTGGACATGATGGGTTTCGGGTTCAGGTGGGCGCGTGCAGCCGGGAAAACTGCCATTCGGCCAGGGAAAAATCGTCGGCAGTGTCGATGTCCACCGAGCGCTGCGGGGGCATGGCGTGCGCGGCCACGGGCACGCTCCACAGGCCGTGCTGCGCGGCATGGGCCAGCGCGTCGCGCCGCCAGACATAGATCGAGCCATTGAGCGCCCAGACCTTGGGCGCGCTCTGGCGGGCGCCCAGGCCGCCGCCCTTGCTGATGGAGACGCGGCCGTCGGGCTGCTCTTCGACCAGATTGAAATAGGGGTTGAAGCCGCTGTCGAACACGCTGAGCACCAGCCCCGGTGCGTCGGGGGCATCGGCGCGGGCGAGGCAGCCGTCGAGGTCTGCCGGGATGCGCAGCGGCGAGGTGGGCTGCAGATCGACGATGCGGGCGATGTGCTGGCCCTGCGCCTCGAGATGGGCCACGAGATGCTCGATGACCGGCAGCTTGGGGGTGTCGTCGCGCGCCAGCTCCGCCGGCCGCAGATAGGGCACGATGGCCCCGGCTTCGCGGGCGATGCGGGCAATGTCGGCGTCGTCGGTGGAGACATACACGGCGCTGATGGCGGGGTGCTGCAGCGCGAAGCGGATGCTGTGGACGATCAGCGGCTGTCCGGCGAAGGGCAGGATGTTCTTGCCCGGCAGGCCCTTGCTGCCGCCGCGGGCGCAGATGGTGGCGATGGTGGTCATGGTGTTCACCAGATGCAATGCAGCCCAGGGATCTGATGCAGTTTTTTGTCAGCCGTGATGAGCGGGGCGCGCCATTCAAGCGCCGTGGCGGCGATGATGCGGTCGGCCGGATCGCTGTGGGCGAAATCGGCGCCCTGGGTGCGCTGCGCGATGCGGGTGGTGATGGGCAAGATCTGCAGGTTCAGAGCGCTGACGATGTCGTCGAGATAATCGGCCGTGCTGGTGGAGCCCAGGGTGATGCGGCCCTTGGCGTGCAGCATGGCGACTTCCCACAGGCTGATGGTGCAGCAGGCCAGCTCGCCGCGTCCGGCGGCGGCTTCCATGGTCTGCTGCGCCTGGGCACCGAGCCGCTGCGGCGCGTCGGCCCAGAACAGCAGGGCGTGGGTGTCACAAATGATCGGCATCAAAGCTCCATGCCTCATCCAGCGGCGCCAGCACATCGCCCGTGATGACCGATCCGCGCAGCGCCGCGAGGCGTTGCAGCGCGGCTTTGCGTTGATCGGGGAGGTTGTGTGGGCCGAGCTCGGCGACGGTTTTTCCGTGCACGGTGATGGCGATGCGCTCGCCCTGCTGTGCCCGGCGGACGAAAGACGGCAGATTGCTGCGCAGGGCGCTGAGCGAAATGGTGGTCATGTCCAGACGCATTGATGTACAAATCAGATGTACAAATTATAGGCGCTGGCGTGGCAGTAAGGAAGCGGGGGGTGCTTGCGTAGAGCGGGTCGCGAGCACGGCCAGCGCCTGATCGCACACTCTGTCTGCAGCGGCCTCGGGCGTGTGTGTCGTGCGCTCCGTACGCGGTGTGGCGAGCAGGGCTTGCAGCGCCTGCGGCAATTCGGACAGGTGGCAGGCGGCACCCGCCACGCCGAGCGCGCGGTAGGGCATGGCGGGCGCGGCGATGGAGTCGAGCAGTTGCAGCACGCGAGTCCCGGCGAGGTGGCCTTCCAGTGCGACGGTGGACGTGCCGGTGATGACCGCGTCCACCGCGTGCAGCAGCGGGTGCAGCGGTTCGGTCGGCGGTGAGGCGCGCAACTGTGCATCGTCGGGCAGTGCAGGCATGGGCTGCGAGGGGTGGGGGCGGACGATGAGCAGCCAGTCGGGATGCTGGCGCACACAGGCGATGCTGGCTTGCAGGATGCGCTCGGGCAGGGACGGGTCGCCTCGCTTGCCCGGAGAAGCGGGGTGCGTCACCGGCTCGGTCTGCAGGGCCAGCAGGATGAGGCGTGTGTCGCTGGCCGCGACAGGGCCAGCAAGCGCGTTGCGCAGGGCAGCGCCTCGGGCGCGCGTCTGCGGCGTGTTGAGCGCATCGAATGCCGGGTTGCCGGTGACCGCGATGATGGCCTGCGGCCAGCCTGCGGCGACGAGGTTGTCGCGCACCGCTTCGGACAACACGCAGACGCGGCTGGGGTAGCGGGTGCGGGCGGCGAAGGCGTCGCCGGGCAGGGCGAACAAATCCAGGATCGCCAGGCTGGGAATGCCCAGTTCGGTGGCGGCGTCGACCACGGCGAACTCGCTGCGCGGGGAATTGGTGGCCAGCACCAGATCAGGCTCGAGGTGCTTGAGCACTCTGCGGAAAAAGTGCAGGGGATGAAAGCCGTGTCTGCCTTTGGCATCGAGCAGGGCCTGAGCCGCTTCCACGCCGAACTGCTGCTGCAGGTCCCAGGCGTTGATGCCGAGGTAGGCCATCGTCTCCGCCTCGGCAATGTCAGGGTGGGTATTGCCCGGCAGCAGCGCCCGTCCCAGGGCCAGTGCTTGTGCTTGCTCAATGGGGGACAGCATGTGCAGCAGATCGGCATAGCCCAGCGGGGTTTCGCCCGCGTCGCGTGCCACGCGGGCGGCGGTGGTGAGAGCCAGCAGGGTGATCTGCAGATCGGCCCGCCGCGCACGCAGGGCGCGCAGTACCGGCAGCATCATGGCGATGTGGCCTCCGCCATAGGCTACGGCGAGGATGGACGGCCCGGCGCGTTCTTGCGCGCTTGCGTGCAAAGTTGCGTGCTGAGTTGCATGTGAATGGGCTGCGGTGTTCATGCGGGAATCTGGGGCTGAAACTGCTGTGCCCACAGCTCCAGCGCGGCCAGCGCGCGCAGCTCGCGGGTGTGGTTGGCCGCGCCGCTGACGTGGTCGTCGAACAGCTTGCGCACCTGCGCCATGTCGAACAGTTGCGCGCCGAGGGCATTGGGCGCGAACAGCAGATCAAACAGCCATTGCCGACGCGGGCCGCGGAACCACTCGCCGATGGGCACGGTGAACATCTGCTTCTTGCGGTGCGCGAGGTCGGCGCCGATGAGCGGCTCGACCGCGCGCTTGAACCAATGCTTCTTGTCGCCCTCATGCAGCTTGGTGTTGCCCGGCGCACGGAAGGCGAACTCCATCAGGCGCCAGTCGAGAAAGGGCGTGCGGGCTTCGAGCGAGACCGACATGCCCATGCGGTCGGGCTTGACGAGGTTGTTGCCGGGCAAGAGCAACATCATGTCCAGAAACAGCATCTGGTTGACGCGGTCGAAGTGCGCCGCCTGCTCGAACCACGGCGCGGCCACGTCGCGCACGCTGTCCACACCCGCCAGCCTGGCGCGCAGCCAGGGCTGGAGCAGCGCGGCGCGGGCCTGCGCGCCGAACAGGCCGGTGTGCTCGACAAAGTGCCGCGCAAAGTCGGCCGGGGGCAGATCGCGCAGCGCGGGTTCGGCCATGAAACCGGCGTACTTGTCATAACCGGCGAACAGCTCGTCACCGCCGTCGCCGGTGAGCACGACTTTGACATCCTGCACGGCAAGTTGACTGACCTTGCGCGTGGGCATGAACGAGGCGTCGCCATGCGGCTGGTCGCAATGCCACAGCACGCTGCCCCAGTCGTCGAGCATGTCGGGTTGCACGATCTGCTCGCGGTGCGTGGCGCCGAAGCGCTGCGCAGCCTCGCGGGCGTAGGGCGATTCGTCGAAGCGCGGATCGGGAAAGCCGATGCAGAAGGTGCGCGCGGGCTCGCGCACATGCCGCGCCATCAGCGCCACCACCGTGCTGGAGTCCACCCCGCCGGAGAGAAAGGCGCCGAAGGGCACGTCGGCGCGCAGCCGCAGGCGCACGGCGTCGTCGAGCAGGGCGAGGAACTCGTCCTGCCACGCGGTGAAGGTGTGTGGCTGCGCGGTCTGCTCGGCCAGGCTCCACCAGCGGCGCGCGTGGCTGCCGGTGCTGTCGAGGGTCAGCACCGTGCCGGGCATCACATGCTGAATGCCCGTGAACAGCGTGAACGGCGGCGGGACGTAGTTGTAGGCGAGATAGTGCTGCAGCGCGGGCAGGTTGAGCGTGGGCCTGCCGGGCTGCGCCGCCAGGATGGCCTTGATCTCGGAGCCGAACAGCACGCGCCCGCCATCGTCGTGCACGAACAGCGGCTTGACACCGATGCGGTCGCGCACCAGGTGAATCTGTGGATGGCCCGGTGCGCGCCCATCCCAGATGGCGATGGCAAACATGCCGTTGAGCCGGGGCAGAAAGTCCAGCCCCTCGCGCTCGTAAAGCCGCAAGAGCACCTCGGTGTCGCTGTGGTCGGTGGCGAAGCGCACGCCCTCGCGCTGCAATTCGGCCCGCAGCTCCACATGGTTGAAGATCTCGCCGTTCTGCACCAGGGCGATCTTGCCGTCGTCGCTCACAAAGGGCTGATGCCCACCGGCAATGTCGATGATGGACAGCCGCCGGTTGCCGATGGCCACGCCCGGGGCGGTGAACACGCCGCTGTCGTCGGGGCCGCGGTGCACGAGGCTGCAGTCCATCGCGGCGAGGGCCTGGGCGCTCAGCGCGTCGCCGGTGCGGTCAAGGGTTCCGTAAATTCCACACATGGGCAGAGGATCTCGGTTGTTCTGCGGTGCTCAGTTGCCGCTGCGCCGCAACAGTTGCGCCACGGTCAGTCCGAGGATGTGCAGATCGCGCAGCAGGCCGTGGTTGCGGGCGTAGTCGAGGTCGGCCTGCAGACGCTGCTGCGGCGTGGCGCGCGAGCGGTACAGCGCCTGTGCCAGGCCGGTGATGCCGGGACGCACACTGTGGCGCAACGTCCATTGTTCTTCGGTGTAGTTGTTGCGCTGCGCAGGCACATCGGGGCGCGGGCCGACCAGGCTCATGTCGCCCCGCAGCACGTTGAGGAGTTGCGGCAGTTCATCCACACTGCTGCGCCGCAGAACGCGACCGACGCGGGTGATGCGCGGGTCGTTCTGCGCGGTGCTGTGCGAGCCGCGCTGCGCGGCGTCCACCACCATGCTGCGAAACTTGTAAAGGCGAAAGGGCTGTGTGCCAAGCCCCACGCGCTGCTGCGCGAACAGGACGGGTCGGCCAGAATCGAGCCACACGGCCAGCGCGGCAGCAAGCATCAGCGGAGAGAGCAGCAGCAGCGCGCACAGTGCCAGCAGCACATCGAACAGACGTTTGGCCACGGAAGTTCAGTGTGTCGCGGGGGACGGATTCAGCGTGCGCGCCACACGGTTGATGAGGTCGATCGCCAGCAGGCGGTCGTTCTCGATCTCGGCGGGTTCGCGCTGCGCGAGCACTTGCGCCGCATGGCGCAACCGGTGGATTTGTTCGGCGTAAATGCCGCGCCAGTCTGAGTCGGGCGCCTCGATGCGCTCGCGGTTGAAGGTGCGCGACAGGATCACGCTGCGCGAGCCCAGACGCAGATGCTCGCCCAGCACCACACGCCCCGGCAGCAGACCTTCATCCAGCCGGGCGATGCCGCCGAAGCCAAAGCGCCTGCCGTGCTGTCTGGCCACCGCCGCGACCCGGTCGACCACGCCGGCTGCCAGCGGCTGGAACATGAAGTGCATGCCCAGTTCCCGGTGCAGGTCGTTGAGGCCGACATAGATTTCATCCAGCCCGTCCAGCCCCGCCCATTGCGCCATGCTGTCCAGCGCATCGCGGGTTTCCAGCAGGGCGATGGTCTGCGCCCGTCCCGCCACCAACGCGACGAACTGCGCAACCTCCTCCGCACGGCGAAACATCGGCAGCATCAGGTGGCTGGCCCCATCGGCAACGGCCTGCTCGATTTCGGCCGCACTCGCCGCGTGCAGCGGGTTCACCCGCACGATCAGCTCCGCCTGCGGCACGGCGCGGCGCACCAGGGCCACATCCTGTGGCTGGTGGTCCGAGATGAACGTGCCCAGACCGCCCTGCCGCTCCTGCTTGCCATGCCGTTCCAGATCGACCATGATCCGCGCCACGCCGCAGCGCGCGGCAAACGCGGCGAAACCGGGATCGTTGGTGATTTGAATGAAGTCCATCGGGTCGACAAGTCAGGAAGCGCGGCGCTGCCGACGGGAAGTGTAGCGATCGCGCACCAGCCGCCCCAGCGTGTCGAAGCGCAGCAGGGCCCACACGCCGGCAGCAAACAGCACAGCCGCGAGAACCAGGCCCAGCGGCCAGGGCAGGGCGACGGCATGCAGGGCCAAGCTGCAGATGCCCAGCACCAGCAGAGTCGCCAGAAGCACGCCGACATTGCGCCACTGCGCATCGGCCTGATGCCGCGCCAGCCGCCACCACAACACCGCAACCGCCACCAGCCAGGCCGCACCATACGCAGCCAGTCCCCGCCAGTCGTTGACAGGGAGCAGCGCGCCAGCCGCTGCCAAGGCCAGCAGGCCTGCGCCGTAGCCCAGCACCTGATCGGCAATGCGGCGGTGGCTGTTGAGCCGTGTGGACAGCACCAGTTGCGCGGCCTGCAGCGGCAGCAGCAGCAGAATCCAGCGCATGGCACCGGCCACCTGCTGCTGCGCCTCGAACGTCATGCGTCCCCAGCCGAACAGCAGACGCACAATGCCCGGCGCTGCCACCATGCCAGAGAGCGCGATGAGGGCAGACAGCCACAGCATGGCGCGCAGCCATTGCCGTGTTTCCTGCTGCGCTGTAGCGCTGTCGCCCCGGCTTTCGGCGGCACTCAGGCGCGCCAAAGCCAGCGCGGAGGCAACCGCGAACACCGTGTGCAGCGGCAACTCGCCCACGCGCTGCGCGTACTGAAACACGCCGAGCTGCCCCGGCCCGGCGTCCGACATCAGCGACCGCGCCGCCAGGGTGTAGAACACCGTGAGGCCGGATGCCGCCAGCGCCATGCCAAGGGCGCGCAAGCTCACGGCGTCTGGAAAGGCGCGGCCGCGATCTGCATGGGCTGGCAGACCGGTTCGGCTCACCTGACGCATCAGGCCCAGCCGTGCCAGGGCAGCCGCCACCACGCCCAGGGCCACCCAGACAAACTGTCCGGTCTGCGCGGCCACGATCAGACCACCGATCAGTCCCAGGTTGAATACCACCTGCCCGGTGTACTGCCACTGCAGGCGGCTCTGCGCCTGCAGCATGGCATTGCTCACCATCACGACCGCCCCCGCAGGCAGCGCGACCAGCGCGGACCAGCCCAGCGCCTGCGCCGCAAGTTGCGCGTCTGCAGCGCTCAGACCCGGCGCGAGCGCGTGCACGATCAGCCCTTGCCACCACCACACCAGCACGCCCGCAACACCGAACAACAGCATGGCCAGACGCGACCATCGCGCCCCTTCGCTGGCGATGTGCTGCAGACTGTGTCCTGCCATGCGCGGCACCATCACCGCAGGCACCGCCGCCCCCCACAACAGACTGACGGCGAGATCGGGGAAGGACAGCACCACCAGCGCCGCATCGGCATGTCCGGTCAGGCCAAACTGCGTGGCTACCACCGCGTCGCGCACCAGGCCCAGAAGTCGGCTGGCCGCGAGCAGCAGCAAGCTGAGAGAGAAGACGCGCAGGACGGACATGGGCGAGCATTGTGCCTCGCCACTGCCCCGTCACGCCGCCGCATTGCGGGCGACTGCAGCCTGGTTGGTGCCCGCAGTCCGTCAGTCACGTTGGCGCCGATTGCGCCGAATTGGATCCGGGGACTTTACGCGCCAGAAAAAGTGTGTCTATAATTTGCGTTCTTTTTTGGCGCCCGTAGCTCAGTTGGATTAGAGTACTTGGCTACGAACCAAGGGGTCGTGGGTTCGAATCCTGCCGGGCGCACCAGTTGAACCAAGAAGGGGATGTGCGATGACGCGCATCCCCTTTTTCATGCCTGCGATGCAAGACGCCGAGGATCTCCATGCGCCTTGCAATGCATGAGCAGGATGCACGAACGGGCGGCGTGTGTGCGGCGTCCGTTTCATGCCCGGCGCGGCAGGCCACAATAGCGTCTGCGACCTCCTCCGATGCCATGACCCACGACATTCGCCCCGGCCTACTCATTCTGCAGGGCAACCGGCTGGAGTTGCTGCGCGATGCCGTGCTGCACTGGCTGGCGCAGCAGCCGCTGGCGCCGTTGGAAGAAGAAATTTTTCTGGTGCAGAGCAACGGCGCGGCGGAGTGGCTGAAAATGGCCCTGGCTGCGCAGCGCGGCATTTGCGCAGCCACCCGGGTGGAACTGCCCGCGCGTTTTCTGTGGCGCACCTATCGTCAGGTTCTGGGGAACGCGGCGGTGCCCCCGCGCTCGGCAGTGGACAAGGCCGTTCTGACCTGGCGATTGATGCGCCTGTTGCCGCAGTTGCTGTCTCAGCCGGGTTTCGCTCCCCTGTCGCAATACCTGCACGGGCACGACGCGCAGCGGCGGCTGCAACTGGCGCGCAAGCTCGCCGACCTCTTCGATCAGTACCAGATTTACCGCAGCGACTGGCTGGATGCCTGGGCGGATGGCCGCGAGGTCCTGCTCGATGTCAACGGGACGGCTTCGCCTCTGGCTGCAGATCAGCGCTGGCAGGCGCTGCTGTGGCGTGCTGTACTGAACGAGTTGAGCGACGCGCAGCGTGCCGGCATCCGACCGCAGGTGCAGCGCGCCATGCTGCAGGCGCTGCAGGAGGCTGACGCGGGGCGGGTCGCGTTGCCGCGCCGCGTGGTGCTGTTCGGCGCCTCGCATCTGCCGGGGGCGCTGCTCGACGCGCTGGTCGCGCTCTCCAGGCAGATGCAGGTGCTTGTGGCGCTGCCCAACCCCTGCCGCTACCACTGGGCCGACATCATCGAGGGGCGCGAGCTGCTGCGTGCTGCGCCCAGGCGGCGCGCGGCGCGCAAGGACATCGACCTGGCCGCAATC
Source organism: Thiomonas sp. (assembly GCA_023255715.1). Classification (GTDB taxonomy): domain Bacteria; phylum Pseudomonadota; class Gammaproteobacteria; order Burkholderiales; family Burkholderiaceae_C; genus Thiomonas. The sequence continues at coordinate 9,230 of JAGDVQ010000106.1, forward strand.
AGCCTGGAGGCGATGCATGCCCATGCGCATCCCTTGCTGGCCGCGTGGGGACGGCAGGGGCGCGATTTCATGCGCCAGCTCGATGCCTTCGACGCCCGCGCCACGGCGCAGGACGAGCCGGAGTTGCCACGCGAAGGCCTGTTCGACGACAGCCCGGATGTCACGCTGCTGCAACAGGTGCAGGCTGCCGTGCGCGATCTGCTGCCGCTGCACGAGCACCCGCACAACGCCATTCCATCGGCGGATCGCTCGGTCGTCTTTCACATGGCCCACAGCGCGCAGCGCGAGGTGGAGGTGCTGCACGACCAGTTGCTGCGCCTGCTGGCACAGCATGGCGAGCCCAGTCCGCTGCGACCGCGCGACATCGTGGTCATGGTGCCCGACATCGCGCCGTTCGCCCCGGCGATCCGCGCGGTGTTCGGGCAATATGCGCCGGGCGATGCGCGCCACATTCCCTACGACATCGCCGACCTGCCGGCGCGCGCTACCGAGCCGCTGCTGCTCGCGCTGGACTGGTTGCTGCGTCTGCCCGATCAGCGCGTGCATGGCTCGGAGTTGGGCGATCTGCTCGACGTGCCCGCCATTGCCCGGCGCTTTGGTCTGCAGCCAGAAGACCGTCCGCGTCTGACCCAATGGATCGCCGGCGCCGGGGTGCGCTGGGGGCTGGATGCCGCACAGCGCGCGCACCTCGGCTTGGCCGCGTGCGGCGAGCAGAACACCTGGCGCTTCGGTCTGCGCCGCATGCTGCTGGGCTACACCGGTGCAGGCGAGGACGGCTTTGCCGACATCGTGCCCTACGACGAGATCGGCGGGCTGGACGCCGCGCTGGTCGGCCCACTGGCCGATCTGCTGGACGTGCTGCAGGCCTGGTGGCAAACCGCATGTGGCACTGCCACGCCGCAGCAATGGGCGCAGCATGCCCGTGACCTGCTCGATGCCCTCACGCTGCCGCAGGATCTGGCCGAGCGCCAGACCCGCGCCCGCATCGACGACGCACTGTCCGCCTGGCTCGACGACTGCGCATCGGCCGCCTTCGACGAACCCGTGCCGCTCTCTGTGCTGCGCGACGGCTGGCTGGGCGCAGTGGATGAGGCCCCGGGTGGCGGGCGTTTTCTGGCAGGTGGCGTGACCTTCTGCACCCTCATGCCGCTGCGTTCCATTCCGTTCGAGGTGGTGTGCCTGCTGGGCATGAACGAGGGCGACTACCCGCGCCAGAGCCCGCGCAGCGACTTCGATCTGATGCGCCAGCCCGGGCAGTATCGTCCCGGCGACCGTGCCCGCCGCGAGGACGACCGTTACCTCATGCTCGAGGCCCTGCTGTCGGCGCGGCGCATGCTCTACATCAGCTGGGCCGGGCGCAGCCCGCGCGACAACACCGCACAGCCGCCCTCGGTGCTGGTGGCGCAGTTGCGCGACTATCTCGCCGCAGGCTGGCGCGGCGAAGACGGGGGCGACCTGCTGGCGCAGCGCACCACCGAGCATCCCCTGCAGCCCTTCAGCCGCCGCTACTTCGAGCAAGACATCGGCGTGGCCGACGACGCGGCCGCACTGTTCACCTATGCCCGTGAATGGCGCCCGGCACACGCCGAAGGCGCGGCTCCGCCACAAAGCCCGCCCACCTTCGAACCGTTGACCGAGGCACTGAACCTGCAGCAGCTTGCCCGCTTCCTGAAAAACCCGGTCAAGGCCTTTTTCCGCATCCGCCTCGATGTGGTGTTCGACGATCTGGACGCGCAGGACGACGACGAAGTCTTCGCACTCGACGGGCTGTCGCATCATGGTCTGCTGAGCGTCCTGCTCGACGATCCACAGACTGCCGTGTGCGACGAGGTGGAGCACGCCATCGCGCGCCGCCTGCATCGCTTGCAGGGCAGTGGCGTGTTGCCGATGCGCGCGCTGGGTGCGCGCGTGGCGCAGCAACTGCAGCAGGAGGCCCTGCCCATGCTGAAACATTGGGACGATTTGCAGCACCTTTACGCCACCGAGCAGGCCGACGTGCCCCTGGACTTCGCCCATGCCGGGGTACAGATCCACGATGGGCTCGGCGGACTGCGTGCCGGTCCGCAAGGCCGGGCCTGGATGCAACTCACCGCCTCGCGTCTGCTGGACGGCAAGCAGGCACCGCGCGTCGACAAGCTGATCGATGCCTGGGTGCGCCAGCTCGCGTGTGCCACCTGCGGTGAAGCGGTCGAGGGCTGGCTCATCGGCCCGGATGCCGCCCTGCAGCTCCCGCCGCTGGAGCAACGCGTCGCCCAGGCGCATCTGCAAGTCCTGCTCGAAGCCTGGAACGCGGGCATGGCCGCGCCCCTGCCGGTGCCGGCGCGCACCGCCTTGGCTGAATTGCAGCATGGCGCTGGCGAAGCGACCTATGACGGAGGGTTCAACACATCTGGCGAGGTCGAGGAACCCTGTCTGGCCCGGATGTTCCCCGACTTCGACGCCCTGCGGGCCGACGGTCGGTTCGACCGCTGGAAGGACGCGCTGTTTCAACCCCTGCTCGATTGGACGCAGACCTGCCGTGTGGTGCCTCACGGTCAGGCGCTCGCCACCCCGGGGGAGGCCGAATGACCACGTTGCTCGATCCTCTGCATCTGCCGCTGCAGGGCAGCCGCCTCATCGAAGCCAGTGCGGGCACCGGCAAGACCTGGACCATTGCCGCGCTCTACCTGCGGCTGGTCCTGGGGCACGGCGCGTCCGCTTCGGCGTTCGGGCGCCCGCTGATGCCCGAGCAGATTCTGGTGATGACCTTCACCCGCGCCGCCACACGCGAACTGGCCGAACGCATCCGCGCTCGCCTGGTCGAGGCGGCGCAATGTTTCCAGGGTGCGCGCCAACCCGATTCAGGCGACCGCTTCCTGCAGCAACTCCTGGACGATCATCCGCCGGGCAGCGTGCGGGAAGGCGCGGCCTGGCGGCTGGCGATGGCCGCGCAGGCCATGGACGAGGCGGCCGTGCTCACCATCGACGCCTGGTGCCAGCGCATGCTGCGCGAGCATGCATTCGACAGCGGGCAGGCGTTCGATGAGACCCTGCTGGCCAACGAAACCGAGCTGGAGCGCCAGGCGGTGCGCGATTTCTGGCGTCAGCAGATCTATCCCCTGACGGGCGAAGACCTGGATGACCTGCTGAGTGTGTGGCCCAGCCTGGAGGCGCTGGCGCGCAGCGTGGCCGCCCTGCGCCGCGCCGCGCAGAGCGACGCACAAAGCGGCGCACCGAAGTCGGCACCTGCAGACGCCAGCCTGCAGGCGCTGTGGCAACGTCTGCGCGCGCAGCGGCTGGCCACGCTCGGTGCGCTCAAGACCCAGTGGGCCGAACGCATTGCCGCCATGCGCCAATGGCTGCTGGCGCTGGTGCAATCTCCGGATTGCCCCTTGAGCAAGACGTCGTATGCCGAACACAGCGTGCGTGGCTGGTTCGACGCGCTCGAGGCCTGGCTGAACGACCCCCGAATGGTGCTGCCCGCAATCGCGGACAAGGACTGGGACAAGCTCACCCCGGATGGCCTGCGCGCCAAGTGCAAAAAAGGCAGGAGCGTGGAGGTGCCCGCGGCGTTTCAGGACGTCGCGTCGTTGCGCGCCAGCCTGCTGGCGCTGCCCGACAGCGCAGCCGAATTGCAGGCCTACGCGGCTGCGCAGGTCGACTCCCGCTTGCGCGCGTTGAAGAACACCGCAGGCCAGTTCAGTTTCCACGACCTGCTCGAACGCCTCGACGCCGCGCTGGCAGGGCCGCAGGGCGATCGCTTGCGCAGCCGCATCAAAGAGCAATTCCCGGTGGCGCTGATCGATGAATTCCAGGACACCTCAGCCTTGCAGTTCAGCGTGTTCGACCGTCTGTACGCCATCACCAGCGCGCCGCCGCAGTCGTCCCAGGCGAGCGCGGTGCTGCTCATCGGCGATCCCAAGCAGTCCATCTACGCCTTTCGCGGGGCCGACATCGCCAGCTATCTGCGGGCGCGCACCGCCACCGAGGGACGACATGCGGTGCTCGGCATCAATTACCGCTCCACCGCGTCACTGGTGGACGGTGTCAACCGGCTGTTCGCGCACCGCGAATCGGCCCAGGGTGCCGGGGCGTTCCTGTACCGTGAAACGGACGGCGCGCAGGAGAGCAACCCGGTGCCCTTCATCGCAGTGAACGCCCACGGCCGACCGGAGCGACTGGTCAGCGGCACGGGTGCGGTGCCCGCCCTGCAATTCAGTGTGTGCACCGAACTCGAGGCGAAGAGTGCGTCCAGGCAGCGCTTTGCCGCACACGCGGCGGCGCGCATGGTCGATCTGCTCAACGACCCGCAAGCCGGGTTTGTGCATGCGGACGGCAGCTTCAGCCGCCTGCGTCCTGTCGATCTCGCCGTGTTGGTGCGCGACGGCGAGGAAGCCCGGGCCATTCGTGCCGCGTTGCAGCGCCGCGGCGTCGCCTCGGTTTACCTGTCCGACCGCGACTCGGTGTTTGCCTCGCAGGAGGCTGCCGATCTGCTGCGCTGGCTGCGTGCCGTGGCCGAACCGCGCGACGGTCGGCTGGCCCGCGCCGCATTCGCCACCATCACGCTGGGGCTCACTCTCGCCGAACTGGCCGCAATGGCCACGGACGACGCCGTGTTCGAGCAGCGGCTCGAACTGCTGGGCGAGCTGCATGGCATCTGGCAACGGCAGGGCGTGTTGCCCATGCTGCGCCAGACGCTGCACCGTCTGAACCTGCCGGCACGCTGGCTGACTGCAGAGGATGGTGAGCGGCGGCTGACCAATGTGCTGCATCTGGCCGAGCTGCTGCAGTCTGCCAGCAGCACCCTCGACGGCGAGCAGGCGCTGATCCGCTGGCTGCAGGGGCAACTGGACGACGAGGGCGACGAGGAGCACACCATCCGCCTGGAAAGCGAGGCCGATCTGGTGCGCGTGGTCACCATCCACAAATCCAAGGGGCTGGAATATCCGCTGGTGTTCGTGCCGTTTTCCACCGCCTGCAAGATCGACAAGGACGCCGCGCGTGATCGGGACAGGCTGCGCGAGGATCTGCGCCTGCTCTACGTCGCGCTGACCCGCGCGCGCCATGCGCTCTGGGTGGGCGTCGCGGCGTTGAAGGTGGGCAATGCAAAGGCCTGCATCTTCCATCACAGCGCGATCGGCTATCTGCTGGGGGGCGACGTGGCGCGCACCGGCGCGGAGATTCGCGGCCTGCTGGATCAGGTGTTCCAGGGCATGTCCGCCGTGCAGATCGACGACGCAACGCAACAGGCCGATCTCCACCGTCTGCAGCCGACCGCGGCGCCGCTGACATTGCGCGATGCCCCAGTCTATGACGCGGTGTTCGAGCGCAACTGGGGCATCGGCAGCTTTTCCGCGCTGGTGCGCGATCTGGTGCCGCGTTCCACCCAGCAGGCTGCACCGCCGCCCACCTTGCAGGATGAGTTGCCGGACACCGAGCCGGACTTTGCCCAGGCCATGCCGCAGGCGCTGCAGGACGCGGCGCGCCACCGCTTTCCGCGTGGCGCTCTGGCCGGCAAGTTCGTGCACGAACAGCTTGCCTGGCTGGCGGAAAACGCCTTCGCGCTGCAGTCCGACCCTGCGCTGCAGGAGCGCCTGCTGCAGCGCTGCGCGCGGCAGGGCTGGGATGCGCAACGCGCGCACGATGTGCTGGACTGGCTGGGCGAGGTGCTGGACACTCCGTTGCCACCAATCGAGGCGACGCTGCCGCAGCTCGACGCGGTCCTGCCGGAAATGGAGTTCTGGTTCCCGGTCACGCAGGCCAGCGCCGCGCAGATCGACGCCCTGTGCTGCCGTTTCATCCTGCCCGGAAAGCCACGCCCGGCGCTGACCGCGCGCGTGCTGCACGGCATGGTGATGGGTTTTGCCGATCTGGTGTTTGCCCATGCTGGCCGCTACTGGGTGCTGGACTACAAGAGCAACGCCCTGGGGCCGGACGATGCGCACTACACCCAAGACGCGCTGGAGGCTGCCATGCTCGATCACCGCTACGACGTGCAATGCGCGCTCTACATGCTGGCCCTGCATCGCCTGCTGCGCGCGCGCCTGGGCGCGGCGTACGACCCTTTGCAGCAACTCGGCGGCGCAATCGACCTGTTTTTGCGCGGGGTGCGCGGGCCGCAGTCGGGCTGCGTGCATATTCCGCCCGATGTGGCCTTGCTCGATGCACTCGACGCCGTTTTCGCGCAGGCCGGGGAGGGCGTTCAATGAACCAGGCGCCTACCCTCGCAACAGATCCGCGCAGCCAGCAATTGCTCGAGGTCTTCCGGCTCTGGGCCGAGCAGGGCGTGCTGCGTCGGCTCGATGCGGCGCTGGCACGGTTCATCGCCGACCTGTGCCCGAACGCCGCACCGGCCGTGCTGGCGGCGGTCGTCGTGCTGGCCGATCTGGAAGGGCGCGGCCACACCTGCGTGTTGCTGGACGCGTTGTCGCTGCACTTCACGGCGCTGCAGGAGCGCGCAGCGCGTGCTGCCGTGCCCGCAGCGGAGATCGCAGAGGTTGCCTCGCCGCAGGATTGGGCGCTCGCGCTGGGCGCCTGCTCTGCCGTGTTCAAGGAAGGCACGACGCCGGACACCGGTGCGCCGCTGGTACTCAGCGCAGACCGTCTGTATCTGCGCCGCTATTGGCGCGACGAACTGCGCGTTGCCACGCACATCGATCGACGCCTGCGGCAAGCGGTCAAGGTCGATGACCAGGCCGC
>JAGDVQ010000165.1 GCA_023255715.1 Thiomonas sp.
AACGTGTGGCATTGCGGCCGTTGCCATGCACCACCCCAATGTCAGCACTGGCCGATGATCAGTCATGCTTCGCGCGCCGTCCACGGCCCCTCGTCGTTGGTCACCTCATGACTCGCTGGCGGGCTTGACCGCAATCCGCAGTGGCGACTCAACTGTCAATCTTCGGCGATTTGTGAATCGACCTCCGGAGCAGAAGTTTGACGGTTGAGTTGCTTAACGGGTGCCACAGCCATCCCAACCTCACGGTTGGGTAGCACGTTCCCGGTTTTGGCCGACACTGGCAATTGCGCAGCAGATGCCACCGGCCCCATCAATCCGGATGAAAAACACGATCAAGCGCCTGCTGCAGATCCGCATAACGCCAGACGCTAACCCTGCCAAGTTTGAGCGGCTTGGGAATCAGGTTCTGGTTGATCATGTTGTAGAACTTGGTTCGGCCTATGTTGAGCAAGCCGGGCCGGTCTCTCGTGCCAAGGATTTGGGACAGGCGAAGGAGTGAATGGGGGTGCGGGAGTTCGTGGTGTGGCATGGACTTTCCTTTGCCGCGCTCCTTGCGCGGTTAAAGGAGAGGCTATGGTTGAAGTGCTTTAGATGCAAACAATTCGCCACAGACGGCAGCCCATGCGGTAACGGCACCGGGCAGTACTGCCAAATTTGCTTTGTCAGTCCTGGAAACTTTGCGATTGGCGAAAAAACAACCATCTAGGCGCAGCGACCACCGGCCGACCGAATGAAGTCAACCTGTGGTTAGGGCTAAGGTGAGAGGCCATTTCGCTGCGGACCTCGTTTCCTTGCGACGAGCTTGGCAGCGAGGCCAACATCTTCGGAAAAGTGGAAACAAAGTGGAAAGGACTTTTTGTAAGCACTCGCACATTGCGTGCAAGTGTTTGATTTTATTGGTGGGTTGTGACAGGCTCGAACTGTCGACCTACGGATTAAGAGTCCGCTGCTCTACCAACTGAGCTAACAACCCGCAACTGATTTGATTTTAACTGCGTTGTCTGGTCGATTTCTGGGGTGGTGGGTCGTGCGTGACTCGAACACGCGACCAACGGATTAAAAGTCCGCTGCTCTACCGACTGAGCTAACGACCCCACTTGAAATCAAGCCCGAAATCATAGCACGGCGTCGATCGCGCGTGCCGCCAGCATCATGCCCATCGACGCAGTCACCATGACGCTGGAACCAAAGCCGGCGCAGTTCAGGCTGTTGTCCGGCGCATTGCTCTCGTCCGTGAGCGGGTCGCAGGACGGGTTGTCGGGACGGACGATGGGCTCTTTGCTGAACGCGCAGAACACGCCCATGCGACCGCTGCGTGGCGCGCCATGCTGGCGGCGCAACTGATAGCGCACATTCGCCAGCAGCGGGTCGTGGGTGATGTCGGCCAGGTCGGCGCACTGCAATGCGTCCGCATGGCGCTTGCCACCGGCGGCCCCGGCCATGAAGATGGGCTGACGGCGATGCAGGCAGAGTGCGGCGATGGCGGCCTTGGCGCGAACCTGATCGCAGCAGTCGAGCACGAGTTCGGCGTCTGCCGGGATCAGCGCTGCGGCGTTGTCGGCATCGACAAAGTCCTCTATGCACACAACGCTGCACAGCGGATTGATCTGCGCAAAGCGCTCCTGCAGCGCGAGCACCTTGGACATGCCGAGGGTATTGTCCAGGGCCTGGATCTGGCGGTTGATGTTGGACTCTGCCACATGATCGAGATCGATCAGGGTGAGGCGGCCCACGCCGCTGCGGGCCAGCGCTTCTGCAGCCCAGGAGCCCACGCCGCCGAGGCCGATGATGACCGCATGCGCCTGGGCAATGCGCTGCGCGCCCCGCTCGCCATACAGCCGTGCAAGCCCGCCGAAACGCCGACCGACATCGGGTGCCAGCGGGTCCTGTTCGGGGATGGGATGCGCAGGCATCAGGACATGCGCTCCACGCGCCAGGCCTGATACTTCACCCCCAGCACCGCGCCGCCGACAATGGACAGGAAGGCGATCCAGCTGGTGATCGACAGGGTGGACACGCCGCTCATGCCCTGACCGATGGTGCAGCCCAGTGCGGTGACGCCGCCCACACCCATCAGCGCGCCGCCCACCAGATGGTTGGCGGTGTCTTCCGCGCCACGAAAGCCTTCCCAGCGGAACTGGCGGCTCAGCAGCGCCATGCCGGCCGACCCGGCAATCACGCCGAACACCGACACGATGCCCAGGGTCAGCACATTGCTCGCATCGCTGTACATCATGAACCAGAACAGGGTGTAGGCCAGCGGGGCAACGAAGCTCAGCGACTCCATCTTGTTGTTCTGCGTGCCGATGTAAGCGGCCTGCAGGGTTTGCGGATCTTCGGCCAGATAGCCCAGCTTGCCGGAGACGAACCAGACTCCCACGATCACCGCACCCAGGCCGAAGCCGGCGAGCAGGTTGTTGGCGGTGCGGAATTCGCGCGCGCTGATTGCCCAGCCGCCCAGCAGCAGCCCCACGCCCAGACCGAGCGCCGCCTGCAGGCTGGGCAGCGGCAGGCCGGTGAGATGGGCGAAGATCGCGGGCAGGTCTTGCGGGCCAGAGAGCTGCAGGCTGATCTTGTCGATGAAATGCACACGCACCTCGGCGGTGATGCCACGCAGGGTGATGTAGGCAAACACCGCAATCATCACAAATACGACCACAGCCTTGAGATTGCCCTCGCCGATGCGCACCAGTGTCTTGCTGCCGCAGCCCGAGGCCAGCACCATGCCGAATCCGAACATCAGCCCGCCCACGAGCGCCGACAGCCACAGCACCCGGGATGTGGTGTAGATGGTCTGCGCCGCGTCGATCTGCCCACTTGCGGCCAGCAGGTTGAAACCGATGGTGGCCGTGGCGATGGCCAGAATCCACATGCGCATGCGCGTCCAAGACCCCATGTTGACGATATCGCTGACCGAGCCCATGGTGCAGAAACGCGTGCGCTGCATGATGGCACCGAACACCACGCTGAGTGCGAATGCGCCCCACAGCACAGTGGCATGGATGGTTGCAAGGGAGGGGGACGACATGAAACGGGTGGAGGCGCTGGAAGGCGGCGCCCTGCGATTCGACAATGGAGCGCTATTGTTCCACGACGGGTGCCGCCGATACGCTGCGCTGGGTTTTGTGCGGCAACGATCAGGCGCCGGGAGCGCCTTGGTAGCGCGTGCAGTCGGCCACTCCTGCGTCGATGAAGCCTTGCGCCCGGATGCGGCAGGCGTCGCACCGGCCACAGGCTCGGCCTGCGTCATCGGCCTGGTAGCAGCTCACCGTCAACGCGAAATCCACACCCAGACGCAGGCCAGTGCGGATGATGTCGGCCTTGCTCAGGGCGATGATCGGTGCATGGATCTGCGTCGGTCGGCCTTCCACTGCAGCCTTGGTCGCCAGATTGGCCATGCGCTCGAATGCGGCGACATACTCCGGGCGGCAATCGGGGTAGCCGGAATAGTCCACCGCATTGGCGCCATAAAAAAGATGCTGCGCTCCCAGCGCCTCGGCCCAGCTCAGCGCCAGGGACAACATGACGGTATTGCGTGCTGGAACGTAGGTGAGCGGAATGCCGGGCTGCGCACCTGCTGTCGGCACGGCAAGTGTGTGATCGGTCAATGCCGAACCGCCAAAGCGGCTGAGGTCGAGCGCAATGACTTCATGCTGCGCGGCGCCCAGCGCCGTTGCCACATGGCGCGCCGCCTGCAGCTCGGCCCGGTGGCGCTGCCCGTAGTCGAGCGACAGCGCGTAGGTGCGAAACCCCTGTTCGCGCGCCAGGGCCAGCACGGTGGCCGAATCCATGCCGCCCGAAAGCAGCACGACGGCCGCCGGTGTTGCAGCCGTGGTCACCGCAACTTGGCCAGACGATCGCGGCCTGCCTGCGCGGCTTCGGACTGCGGGTAGGTTTTCACCAACTCACTCAGCGTCTTGCGGGCGGCGGCAATTTGTCGCACTTCGATCTGGCAGTTCGCCAGACCCAGCATGGCCTCGGGCAAGCGCGGGTTGTTCGGGCTGCTCTGAATGAGGCCCTGGAAGGTGGCGATGGCGTCCTTGTACTGCTTCTGCGCGTACTGGGCATTGGCCAGCCAGTACTGGGCATCGGCGTCATACGGGCTGGCGGGATATTGCGCGAGGAAGGCTTTGAGCTGCGTGGCACTGCCCGCAAAGTCGCCATTGCGGAAGGTGGCCAGTGCCTGATCGAAGGCCGCCTTTTCGGCAGGCTGCACCGTGTACGACTGACCGTTGATCTGCACCTGCACAGGCTCCAGGGGCTTGAGCCGCTGCGTGAGCTGCTGCTGGCTGGTCTGCAGCTTGCCCAGCGCATCGTTGAGCTGCTGCGTGGCGGCGTCCTGCTTGCCGCGCACCTGGGCAATTTCACCGCGCATCTGCTCGATCTGGTTGGACAGGTCGAGCAGGGAGTTGCGGATCTGCTGGATCTGCTGCGCCTGCTGCGCAAGTTGCGCCTGCGTGGCCTGCTGATTCTGCGCAACCTGGTTGCGCAGATCGAGAATGGCACGCCGGGCTTCATTGTCCGGAAACATGTCGGCATGGGCTGGCGCCGCCAGCCCGATGCCGAGCCCCGCCGCCAGCATGACGGCTGGCAGAGCCCGCTGCGCCAGGCGGAACGGCGCAGCAATCCGCAGAGAGAAGCGGGCGCGGGTCATCGTTGATAGACGATGTCAACGCGACGGTTCTCGGCGTAATCCGCCTCGGTCGTACCCAGCGCCTTGGGCTTTTCCTTGCCGTAGCTGATGGCTTCCATCTGCGAGGGCTTCACGCCGAGGAGTTCCAGGCCTTTCATCACGGCGTCGGCGCGCTTCTGGCCCAGCGCGAGGTTGTACTCACGGCTGCCACGCGCGTCGGTGTTGCCCTGCAGTTGCACATGCGCCTGCGGGTGCTGGGTGAGATAAGTGGCGTTGGCGTTGAGCACCGGGGTGTACTGACTTTCCACCGTGTAGCTGTTGAAGGCGAAGTAGATGCTCTTCGGCACGTTGGGGCCAGGGCCGGCATTGGACTCGGCGGGCGCCTGCACGGCTGCCACCTGATTCTGGCCGGCGCCGTTGGCGTTTGCACCCGCTGTGCCGCTTTCGGTGGGCGTGGGGGTCTTGGACTCGACAGGCGCCTGCTTGACAGGGACAGGCGAGGCGCAGCCACCAAGGGCCAGGGCGGCGGCAAGTGCGGTGAAAACCAGGGTAGAGCGCATGTTCACGTGATTCTCCGATCGAAACGTGGTGGTGGGGAGTGGGAAAAGCGAAAGGGAAGAGAAGAACAATGACGGGTTCAACGATCCGGTGTCCAGGGGCCCCAGCTGGGCTCGCGCACCTGCACACCGGCCTGCGACAGGGTGGAGCGTACGCGACCGTCGATGGAGACCGTCTTGAGCACTTCACCGCCACGCCCGCCTGCAGAATAAAGCACGATCTGGCCATTCGGGGCAAAACTGGGGTGCCCGCAGTCGCTGCCGTCGTCGAGCAGTTGCGTGGCGTTGGTCGCAAGGTTGATCGACCAGAGCTGGTAGCTGTTGCCCTGCTGGGAGATGTAGGCCAGGGTCTTGCCATCCGGGCTGATGGCGGGGCTGACGTTGTAGCCGCCGCTGTAGGTGATGCGCTGCACGCTGCCGCCGTTCAGACCAACCTTGTAGACCTGCGGCCCGCCATCGCGGTCGCTGACGAAATACAGGCTCTGACCGTCGGGAGAAAAAGTCGGTTCGGTGTCGATTGAATATGAGCGCATGAGCTGCCGTGGCGTACCGCCCTTGCTGGGCATCAGATAGATCTGCGAGCGCCCGGTGAGCGTGAGCACCACGGCCAGCGTGCCGCCGTCGGGCGAGAACGCCGGGGCGCTGTTCGACCCCTTGAAATTGGCCACAGCGCGCCGCGCGCCGCTGCGCACGTCCTGCATGAAGACCACGGGCTTGCCGGTCTCGAATGAAACGTAGGCCAGATCCTGCCCATTGGGCGACCATACCGGGGAGAGCAACGGCTCGCGGCTGCGCAGTGCGAACTGCGGATTCGCGCCGTCGCTGTCGGCGATGTTGAGCGAAAAATTGTGCTGTCCCGCCTTGGTGATGTAGGCGATGCGGGTGGCGAACACGCCGCGCTGCCCGGTGAGTTTCTGGTAGATGTAATCGCTGATCTTGTGCGCCGCCAGGCGCAGATCGCCCGGCGTGACGGTCAGTGCCAGACCGCCCAGATCGGCCTGCTTCACCGCGTCCCACAAGCGGAACTGCACCTGCCAGCGGCCGCCCGCCGCCTGCACCACACTGCCACCAGCGGCTGCTTCCAGGTTCTGCGAACGCCAGGCCGCATAGTTGGGCGGCCCCTGTTCGGTGAGCATCTGCCCACCGAGGTTGCTGACCGCAAACAGCCCGCTGCGCGTCAGATCGGCGCGGACGATGTCGGCAATCGGCTGCGGACAATTGTTCGGGTCCCGAAACACCCCGATGCCTACCGGAATCTGTGTGGCACCGATGCCCGAGACATCCACCTTGAACTGCGCTTGCGCCGAAGTGGCCAGCGCGGCAAGCCCGACGAATGAAGCGGCTCCGCGAACAAGCGGGATGGAGAGGGAACCAAGAACAAATCGGCGTCGCAGCATGGAGGTCATTGGATGGGGCGCGCCCGGCTCAGGCAATCTGGACAGACACAGCGGTGAAATTCTAAGAAGGACAGCAGACACGCCGTCGTAAAAATTGGCAAGTCTTGCTGCAATGCGCAATTGAATCAGACTTTGCCACAGCAAGACCGAGTTGCAGAAATGGGATTGGTTCCACAAGTTGGAAAACCGGGCGCTCGCGCCTCATCGGTCAGCGGCGCAATTCCTGTTCGGTATTGGAGCGCTGCCCCAGCCACAGCTTCAGGTAGCGGTACCAAGTCTCGTGTGCAACGCTACAGGCGAGCACAAACCCAAGGCGCCCATCGAGAAAACCCCGCCGCAGCACATAGGTCCGAAAGAACGCCCACAGGCTCTTGCCCAGTGCCGTGGCGAGCCCGGATTGGCGCCCTCGCGCAGCCAACTTCTGAGCGCCCGCGCTGGAGTACCGGTTCATTTTTTCCAGCACATCATCCAGCGAGCGATAGCTGATGTGCAGCAAATCGCATTGAAGTTGGCCGACTGTCCCCAGAACCTGAACCGATTCATGCACGATGTCGTCCGAAAACCGCGCCTTGCCCCGCCGGAATACCCGGATCACGCGATCGGGATACCACCCACCATGGCGCATGAATTGCCCGCAATAACTCGACAGGCGTGGGAGAGAAAAAGCATCCGGCGCGTCGGCGCGCTGCACGGCAGATTGAATTTCTGCTGCCAGAGCGGGCGTCACTCGCTCGTCGGCATCGATGGACAACACCCATTCTCCCTGCGCAAGATCAAGCGCACGGTTTTTTTGGCGACCGAATCCGGGCCAGTCCGGTGCAATGATGACCCTTGCGCCGAGATTGCGGGCAATTTCCACTGTGCCGTCGTTGCTGCCGCCGTCAACAATCACGACCTCATCAGCCCACTTTACCCCTACTAAACATTCAGCGATATTATGGCGCTCATTGTGCGTAATGATGACTACCGAGATCCCTCGCATCAACATTCATCCGTTCAGTTTGCCATCTGAATTTTTTGCGGGAGGAGCAGAAAACTTTTCACCAGGCATTGGATCCCAGGCAGCCATATCACCGAGTGGAATGTTACTGAACAGGCCGTGAAATGCACGTTTGAATCTCCCACTGAGAGTTGGCTTCGGCAAGAGACCAATTGATTGAGTGCTCGCATCACAGTCCATCTGACGCAGAAAATTACGCATGAACTCTCCTTGGGTAATCCCCCACTTGAGTGCGAATGCGCGTGAACCGCGGTTTTTCCTGATACGTCCGGTGCTGCGGCAGGCAAAGTGGTAAAGACGACTCGCCGCAACAATCTCAAAATGACGAAATCCCACAATCCAAAGCTTCATCAGTAAGTCGTCATCAGAACTCATACCCGGACTGAATTCAAGGCTGTAACCACCAACGATGAGCCACCAGCGCTTGGCAATCAATGTCGGCTGCGATGCGCGTCCAAACATATCAGAGCGCCGGATATCCATGTAATGATCGAGCAAGCCAGGCAAGTCAAAGTGATCAGGGTCGATTCCATGATTTTGAACGATGACGCGTTCGTTTCCAGTTTGCATTGGCTCAAGCAGCATAGACGATAGAAAGATACGATCATCTGTTGCAGACTCAATTTTTTGAATCAATGCGGAGTCCCATCCAGGGCAACAAACCATATCATCATTCATGTAGATGATCCAATCACAAGTTGCCAGGCCGGCAATATGATTGAGCGCCATACAAATTCCGATATTTCCCGATGAGTGAGTGTGGCGTATTCCCTGCTCTCGTACCCAGCTCAATGTACCGTCAGATCCATCATTGACATGCACGATAATTTCATGATCGGCGACGGAATTTTTCCTTATGCTGTCAATGCACAACTTAAGAAATGGTAAATTATTCCATGACGGAATCAGGATGCTGAATTTCATTTGTATTCTTCGTTTTTGTAGCAGGATAGGCCACCGCCATTAAAACAGCGATTGTGAGAGCGTAAAATGCCGCTGTCATCGTTAAATCAAAAGTTTCAACAGTCAACCCATATATAAAAAATCCGATCACAAAGGCTAATCCCATTCGCGCAGCAGAACGTGATGCCGGCATCGGTGCGTTCAATTGAGCCCAAAACATCCAACCTGGCACGATGTAGACACTCATAATAGCAATAAAACCTATCACTCCAAGCTGCGACAGGCGAGACAGGATTTCACTATGCACCTCCTGTCGACCAAAATCCGCAGCCAACGGAGTCAAATACCCGGCTTGCTGCAATGAATTCATCAATTCTTTGAATCCCCCCATCCCGATTCCAAATATTGGATGATCAATAAAAATCATCAAGGCGACTCGCCAGAGCTGAAATCGTATGCCTATCGAAGTATTTTCGTTCCCCTGATCGAAGGCATGGATGTTATTATGAATGAGATTAATCCGTTGCTGGATTTCAGGAATTTTTTCGTATCCGATATAGAAAACTACTGAAATTACGATAAATACGACCAATGCTGCTAGCGCCGGAAATTTTTTTCTATTGATTAGATAGGCAACAATCAAAAGCGCCGGAATAGAAACCCACCCCCCTCTGGAGCCAGAGAGAATTGATGCATAGAGACCAGCAGCGGTCGCCAATAGCGCCAGAGAAAGATGCAACCAAGGTTTTGCAGTTGATTTTTTTTCTTGGATTATAATGCCAAACAGAGGAATTATACCCAGTGAAAGCGCGATATCACCAAAATGTATTGGATTAACAAATGAAGTCCCAATCCGGACGATTCCTTTATCAGCACCCCAAATTTGGGGATCAAAGATAACATATCCGGCGGCAACAAACGCCCCGATCAAAAATCCGCGTCGAATATTTATCAGCAATGCGGGATCGAACCGGCGAAGCGCAAAAAAAATTGGTATCGCAATCAAAAATCTTGATACTGCGTCGTAGTATGGCCATCCCCAGCGGTGATTCGCCCATTGGCTCACAAATACTGCCGCTGGCAGCCCTATCATGGACAGCGAAAACAGAATCGCTTTGCTTTGATCCAAAGGATCCTTCAGATACACCCGCGCAATCAAGGTCTGATGTCTATTGACTCCCTTGAATGCGTGCAACAAACGAGGACTGAGCAGCAATCCGAGGCTCATCAAAAACAGGAGAAAAATGGCGGTGTTAACCGCACCTGGAACAATCAGCGTCAAAGCTGGATAGGCCACCAGCAGGCCGACGATGGCAGACTTGAGCCAGGCGCTGTCTAGCGCGGACCACCTCTCTGCAACGACTAGCATCAGGGAGTCACCCGGAAAATGAATACGCAGACCATTGCCGCGTCATAATGAGAAAAGACATGGTCTTCAACTGGATCCATTGGAAGTCGCATGCAAATAAGACAAAATAAAAAAGGAATGGCGCTCTTGGGGAAGCTATTTCGCTCCGACCCCCGCAACCGTACCGCCGCGCTCCTCATCGTGCTCTTTGCCGCCATTGTGGCGGCCACAGAGCCGGTTCTGCCTGGCCTGATGAAGCATGTGCTCGACGTGGGCTTCACGGCCAAACGGGACTTCCCCTTGTGGGCCGTGCCCGCCGTCCTCATGGGCTTGTTCACCGTCCGCGGGCTTGCGTGGCTGGCGTCGCAGTTTCTCACACAGTGGCTGACTCAAAACGTGCTGGCGCGGGTGCGCGAGTTGGTCTATGGGCAGATTGTGCATGCGCAACTTGCGCAACTCCAGCGCGAAAGCGCCAGCAGCCTGATTGGGGCGTCGGTGTACGAGGCGCAATTGGCGCTGGGGATGATCTTTCCGGGCCTGCTCACCCTGGTGCGCGACAGCTTCACTCTGGTGGCGCTGTTCGGCTATCTGCTGTGGGTGAACTGGAGTCTCACCTTGCTGACCCTGGCGATTCTGCTGCCGCTGATTTTTACCATGCGCCTCATCAGCCGCCGCGCCAAGCGACTGAATGCGCAAATGCAGCAGGCGGCTGAAGAAACCTCCTATGCCTTGGAAGAAGGCATGCTGGCTGCTCCTGTGATTCGGGTGCACAACGCGCAGGACAATTTCGCCGCGCGGTTCCATCGCATCAACCAGGGCCTGCGCCGCACCACGGTGAAGACCTTGGTGTCAGGCTCCACCACCACGCCGGTATCGCAGTGGCTGTCCGCGCTGGCGGTGTCTGTGGTCATTGTGTTTGCCATGTGGCAGAGCGATGTGTCGGGTCAGCACAGCGTGGGCGGTTTTGTCGCATTCATCACCGCGATGATGATGACCCTCTCGCCGCTGCGCCGTGTAGCCGACATCGTGCAGCCCATGGTGCGTGCACTCTCCTCGCTCAACCGTTTGCAGTCCATCGTCAACGCACCGCAGGAACAGGACACCGGCACACACGCCGTTGACCGGGTGCGCGGCGATCTCGTGTTCGACAATGTCGGCGTGACCATCGGCGCCATGGATCGCCCGGTGCTCGACGGCATCAATCTTCAGGTGCAAGCAGGCGAAAGCCTTGCACTGGTTGGTCCGTCCGGTGCGGGCAAGACCACGCTCATGCGGTTGGTACCACGTTTGCTGGAGCCCACCCGGGGCCGCCTGCTGCTCGATGGTGTGCCGCTGCACGACTGGAGCCTGCACAGCTTGCGCGAGCAAATCGCCTATGTCGGTCAGGACGTGGTGCTGCTCAATGACAGCATCGGCGCCAATGTCAGCTTCGGCGCGCCGCTGGACGAAGCGCGCGCCTGGGCCGCGCTCGATGCAGCCGCGCTCGGTGATTTTGTGCGCGGCCTGCCCGGTGGTCTTGCCGCGCCGGTGGGCCACAACGGCTCGCAGCTCTCGGGCGGGCAGAGGCAGCGCTTGTCCATCGCGCGCGCGCTGTACAGAAACGCGCCGCTGCTCATCCTCGACGAGGCCACCAGCGCGCTCGATGCCGAAAGCGAGCGCCTGGTGCAGCAGGCGATCAACCGCCTGATGGACGGTCGCACCACCATCGTCATCGCCCACCGCCTGGCCACGATCGCGCACTGCCACCGCATCGCCGTGCTCGATGAAGGGCGGCTCATCGAACTGGGAACTCAAGCGGAGTTGCTGCGCAAAGGCGGGCTGTATGCGCAGTTGCACCGGATGCAGTTTCAATCCAAAGGATCTTCGGCTTGACGTGATCCACCCACCAACAGCATCACATCAAGCATCAGAAATCCGTCTTCAATTTCCGGTCTTGCTTGCGCTCCAGCTGCCGCCGTCATTGCCATTCTTCCAGGAACCTGACGCGGTGTATTGTTGACTGGTGAACGATCCCGTGTAGCGACCTCCGGTCGACGTTCCGCCGCCGAACTGCCCCACACTATTGATCGTTCCCGTCAAAATGAAGGGGCCAGATTTGACTGACATGCAATTTGGCTGTGCCGCTGCGATAACCCCCGCTTGGCTCACCGTCAAGGAGCAAGAACCGGAATCTCCTCGGGGGTCTGCTGGAACATACGACGCACTCCACGTGCCAGCGAATGCGGCAATTGAACTTGTTGTCGTTGGATTCAACGCAATGCCTGATGTCGACTGCCCCGGGGCCCATGTGTTGACCAGCAGTCCGGTGTCGCCACCCGAAGAGCCGTTGGTGCCACCACTTGTGCTCGTGCCAGCACTGGTGCCGCTTCCCACCGAGGATGGCGTGCTGGCCGTGGACGCTGGGCTCGTTCCACCGCCAGGTGGACTTGTCGTGCCTGCGGTCGTCCCATTGCTGGAAGCTGTCCCGGATGGAGTTCCTCCGCCACCACTGGTCGGTACGCCCCCGCCAGTAGCGGAAGATCCGGCAGAGCCTGTGTTCGGGTTGGCTCCTCCTGTATTCGAGCCGCCCGCAATCGTTGTGCTCACACCACCCGGTGCCGTCAAAACAACTGGCAACTGCCCACCACCACAGGTGCTCAATGAGATCACATAGCTGCCGTTCGCATTCGTCGGCGCTGTCGATGTGGCACAAACCGCTCCAGTCTGAGAATTGGTTGCCGTGACATAAACACCAGCCACAGCGCCACCTGAGGCGCTCTGCACTTGCCCCGAAATGCAGTCCGCTGTGCACTGCGCGGCGGGTGCGGCTCCTCCGCCTCCCCCTCCACACCCTGCCAACACAGCCACCAGCCCCAGCGTTGCAAGATGGCGGCAGTTCACATTTGCGTTGCTCATATTCCCTCCGATTCCCTTTTCAGCCTGGTGTTTTGATCTTCGACGTAGCCCAGTGACCGCGATCGCCAGGGAATTGGCCAGCATTCATCCCAGTCGATCGATTGCGTTTCAAAATTTCACACATTTCAGGGGGCCGCAAGACATACGCCCCCGTCTATGCTCTGACTCGCTTAGACTTTACAAAGTCGTTGTGGGCGATTTTCGTCCGATCCGCGGGGGGCCTGCTCAACATCAGCGCGCCGCCTTCACTGTCTGCACAACATTCCAGCGCATGGGACGAGAAACACCTCCAAATTCTTCTGCTTCCTGGTGCCAGGACATTGCGCAGTGGGCCGAGCATCTGCCGTTGATGGCGGGGTGTTTCGATGCGCAGAACAAGTTGCTCTATTGCAACGCAGGGTATGCCAACTGGCTGTGCAGAAATCCGGAGGAACTGCTCGGCAAGTCGCTGGAGGATTTCACGCCGCACGACGCGCTTGTGGCCATCGCGCCCCAGATCGCTGCGGTGCTGCGCGGCCAGGTTGTGCAATATGAACGTCAGGTCTACCACGCCGGGCGCCAGACGCAAGGGTGGCTGCAGGTGCGGCTGGTGCCCTTCCCGCCCGATGCCAGCGGTGCGACTCCCGGCTATTTCTGCTTCATGCAGGACACCACGCGGCTGCACGCCAGCGATACCTCGCTCGATCTGCTGCGCACCAGCCCGGGGCTGACGGTCTGGGAACTCGATCTGCAGAGCGGCCAGTTGCATGCCGAACAGAACTGGCTCGATGAGGCGCATCGGCATGAGCCCAAGACCTTCACCATTCCCGAGTGGATGGGGCATGTGGTGCCGGCCGATCTGCCCGCGCTGGAGCAGGCCATTGCGCGCATCAGCGCCCCCGACGGTTTTGTGCAGACGGTGGAGACGCGCTTCATCCGCGCCGACGGCAGCATGGTGACGACCATGAACCATGGCATGGTGCGCGAGCGCGGGCCTGATGGGGCCGCCACGCGCATTTTCGGCCTGACCTGGGACATCAGCGAGCTACGGCAGACGCAGCATCGGCTGGTGCGCAGCGAAAGCCGCTTTCGCATGCTGGCCGAGCTCTCCAGCGAGTGGTTCTGGGAGTCCGACAGCAACGACGTGCTGACCTACATCACCCGCAGCAGCCGCCGCGCCGGGGATTCGCCGCTGGCCAGTCTGAACCTGATCGGGCGCAACCTCCATGCGCTGTACCCGGGGCAGGAGTTCTCGCCGGAATGGGCGCAGCTGCGCTACCTCATGGAGGAGCACGAGGAGGTGCGCGATCTGATCGTGCCGTTCCGTCTGGGGCCCGATCAGGCGCTGCTGTGGTGGCGTATCGACGCCGCGCCGATGATCGACCATCTGGGCCTGTACCAGGGCTATCGCGGCGTGGTGCGCGACGTGACCAAGGCGCATCAGGACGAGGAAAAGCTCGAACTCGCCGCCTACCGCGACCCGCTCACCGGGCTGGCCAACCGCACCCTGTTCGAAAAGCACCTCGAAGACGCGATCGCCGTGACCCCACCGGGGCAGAGCTTCGCGGTGCTGTTCATCGACCTCGACCGCTTCAAGCTGATCAACGACGCGCTGGGTCACGCGGTGGGCGACCGGGTGCTGGTGGAGGCCGCGCAGCGTCTGGTGCAGCTCGCCCGTCCGAACAACACCGCCGCGCGATTTGGCGGCGACGAATTCCTGATTCTCGCGCGCGATACGCACGACGCCGCGCAGGCCATGCGCCTGGCCCAGCAGGTGCAGGACACGCTGGGCGAGCCGATGGAACATGGCGAGCGCACCCTGCAGACCACGGCGAGCATCGGCGTGGCGGTGTTCCCGCAGCATGGCCGCACCACCGCCGAATTGCTGGGCCGGGCGGATGCGGCCATGCACGAGTCCAAGGTGCTGGGACGCAACCGGGTGGAGTCGTTTTCAGTGGCGCTGCAGTCGCGCATCGAGCGCCGATCGCAACTGGAAGAGGAACTGCGCGCAGCCATCATCAACCGGCGCTTCGAGGTGCACTTCCAGCCGATCTGGTCGCGCAAGCAAAGCGTGTTGCTGCACGACGATTCGGCCACCCTCGACACTCTGCGCGGCGCCTACGAGATTGCCGGGGTGGAGGCCCTGGCGCGGTGGACGCGCGGCAACGGCGAGCGCGTGGCGCCCGACGAATTCATCGCCATCCTGGCCGACTGCGGCCTGCTCGACAGCTTCGGCCCGGTGATGCTGTCGATTGCGCTGGAAGGTTTCGCCCGCCTGCGCAAGGAGCAGGGCTTTGCGGGCACCATGGCCTACAACGTCTCGCCTCGGCAGCTGCATGTCAGCGCCTGCGTGCCCTGCGTGTCCGAGATGGCGCAGAGCGTCGATGTGCCGAGCAACCGATTGGTGCTCGAACTCACCGAAAACGTGGAAATCGAGCACAACCCCGATCTGCTGGCCGTGCTCGACGGCTTCCGCGACATGGGCGTGCAGCTCTCGCTCGACGACTTCGGCGTGGGCTATTCCAATCTCGGCTATCTCACCCGGCTGCCGGTCAACCAGATCAAGATCGACCGCGCCATCGCCTCGGGCGTGAGCGCCGACCGCTTCAAGGCCGCCATCGCCCGCGCCACCCTCACCATGGCCAAGACCCTCGGCCTGGAAGTGGTGGCCGAGGGCGTGGAAACCGTCGCCGATCTGCTGTGGATGGAGCGCGCGGGCTGCCCGATGATCCAGGGCTGGGTGTTCTCGCGTGCGCTCAATCTGCAGCAGATGCTGAACCTGCTGCGCGACCTGCGCACCGCGCCCCGCTAGGAGTCTGTCGGGCTTGGGGCGCGGATGGCGAAAAAGGGCTGTGGGGATG
>JAGDVQ010000077.1 GCA_023255715.1 Thiomonas sp.
CTCGAACCCGCGACCCCCGGCGTGACAGGCCGGTATTCTAACCAACTGAACTACCACTCCATGCAGATTCGTAGCGCAGAATCTGGCGTCCCCTACGAGATTCGAACTCGTGTTATCGCCGTGAAAGGGCGGTGTCCTAGGCCTCTAGACGAAGGGGACTAAACCTTCGATTTGGTTGCTTGGTGGAGGTAAGCGGGATCGAACCGCTGACCTCTTGCATGCCATGCAAGCGCTCTCCCAGCTGAGCTATACCCCCAAAAGCAAAACAAATATTCTATACCGGTGAGATTGTCATTTGCAAGAGCATCGCGCTCTTTTTGATGATAAGGGCCTCAATGTCTCGTGCTGTCGACAACGGGCGCCTCGATCGCTGCAGCGGTGACCTCTGTAGGCTTGGTGGGTGCGTCGTCTTCAAGTGCCACCGGCACGCGCTCCAGGGCGAGATCGAGCACTTGATCGATCCATTTCACGGGAATGATCGTCAAACTCGCTTTGACATTGTCTGGCATCTCCTGCAGGTCCTTGACATTCTCCTCAGGAATCAAGACCGTCTTGATGCCCCCTCGAAGCGCGGCAAGCAGCTTTTCCTTCAGCCCACCGATTCCAAGAACTTCCCCGCGCAGGGTGATTTCACCCGTCATTGCGACCTCCGCCTTGACTGGGATTCCCGTCATGGCAGAGACGATGGCTGTCGTCATCGCGATACCGGCACTTGGCCCATCCTTCGGTGTTGCACCCTCCGGGACGTGGATGTGCAGATCACGCTTCTCAAACAGCTCATCCTTGATCCCGAGGCGACGTGAGCGCACACGCACCACAGTGCGAGCGGCCTCGACGGATTCCTTCATCACATCGCCCAGAGATCCGGTGCGCAGAATCGCCCCCTTGCCGGGCATGGCCGTCGCTTCGATGGTGAGCAGGTCGCCGCCCACCTCAGTCCAGGCAAGTCCGACCACCTGACCGACCTGATTTTGCTTTTCGGCCATGCCGAAGTTGAACCGGCGGACTCCGAGAAAATCGTTCAGGTTGTCTTCGGTGACGACAACCTGCTCGGTGTAAGTCTTGAGCAGGCGCCCCTTGACGGCCTTGCGGCAGATCCGGGAAATTTCGCGCTCCAGCGAGCGCACGCCCGCCTCGCGTGTGTAATAGCGGATCAGGCCACGAATCGCACTTTCGGTGACGTCGAGTTCACCCGCGTCGACCCCGTTGTTCTTCATCTGCTTGGGCAGCAGGTAGCGCTGGGCAATGCTGACCTTTTCGTCTTCAGTGTAGCCAGCCAGGCGGATGACTTCCATCCGGTCGAGCAGGGCTGGCGGGATGTTGAGCGAGTTCGAGGTCGCGACGAACATGACATCGGACAGGTCAAAGTCGACCTCCACGTAATGGTCGCTGAAGGTGTGGTTCTGCTCCGGATCAAGTACCTCGAGCAGCGCGGACGACGGATCGCCACGGAAGTCCATGCCGAGCTTGTCCACCTCATCAAGCAGGAACAAGGGGTTGCGCACCGCCACCTTGTTCAGGCTTTGGATGATTTTTCCCGGCATGGCGCCAATATAGGTCCGGCGATGGCCACGAATCTCGGCCTCGTCACGCACACCGCCCAGTGCCATGCGAACAAACTTGCGGCCGGTCGCGCGCGCAATGGATTGCCCGAGCGATGTCTTGCCGACGCCCGGAGGGCCGACGAGGCAAAGGATCGGCGCCTTGACCTTGTCCACGCGCTGCTGCACTGCGAGGTATTCAAGAATGCGCTCCTTGACCTTCTCCAGACCGTAGTGGTCTTCTTCCAACACCTGTTCGGCGAAAGCCAAGTCGTGACGCACCTTGCTTTTTTTCGCCCAGGGCAGACTGACCAGCACATCGAGATAGTTCCGCACCACCGTCGCCTCGGCGGACATCGGCGACATGAGCTTGAGCTTCTTGAGTTCGCCCTCGGCCTTTTTCTTGGCCTCCTTGGGCATGCGCGCCGCCTTGATCTTTTTCTCGATTTCCTCGATGTCCGCGCCGTCTTCGCCTTCGCCGAGCTCCTTCTGGATGGCCTTGACCTGCTCGTTCAGGTAGTACTCGCGCTGGCTTTTTTCCATTTGACGGCGCACCCGGCCACGGATGCGCTTCTCGACCTGAAGAATGCCGACTTCGCGCTCCAGTTGTTCAAGCAGATTTTCCAGACGCGCGTGCACATCGTGCAGATCGAGCACGGACTGCTTCTGCTCCAGCTTGAGCGGCAGGTGCGCGGCGATGGTGTCGGCAAGACGACCGGGATCATCGATGCCCGAAATGGACGTGAGAATTTCGGGCGGAATCTTCTTGTTCAGTTTGACATACTGGTCGAACTGCGCAACGACCGCGCGGCGCATGGCCTCGGATTCGGCCGTGTTTTCCGAACTCGAGGCAATGGGAACCGCCTCGCAGGCGAAAAAATCCCCGTTGTCGCGGATGTTCAGTGCATTGGCACGCTGGGCCCCTTCGACCAGAACCTTCACGGTGCCATCCGGCAACTTGAGCATTTGCAGAATGCTCGACAGACAGCCGACCTCGAACAGGTCGTCTGGCTTGGGTTCATCCTTGGCAGCAGCCTTCTGGGCGACCAGCATGATCTGCTTGCCACTTTCCATGGCAGACTCCAGCGCCTTGATCGACTTGGGTCGACCAACGAACAGCGGAATCACCATGTGGGGGAAGACCACCACATCACGCAAGGGCAGCAAAGGCAGCGCGGTCAGATCGGAATTGTGTTCAGGGGTATCGGACATGAAACTCACCCAAAAGGAAGTTGGACTGCAAATGGGGACTCGGGCAGAGATTGCAAGCAGACGGCCGCAGACCTCTGCCCGACTTCGTCAAGCCCCCGAGGCCTTGGCCGCATCCTGATAAATCAACAGTGGCTTGGCGCCGCTTGTGATCACATTTTCGTCAACCACCACACCGGCAACATTCTGGGCATTGGGCAGATCGAACATCAAATCGAGCAAGGCCTGCTCGACGATGGAGCGCAAGCCACGTGCACCGGTCTTGCGCTCCAGAGCTTTGCGCGCGATGGCTTCGAGCGCGGCAGGACGGAATTCCAGCTTGATGTGATCCATCTCGAACAGCTTCTGGTATTGCTTGACCAGGGAATTCTTGGGGGCCGTGAGAATTTCGATCAACGCGGCCTCATCGAGTTCTTCCAGCGCGGCGACCACAGGCAGACGGCCAACGAGTTCAGGAATCAGGCCGAACTTGATCAGGTCTTCCGGCTGGGCCTGGAGGAAGGTTTCGGACAGACTGCGTTGTGACTGGGTCTTGACCGTAGCGGAAAAGCCGATTCCCGATTTTTCCGAGCGATTGCGAATGACCTTTTCCAGACCATCGAACGCACCGCCACAGATGAACAGGATATTGGTCGTGTCGACCTGGATGAAATCCTGGTTCGGATGCTTGCGCCCGCCCTGCGGCGGCACCGACGCCATGGTGCCCTCGATGAGCTTGAGCAGCGCCTGCTGCACGCCCTCTCCCGAGACATCGCGGGTGATGCTGGGGTTGTCGGACTTGCGCGAGATCTTGTCGATCTCGTCGATGTAGACGATGCCACGCTGCGCCCGCTCGATTTCGTAATTGCAGTTCTGCAGCAGCTTCTGGATGATGTTTTCGACATCCTCCCCCACATAACCCGCTTCGGTCAAGGTGGTGGCATCTGCAATGACAAAAGGCACGTTGAGCAACCGGGCCAGTGTCTGCGCCAACAGCGTCTTGCCCGAGCCCGTCGGGCCGACCAGCAGGATATTGCTCTTCGCGAGTTCCACATCGCTGGTCTGACCAATATGCTTGAGGCGTTTGTAATGGTTGTACACCGCAACGGCCAGAATGCGCTTGGCCGCTTCCTGCCCAATCACATACTGATCGAGGATGGCCTTGATTTCCGAGGGCGTCGGCAGATCGGAACTGACCACCTTGCCGCCAGCATCCGTGGTGCTGATTTCATCGCGGATGATTTCGTTGCACAGGTCGATGCATTCATCGCAGATGAACACCGATGGACCCGCGATCAGTTTTTTCACCTCATGCTGACTCTTGCCGCAGAAGGAGCAATACAGGGTCTTTTCACCAGAGGACGATTTTTTCTCAGCCATGGGCGTGTGCGTTCAATTCAGGTTCAGGAGCGTTTGGCAATGACTTCGTCGATCAGGCCGTAGTCCTTGGCCTGGTCGGCAGACATGAAAAAATCACGCTCGGTGTCAATGGCAATTTTCTCCAGCGGCTGGCCCGTGCGCTCGGCCAGAATGCCGTTCAGGCGCTCGCGCAGATAGAGAATCTCGCGGGCCTGGATTTCGATGTCGGTCGCCTGCCCCTGGGCGCCGCCCGAAGGCTGGTGGATCATGATGCGGGAATTGGGCAGCGAATAGCGCTTGCCCTTGGCACCGGCCGCCATCAGAAAAGCTCCCATGCTGGCCGCGATGCCGGTACACAAGGTGGACACATCCGGCTTGATGAATTGCATGGTGTCGTAAATGGCCATGCCGGCCGACACCGATCCACCCGGCGAATTGATGTAGAGCGAAATGTCCTTGTCCGGGTTCTCGGACTCGAGGAACAGCAATTGCGCAACCACCAGATTGGCCATCTGATCGTTGATCGGTCCGACCAGGAAAATCACCCGCTCGCGCAGAAGCCGCGAATAGATGTCATAGGCGCGCTCGCCGCGGCCACTTTGCTCGATGACCATGGGCACCAAGCCCAGGTTTTGAATGTCAGTTGCGCTCATGGAAGGATCAAACGTGAAGGTGGATACAGATTAGCACGCAGTTCGCGAGGTCGACGCAAGGGTGTGGGATTTCCGCAAGCAATTTGCGGGACGACGCGCCAGGATCTGGAGATTCGCCTTGGGCAGCTCACAAAAAAGCCGCTGCGCGCCGGGGCACGCAGCGGCTTGCATCGCAGAGCGAAGGTTATTTCTGCCCCATCAGCTCGTCGAAGCCCAGCGCTTTTTCCGAGGTTTGCGCCTGTGCAAACACAAAATCGGTCACATTGTTTTCCATCACGATCGCCTCTGCCTGTGCCAGGCGCTCCGGGTCGGCGTAATACCAACGAACCAGTTCTTCAGGCTGTTCGTAGCTGGCGGCCAGTTCTTCCACATAACTGCGCAGTTGTTCCGGCTTGGGCTGCAGGTCATGCTGCTTGACCAGCTCGGAAACAATCAGGCCCAGACGCACGCGGCGTTCGGCCTGCTCCTTGAACAGCTCAGGCGGCAGAGGTGCCTTGTCGGCATCCTTCATGCCGCGCTCGGCCAGATCCTGGCGGGCGCTGGCCATCAGCTCATTGATTTCGTTCTGCACCAACGCACTGGGCAGATCAACAGGCACGGCCTTTTGGAGCACATCCATGACCGCCAGCTTGTTGCGCTGCGTCAGGCGGGATTTGACTTCGCGCTGCAGATTGCTGCGAATATCGTCGCGCAGCCGCTGCACATCGCCGTCGGCCACGCCAAGCGCCCTGGCGAAATCGGCGTTGACCTCCGGCAGCAGCGGCCATTCCACCTTGGTGACCGTGAGGGTGAACTGAGCGGTCTTGCCCGCCACCGCACGGCCTTGATAGTCCTCGGGAAAGTGCAGCTCAAAAATCTTGCTCTGCCCGGCCTGCAGACCTTTGGTCGCCGCTTCGAATTCAGGCAACATGCGGCCTTCACCCTGCACAAAACTGAAGCCTTGGGCCTTGCCGCCCTCGAACGCGGTGCCGTCGATGCGGCCTTCGAAGTCGACGGTGACGCGGTCGCCGTCCTGCACTTCCAGGCCTTCCGAGGTCTGGCCATTGGCGGCCGCCTGGCCGCGCTCGACAAATTCTGTACGTTGCTTGCGCAGCACGTCCACGGTTCTGTCGATGGCCGCCTCATCCACGGTGGCAGTCACACGCTCGATGGTTTGCGACGACAGATCGGGGATCTGCACATCGGGATAGACCTCGAACGTGGCATCGAACGCCATGACGTCGGCCTCGACGCCTTCGGTCTTGGGGGTGAACTGCGGCATGCCGGCCACGCGCAGGCGGGCACCAGTGGTCATCTCGTAAAACGCATTGCCGATCTTGTCTTGCAGCACTTCCATTTCCACAGACGGCGCATAGCGCTGCGTCACCATGGACATGGGCACCTTGCCCGGACGGAACCCCGGCAGGCGCAGTGTGCGGCTCAGATTCTTCAGGCGGGCGTTGATTTCAGTTTGCACGGCAGCCTTCGGAACCGTCACGGTCACGCGGCGCTGCAGTTTGTCCAGGGTTTCGACAGTCATGAAAAAGTCCAGTGTTCGGTGAAAGGGATCCATTCCCGCCAAGCGCTTGCTTGTCGGCTGGTGCGAGGGGGGGGACTCGAACCCCCACGCCGGTGAAGGCGTCAGGACCTAAACCTGGTGCGTCTACCAATTTCGCCACCCTCGCCGGGTGATCTGCTGCCCGCATCAATGCACCATTCGGCCCGCCTGCACTCCAGACCCCGCACGCCAGACCCGTTTCCCAGGCTTCATTGATTTTCAGGCAATCGGCTATTCTAGCCTCGCTGCGTCAACCTGCTGGACGCGGCGCATGCCATGCCCGCCACTGATTCAACTGATGCACCAGTCGGCCCGCCGCCAGGGTCGTCCGTCTACTACGCCTTGCAGCGTAGCCCTGTGCCCCAGCGCGCGGGATTGACGGCGCTGCTGCGGTTTCATGTGCAGATCCGCGCCATCGTCACCACGGTCAGTGACCTGTCCGTGGCGCAGGCCAAGCTGGCGTGGTGGGACGCGCAACTCCGCGCCATGGAAAGCGGGACGGCAGAGCACCCGACCCTGCGTGCACTCGCGCCGTTTGCGCAGCGAAGCGGTCTGACGGCGAAAGCGCTGCATGGGGTCATCGACAGTGTGCAGATCGATCTGCAGCAAAACCGCTGGATCGATCGCCCCGCCCTGCTGCACTATGCCAGAGCAGGCAGCGGCCAAACCCTGCGCAACAGCGCCATCCTCCTCGGTCTCGACAGCGAGGCAGCGCAAGCGTCTGCGGAACAACTCGGCATGGGTTTGCGCCTGATCAGTTGCATCCGGCACCTCGGACGCGACGCGGCGCAGGGCCGGATCTATCTGCCGCTGGATGCCCTGCAGCGCCACGGCATCACGGCTGCGCAGTTGCAGCAACGCCGGATGGATGCCGGTGTGGCCGCCCTGCTGGCCGAGCAGTCCGCGCTGGCCCGCCAGACCCTGGAGCAGGCGCTTGCGGGGCTGGCGCCATTTGCGCGCAGGCAGACCGCGCCGTTGCGCGCGTTGGGCGCGATGGCGCTGGCGCTGCTGCGCGAGATCGAGCGGTCCGATTACGCCGTGCTGCATCAGCGCATCAGCCTCACGCCGCTGCGCAAGCTGTGGATCAGCCGCACCTGCCGGTGAGCCCTGCGCTGTGGCTCAGGCGCGTTCGAGTTCGGTGCGCAGCGCGCGGTATTCGTCGAGCGCCTCGGGGTTGGCCAATGCCGCGACGTTCTTCACCGGCTCGCCGTGGATCAGATTGCGCACCGCGATTTCGACGATCTTGTTGCTCTTGGTGCGCGGAATGTCATGCACCTGCACCACGCGTGCAGGCACATGGCGCGGCGTGGTGTTGCTGCGGATCTGGCGCTTGATGGTCTCGATCAGCGCGTCGTCGAGCACCAGCCCGTCGCGCAGCCGCACGAACAGCACCACGCGCACATCCCCAATCGCCCCGGGCGGCCAATTCTGCCCGATGACCAGCGATTCCAGCACGGCGTCGATGCGTTCGACCTGGCGATAGATCTCCGCAGTGCCGATGCGCACGCCTCCAGGGTTCAGCGTGGCGTCGGAACGGCCGAAAATGATGTAGCCCCCGTGCGACGTGCGGGCGATGAAATCGCCATGCCACCAGACGTTCGGGAATTGCGCGAAGTAGCTCTCGAAATATTTCTGCGCGCCGCGCTCCAGGCTGCCGTCCACCAGAAAACCCAGCGGCATCGACGGAAAGGGCTTGGTGCAGACCAGTTCACCCTTCTCGCCGTCGGGCAAGGGCTTGCCGTCGTCGTCCGCGACGATCACCGCCATGCCCAGTGCGCAAGCCTGCAGTTCTCCGCGCCAGACCGGGTTCATCGGCGAGCCGACGATGAAGCAGGCCACCAGATCGGTTCCGCCGGACATGGAACTCAGGCAGACGTCGGGCTTGACCTTGTCGTACACATAGTCGAAGCCCTCGGGCGCCAGCGGCGACCCGGTGGACATGATGGTGCGCAGGCTGGCGAGCTGGTGCGTGCGCCTGGGTTCGAGTCCCGACTTGCCCAGCGCCTCGATGAACTTGGCCGAGGTGCCCAGATGCGTGAAGCCCACGGCGTCGGCGTAGTCGAACAGAATGGCGTTGTCGCGCAGGCCCGGCGAGCCGTCGTACAGGCAGACCGTCGCCCCCTGGCTGAGGGCGGACATGAGCCAGTTCCACATCATCCAGCCACAGGTGGTGAAAAAGAACACCCGGTCATCGGCGTGAATGTCCACCTGCAGCCGCAATTCGGCAAGATGCTTGAGCAATACCCCGCCTGCACGGTGGACGATGCATTTTGGCGCGCCCGTCGTGCCGCTCGAATAGAGGATGTAGACCGGATGATCGAAGGGCAGCGAGGTGAATTGCACCGTCTGCGGCGCAAAGGGCAGCAGCGCGTCTTCCCAAGTCTGCGCGCCGGGAATGGCCGCGATATCGGGCACCTGCCCCAGGGCCTGCGCCACATAGGGCACGATCACAGTCCGTGCCACCGAGGGCAGTTGCTCGACAAGTGCGGCGAGCTTGTCGAGGTTGGAAAAGGTCTTGCCGTTGTAGAAATAGCCGTCGCACGCAATGAGCACCTTGGGCTGGGTCTGGCCGAAACGGTCGAGCACGCCCTGCGTGCCGAAATCGGGCGAGGCCGAGGTAAAGGTGGCGCCGATGCTCGTGGCCGCGAGCATGGCGATCACCGTCTCGGGCAGATTGGGCATGTAGGCCGCCACCCGGTCGCCGGGCATCACGCCCCAACTGCGCAAGGCCTGCTGCAGGCGCGAGACTTCGGCGTGCAGTTGGCGCCAGCTCATACTGCGCTGCACCCGGTCTTCACCCCAGAAATGCAGCGCGATGGCGTCGTCATTGCGGCGCAGCAGGTTCTGCGCGAAATTGAGTTGCGCGTCCGGGAAGAAACGCGCGCCGGGCATGCGATCTGCGTCGATCAGGACCCGCTCGCCCTTGTGCTGCGCGATCACGCCAGAGGTCTCCCAGACGGCGTCCCAGAAATTCGCCTGCTCGGCCACAGACCAGTCGAGCAACGCCTGGTAATCCTGCAATTGCAGACCATGCCGGGCGTTGACCCAGAGGCGGAAAGATTCGATGTGCGACGCGGCAATGCGCTGCGGCGACGCACGCCACAAGGGGTGGGCTGGCGCGGGTTCGGACATGATGTTCTCCGGCGGATGTCAGGTGTTTGTCGAAGTCGAGGCCTGTGTCAGCAGCGCGCGCAGCATGTCGGGCAGAGGGACGCTTTTTCGCTGCGGAAAGTCCACCCAGACCACGCGCGAGCCGCCGCTGGCGTAAATGGTGTCGGGGTCATCGGTGCGGCTGAGCAGGGTGTAGGTGTCGAAACTGGTGCGTCCCACACCTGCGGTGTAGAGCCGCGCGAGCACCTCGCCGGGAAAACTCAGCTCGGTCTGGAAGTTGCAGAACGCGTTGACGATCACCGGCCCGAGTCCCTTGGGATTGGCGGGCACTCCGGCGGCCAGCATCCACTCCAGGCGGATGATTTCCATGTAGCGGAAATAGAGGGTGTTGTTCACATGGCCCATCACGTCCATGTCGCCCCAGCGAATGGGCATGGTCATGGTGTAGACCAGATTTTTTTGTTCAGGGATGTCGAACCGCATCATGCTGCCCTTCAAATGCCGAAGCCGTCGTCAGCGGCGACGATGGCACCGTTGATCAGGCCACTCTGCCCGCTGGCGAGCAGAACGAGCAGCCCGTCAAGGTCCTCCGGTTTGCCCAGACGCTTGCGCGGCAGCATCTGCATCAGGCGCTGGCCCGATTCAGTCTGCCAGTGATGGTGATTCATCTCGGTGTCGATGTAGCCGGGGCAGATGGCATTGACATTGATGCCGTACTTGCCCCACTCCACCGCCATGGCCCGCGTCATGTGAATGACCGAGGCCTTGCTCATCGCATAGACCCCGAGCTTGGGCATGACACGCAGCCCGGCAACCGATGCGATATTGATGATCCGCCCGCCGGCCCAGGTGCCCGGCGTGACGCCGAGCGATCGCGCCACCATGCGGCGAGCAACCTCCTGCGCCACGAAAAACGCGCCGCGCACATTGGTGCCGAACACCTCGTCGAAATCGTCGCTCGTCACGTCCAGCAGTTTTTGCTGCAGTGACACCCCAGCGTTGTTCACCAGAATGTCGATCGGCCCCATCTCGGTTTCCGCATGCGCAACAGCAGCCTTGATGCTGGCTGGGTCGTTGACATCGAGTTCCACCACATGCGCGTCGCCGCCCTGCCCTTCGATGCGGGCACGCAGTTCCTTGAGCCGCTCCATGCGGCGCCCGCTGAGCACAACGGCCGCGCCGGCCTGCGCCAGCACTTCGGCAAAGCGCCAGCCCAGACCGCTGGAAGCGCCTGTGACCAGGGCGACGCGCCCGGAGAGTTCGATCGAATACGTCATTGTCTGTCCTTGTAGGTGGCGCACAGGGGCCGGGCTCCTGCTCCCCAGACCTGCGCGAATGCCACAATGGTAGAGCGATGCCGTCTTGCCCTAAGTCTGCGGTGAAACAATCCGGCTCGCGCCATCCACGACGTCCACGACGAGAGTCCCGTACATGCACCAGCGACAGTCCAGCCTGCTCCATCGCTACCTGCACTGGGAACAGGCGCTCACCATTTCGGCCAACCGGCTGAGCAGGCAGGCGTGGGTGCGCCGCCTGTTCACCCTGATCAGCCGACTGGGCAACGGTTGGGGCTGGGCGGCCATTCTTTTTGCGCTGTTGATGCAGGGCGGTCGGGAAGCGGTCCTGCCCATCTTCTGGATGCTGGTGACAACCGTCATCGGCATCGCTCTGTACGGGTCGATCAAGCGGCTGGCGGCCCGCCCCAGACCGAGCGAACACTGTCACCGGATCATGGTCAGCGAACCACCGCTCGACCAGTTCAGCTTTCCCTCCGGTCACACCCTGCACGCGGTGAATTTCACGCTGCAGATCCTGTTTTTTGCCCCGGTTCTCGGGTGGGTCGCCGTGCCGTTCGCGCTGCTCATCGCGGCTTCACGCCTGATTCTTGGGCTGCACTATCTGTCGGACGTGGTAGTTGGCGCGGTGCTGGGCATGCTGCTGGCCACATTTGCACTGGCCTTGCAAATCACCGTGATGTGAGAATGTGAAAAGCCATCGTCCCATCTTTGCCGATAATGGCGACATGTCCGAACGCATCATTCCCATCGTCGATCATCTTTACGCCGCCAGCGTGCCCCAGGTCCCCGCGCACGCTGCCGATGTGCAAGGGCAGCCAACGGATCGTCTGCACCGCCCGCTGCACGACCTGCGGATTTCGGTGACCGACCGCTGCAACTTCCGCTGCACCTACTGCATGCCGAAGGAGATTTTCGACAAGCACTACGAATTTCTGCAGCATGCCGATCTGCTGAGTTTCGAGGAAATCACCCGCGCCGCGCGGGTGTTCATCGATCTGGGTGTGCGCAAAATCCGGCTGACCGGCGGCGAGCCGCTGCTGCGCAAGCACCTGGAGCGCCTGGTGGACATGCTGCACGGACTGCGCACGCTGGACGGCACCCCGCCCGAACTCACCCTGACCACCAACGGTTCCATCCTGGCGCGCAAGGCACAGCAGCTCAAGGACGCGGGACTGGACCGCGTCACCGTGAGCCTGGACGCGCTGGACGACGCGGCCTTTCGACGAATGAATGATGTGGACTTTCCCGTGGCCGACGTGCTGCACGGCATCGACGCGGCAATCGCCGCAGGACTTGCGCCGGTCAAGGTCAACATGGTGGTCAAGCGCGGCACCAACGATGCGCAGATCCTGCCAATGGCCGAGCATTTCCGCGGCACTGGGGTGGTGCTGCGCTTCATCGAATACATGGACGTGGGCAACACCAACGGCTGGCGCATGGACGAGGTTCTGCCCTCGCAGCAGGTGATCGACCGCATCCATGCGGTGCACCCGCTGCACCCGCTGGAGCCGCACAGCGCGGGCGAGACCGCGCAGCGCTGGGCCTATGACGACGGCGCGGGCGAGATCGGCGTGATCTCCAGCGTCACGCGCGCGTTTTGCGCCAGCTGCAACCGCGCCCGGCTGTCGATGGAGGGCAAGCTCTACCTCTGCCTGTTCGCCACCCACGGCCATGACCTGCGCGCGCTGCTGCGCGGCGATCCACGCACCGGCCTGGCGCCGGTCAGCGACGCCGAGCTGCGCGCCGCGCTGGCGCAGGTCTGGACACAGCGCGACGACCGCTACTCGCTGCTGCGCGGCACCGCGGCCGGCCAGTCGCTGCGCAACGAGCGCAAGGTCGAGATGTCGTATATCGGCGGCTGAACGCGATGTGCGGCATCGCCGGGCGGCTGAACTGGAACGCACCGATCGACCCGGCGCAGCTCGCCGCGATGATCGCGCAACTGCAGCACCGCGGCCCCGACGAGCAGGGCTTGCACACCCAGGGTCCGATCGGTTTGGCGCATGCCCGGCTGAGCATCATCGACCTGTCCAGCGGCACCCAGCCGATGACCAACGAAGACGGCACGGTCTGGGTCACGTTCAACGGCGAAATCTTCAATTACCTCGAACTGCGCGCCGACCTGCTGCGGCGCGGCCATCGCTTCTCCACCCAGTCCGACACCGAAGTGCTGGTGCACCTCTACGAGGAGCACGGCGACGCGCTGGTCGAGCAGCTCAACGGCCAGTTCGCGTTTGCGCTGTGGGACAGCGTGCGCCAGCACCTGCTGCTGGCGCGCGACCGCACCGGCATCCGCCCGCTGTTCCACACGCGTGTGCCCGGCGGTCTGGCGTTCGCGTCGGAAATCAAGGCGCTGCTGGCTCTGCCCGAAGTGCCGCGCCGCATCGACGCCCGTGCGCTGGGCGAGGTGTTCACGTATTGGGCGCCGCTGCCACCGCATGCGGTGTTCGAGGGCATCGAGTCGCTGCCGCCCGGCCATGTGATGACGGTCGATGCGCAGGGCACCCGCCTGCGCCGCTACTGGGACTGGACCTTTCCCCCGGCGCCGATCGCAGCCGACCGCAGCGCCGACGCCTACGCCGAGGAACTGCGCGATCTGCTGATCGACGCGGTGCGGCTGCAACTGCGCGCCGACGTGCCGGTGGCGGCGTATCTGAGCGGCGGGCTGGACTCATCCATCGTCACCACGCTGATCCGCCACTACACCGACACCCCGCTGCGCACCTTTTCGCTGACCTTCGACGACGCCGAGTTCGACGAAAGCGCCTGGCAGCAGCGGCTGGTGCAGCATCTGCACACCGAACACACCACGGTGCACTGCACCCGCGCCGACATCGCCGCGGCCTTTCCCCGCGCCATCGCGCACGCCGAAACCCCCATCGTTCGCACCGCCCCGGCGCCGATGATGCTGCTGGCCGACGGCGTGCGCGCTGCGGGCTACAAGGTGGCGCTCACCGGCGAGGGCGCCGACGAGGTGTTCGGCGGCTACGACATCTTCAAGGAAGGCCGCGTGCGCCGCTTCATCGCGCGCCAGCCCGACTCGCGCTGCAGGCCGCGTCTGCTCGAGCGGCTCTACCCGTATCTCAAGCATTCCCCGGCGGCGGGCCGGGCGATGACCGAGCGGTTTTTCCGCGACGGTGAGGCGCGGTTTCGCGAGCCCGGATTCGCCCACCTGCCGCGCTGGACCACCACCCGGCGCATCACCGCGTTCCTGTCGCCCGAGCTGCGCGCTGCCGCCACCAGGTTCGACCCGGTCGACGCCCTGCACCTGCCTGCCAAGCTGTCGCGCTGGGAGCCGCTGAACCAGGATCAGTACATCGAGGCGCACACCCTGATGTCGGGCTATCTGCTGTGTTCGCAGGGCGACCGCATGGCCATGGCCGCATCCATCGAGACGCGGTTTCCGTTTCTCGACCACCGGCTGATCGCCTTTGCCAGCCGCCTGCCGCCGCGCTACAAGCTCATGGGTCTGGTTGAAAAGTACCTTCTCAAGCGCAGCATGGACGGCCTGCTGCCCGACGCCCTGCGCCACCGCACCAAGCAGCCCTACCGCGCGCCAGACAGCCAGAGCTTCTTCCACGACGGCGAGCCGGTCGACTATGTGGCCGAGCTGTTCAGCGCGGCGCGGCTGAAGGAAGCCGGGTATTTCGACCTGCCGGCCGCCATCCGCCTGTTCGACAAGGCGCGCGCCGGAAAAGTCATCGGATTTGGTGACAATATGGCGTTTGTCGGCATGCTCTCCACCCTGCTGCTGCACGACCAGTTCATCCGGCGTTGAACGCCATCACTTTCGTCCACCATGTCCGCTGCCGCATCCAGTTATGCAGCCCTGCCCGCCGATCTGAGCACCGATCGCAGCACCATCGTGTCGCTCTGGGCCAGCAATCTGGGGCATCCGGAGCGCCGCCAGGACAAGTTCGACTGGTTTTACCTGCGCAATCCGGCAGGGGCACCCCATGTCCTGCTCGCCCACTCTCCGGCAGAGCACGGCGTGCCCATTGGCGTCATCGGCCTGGGCACGCGACACATGCGGCTGGCTGGGCAACCGATCGATGCCGGCTTGCTGGCAGACTTTGGCGTGGTTGCAGAACACCGCACCCTGTATCCGGCCATGCTGCTGCAGACCTCCTTGCGCGACCGGTTTCTGCCCCAACTCGGACTGATCTATGGCTTCCCAAACCCTAAATCCGAGCCCGTGGTCAAGCGCCTCGGCTATGCGGTGGCCGGGCCGATGGTGCGTTATGTGCGCGTGCTGCGCAGCGCCAACTACCTACCAGCGCGACTGCCCCGCTTCATGCGGCACACCCTGGGAGGAACTGCCGACTGGTTGCGGCACACCTTGCGCCGCACGCAATACGCGCACGACTTCAGCGGCATGTTCGCCCAGTGGATGGATCAGCCAGACGCCCGGTTCGACGCCCTGTGGAAAGCCCAGGCGGGCCAGGCTCTCTTGATCGGCGTGCGCGACCGTCGTTACCTGGCCTGGCGCTTCGAGCAAAAACCCTGGAAGAAATTTCGCTTCCTGACCATGAACTCCCGGACGCACGGCCTGATCGCGTACGCCACCACCGAAGTCATCGGCCCTGTGCTGCACATCCGCGATCTGCTGTGCCACCCCGACCACCCGGACAGCCTGGGCCTGCTGCTTGACACCCTGTTCCGCGACGCCCACAGCGATGGCCGCACCAGCGTGTCATTTGAATTTCTTGGCCCCGCCCACACGCAGCAGACCCTGCGGAGCCTGGGCATGGTGGCACGCGGGCAACGCAATGTGATGTTCACCTCAGCGGGCCCGAACGCCGACGCCATTCGCCAAACCCCGTGGTACCTCACCAGCGCAGACGAAGACTATTAGCGCATGCCTG
>JAGDVQ010000178.1 GCA_023255715.1 Thiomonas sp.
GGCTGTGGTGTGCGCCTTGCATCCCATCCCGTAGCCCGGCGCGCAGCATCACAAGAACTTATTCAGCGTCGCCCTAACCCTTCATCATCTTGCGCAGTTCTGCGCAATGGTCGACCGGCGGTGTGCCAGGGGTGAACCACACGGCGTCGTAGCCCGATGGTCGTTCGGCTTGCAGATCGGGCGCAAGGCCCTGCAGCAGCAGGCTGAACACCGTGAGCGGACGCGGCACGCCGGGCGGAGTCTGTGCAGCGTGCGCGGCCAGATGCAGGGCGATGCCCAGGGTGCGATTGGCGTGAAAGCTGCCGGTGAGCAGCACCACGGTTTTGCCTGGCTGCGTCAGTGCCAGGCAGTGCGCGGCCATGCTGTCGTCGCGGGCGAACTGGATGCGTGCCATGGCGGGCAGTTGCGACGCGGGCAGCAGGCCGCAATGGCTCTCGGCCACGTCGTCGAGAATGCGCTGGCGCACATCGGGGGGCACACTGTCGTCCCAGCGTGCCTGCTGCATGGCGGGGCGCATCCTGGCCTGCGGCAGATTGACACCGACCACCGGCACCCCGGCACGCACCGCGGCCATGAGCGGCGGTGCATACAGCGCCCACGGCCAGCCGTCCTCGTCCCAGTGCAGACTGGCGCGCACCGTGGCCTCGGGTGCATCGCGCGGGCCGTCGAAGCGCAGGCCTGCATCGGCCATTTCCAGCGCAAGCGCAGCAAGTTGGCCGCGCTGCGCCAGGGCGGTGACGATCCAGGCCTGCACCGCGTGGTGATCGGGATGATCGTGCTGTTCGCCGAGCATGCACAGTGCGGCGCGTGCGCAGTCGTCGAGGACTTGGTGCGGGGAGATGAATTGCTGCCCCCCTTGCAGGATGCGCCCGACCAGAGGCGAGTTTGCCTCGACCGGCTGGGTGTAGCGCGGCAATGGCGCAAGCGCCGCGGCCTGTGCCGACGGCCCGCCGCGCCAGAGGGGTCCCCCTGCGGCCAGGCCGAGGGCAACCGTCAGGCGCCTGCGGGTGGGGTTGTGCGGCGCAGACGGCGCGCGCGGTGTGCGGCGGGAAGTCGTCATGACATGGCATTCAATAGCATGGACACTGCAAACTTACCCCAACCCCGCAAGTCCGCGCCGCCATCAGGTCAACCCGAGCCATGCTGTCTTCCGCTTCCCGCCCAAGCACCCTGCGGCTGTTCTTCGCCCTGTGGCCCGACAGCGCCATGCGAGACCGTCTTTGCCGTCATCAGGCACTTTGGTCGTGGGAGCCACCGGCAAGGCCAACGCCCGAAAGCAAGCTGCATCTCACCCTGCTGTTCATGGACGGCGTGCCGGTCGATCAGCTCGGGGTGGCGCGGGAACTGGGCGAAGCGGTTTCGCGCGAGTGGACCGATTTCGATCTGCTGCTGGACCGCGCTGCCGTGTGGCGGCAGGGTGGCATCGCGCACCTTGCGCCCAGCCGGATTCCGCCGTGTCTGCGCGATGTCCATGCGACACTGGCTGCGCAGGCAGCACGCTGCGGTCTGCCGTTCGACGCACGCCCCTACGCGCCGCATGTCACGCTCGGGCGCCGCGCCGACAGGCTGACTGCACCGGCAGCCTTTTCCCCGCTGCACTGGCCGGTGCGCGACTTTGTGCTGGTGCAGTCTGTGCTCGGCACGGGGCGCTATGCGGTGCTCGGCCGCTGGCCATCCCACCCCAGCCCTCCCCGCGAGCGGGGAGGGGAGTGAGCACGCCTCCCCCACCGTGGGGAGGATGGAAGGGGGCTTCAATAACTGCCGACGCTGCCCAGGGTCGAGATCCACCACGCCAGTGCGCCGCCTGCAGCCACGATGACCAGCGCCAGCAGGCGCAGCGCCCAGGTGTCGCGCGAGGCAGGAGCGCCAGCGACGGTATCGATGTCGCCGGTGAGCATGGGGCGGATCAGGTTTTCGCGCTTGATGACGGCGTAATAGGCAATCGCTGCGAGGTGCAGCCCGACCAGCGCGTAGATCAGCGGCTGGCCGATGGTGGTGTGGTAGAAGGTGAGAATCGCGCTGGTGCGACCGCTGACATAGCTGGCCAGCGGGCCTTCGTTGAAAATTTCGTCATTCGCAAACAGCCCGCTGATGACCTGCAGGCTGACGACGAGCAGCAGCGCGATCACCGACAGGCTGCCCAGCGGGTTGTGGCCAATGCGCAGATGCGGCGGCCGCGGATCGTCGCCGCGCACATAGCGCAGGATGGCGCGCGGGCCGCGCACGAAATTCCAGAACCGCGCATGGCGGCTGCCGATCAGGCCCCACGCCAGCCGGAACACCAGCAGCGCGATCAGACAGTAGCCGCTCCAGTAGTGGTACTGCATCGCGTTGCCGCCGATCAGACCAGTGAGGATGGAGACCGTCACGCAAGCCGCGAGCAGCCAGTGAAACAGGCGCAGCGGCAGATCCCAGACGCGAACTTTCATCGCATGGCTCCGCAGTTCAGCCGTGTTGCAGCTTGCGCGCCGCGTCGATCGCGAAATAGGTGAGGATGCCATCTGCCCCGGCGCGCTTGAACGCCAGCAGACTTTCCATCATCACCGCGTCGTGGTCGAGCCAGCCGTTTTGCGCCGCGGCCTTGAGCATGGCGTATTCGCCGCTGACCTGATAGGCGAAGGTCGGCATGTGGAATTCGTCCTTCACCCGCCGCACGATGTCCAGGTAGGGCATGCCCGGCTTGACCATCACCATGTCCGCCCCCTCGGCGATGTCCAGCGCCACTTCGCGCAGCGCTTCGTCGGAGTTGCCCGGGTCCATCTGATAGACCTTCTTGTCGGCCTTGCCCAGGTTGGCGGCCGAGCCCACCGCGTCGCGGAACGGGCCGTAGAACGCACTGGCGTACTTGGCGCTGTAGGCCATGATGCGGGTGTGAATGTGGCTGTCGGCCTCCAGCGCCTGGCGGATCGCGCCGATGCGGCCGTCCATCATGTCGCTGGGGGCGACGATGTCCACGCCGGCTGCCGCCTGCGCCAGCGCCTGCTTCACCAGCATGGCCACCGTGGGCTCGTTCAGGATATAGCCGGTGTCGTCGAGCAGGCCGTCCTGGCCGTGCGAGGTGTAGGGGTCGAGCGCCACGTCGGTGAGCACGCCGAGCTGCGGGTAGGCGGCCTTGAGCGCCCGCACCGCGCGCGGCACCAGGCCGTCGGGGTTGGTCGCCTCGACGCCGTCCGGAGTCTTGAGCGCGGGGTCGATCACCGGGAACAGCGCCAGCACCGGAATGCCCAGCTTCACGCACTCACCGGCCACCGGCAGCAACTGGTCGATGGACAGACGCTCCACGCCCGGCATCGAGGCCACGCTCTGCCGCTGCTTCTGCCCATCGAGAATGAACACGGGATAAATCAGATCGTCTGCGCTGAGCCGATGCTCGCGCACCAGTCTGCGGCTGAAGTCGTCGCGGCGCAGACGCCGCATGCGGGTGCCGGGAAATCCGGGCAGGTTCACAAAGTTTTTCATCTTTGATGGGCATGGAAGAGGAACTTGATGCAGCCAATGCTATCTTTTTCAACTGGATGGTGCGTTGCAAGATGTGCCATCCCCCGCTTCTCCTCCCTGAGCGGGGCCTTGAACCAAGGCTTGAATCCCCGGCCAGCACTGCCGGGGATTTTTTTGTCTGTCATGACTGCATCACCCCGCCATTTTGCCCCCTGGCAACAATCCGCCTGGGCAGGTCTTTTACACTGCCCCTCTGATTGAACAAGGGAGTCTGCAATGGCGTTTCTGTGGGTGAAGACCTGGCACATCATTTTTGTGATCGCGTGGTACGCGGGTCTGTTCTATCTGCCGCGGATTTTCGTGAACCTCGCCATGGTGCCGGCGGACAGCATTGCCGAGCGCGACCGCCTGCTGCTCATGGGCCGCAAACTCTACCGCTTCACCCACATCCTGATGTGGCCAGCCATCATTCTCGGGCTGGTGCTGTGGCTGTATTACGGCATCGGCCTGCACGGCCCGGGCAACGGCTGGATTCATACCAAGGTGACCCTGGTCGTGCTGCTGGTGATCTACATGTTCTGGTGCAAGCGCATCCTGCGCCAGTTCGAGCAGGGCACCAATACCCGCAGTCACAAGTGGTATCGCTGGTTCAACGAAATTCCGACCATCATCCTGTTCATCATCATTCCGCTGGTCGTCATCAAGCCATTCTGAGGATGCCCACGGGACGCGGCACGCCGTGTCCCGTTTCGAGTCCAGGCGTGCGCCACGTCTTCCATGCCTACGCCGCCCCATCCAGCACGCCCGGTCTCCCGCTTTTCGCGCTATGCCTTGACGGGCTATGTGCTGCTGATCGTCTACGCCAGCCTCTATCCGTTTTCCGAATGGCGCTGGCAGGGCCTGATGCCCTTCGACTTTGTCCTTGCGCCGCTGCCACGCTTCATCACCGCAAGCGATCTGCTGATCAATGTCGGTGGCTACTTTCCACTGGGCTATCTGCTGGCACGCACCCTGCCGGCGCGCTGGTCGCGCGTGCTGTCTTGGCTGGTCGCAAGCATCCTGGCCAGCGCGCTGTCGTTCACCATGGAATCGACGCAGGCGTTTCTGCCGATGCGGGTGTCGTCCAACCTCGACTGGCTGACCAACTCTCTTGGCGGCATGCTCGGCGCAGCGGTCTGCGTGTGGCTGCTGCCGCGGCTGCGGCTGGCGGCCCTGCTGCGGCTGTGGCGCGAGCGCTGGTTTGCGCCGCATGTGGGCTACGGTCTGCTGCTGCTGGCGCTGTGGCCGGTGGCGTTGCTGTGGCCCGCGGCGGTGCTGTTCGGCACCGGGCAGATCGGCCCAACGCTGTTGCAGCCCGCGTTCGAGACCCAGACCTGGCGCATCCTGTCGGCATGGTTCGTCAACAGCGGGCTGCAGTTGCCGGACTTCGCCCCCATCAGCGCGCTGCGACAGACCGGCATCACCGCATCCATGCTGGTGTCCAGCATCCTGCTGCTGACCGCGCTGCTGCGGCCGGGTGCGCCCCGACTGCGTTTGGCGCTGGTGCTCACCCTGTCTGGTCTGTTCGCCGTGAGCCTGTCGGCCGCACTGAGCTTCGGCCCCGATCACGCTCTGGCCTGGGCCACGGTGCCCACGCTGCGCAGCGTTCTGGTCG
The DNA here is from genome assembly GCA_023255715.1 of Thiomonas sp. GTDB lineage: Bacteria > Pseudomonadota > Gammaproteobacteria > Burkholderiales > Burkholderiaceae_C > Thiomonas. The sequence continues at coordinate 5,093 of JAGDVQ010000178.1, forward strand.
GGCTGATGATCGGTTTGCCGCTGACCTATCTGCCGCCGCGCTGGAGTGCCGCCGCAGGCGCGCTGAGCCTGCTGCTGGCGCTGGCGTGGATCAATTTTTCCGGCCCTGGGCCTTACTACGCGCTGAACCTGCAATCGTGGAGCCAGGGCCTGTTCATCCGGCTGTACGGACTGCCGCAATGGCTGAGCTGGCTGTGGCCGTTCGCTGCGCTGATTTATCTTGTGGTGCGCGCTCTCAGTTCCGGGCGCCACAATCCCTGAAACACAGACGGTTTGCCACATGAGCTACTACACCCATCACATTTTTTTCTGCCTGAACCAGCGTGAGGCCGGCGCGGCCCGTCCCTGCTGCGCGGCCAGTGGCGCCGAAGCCGCATTCGAGCATTGCAAATCCGCGGTCAAGAGCCTTGATCTCGCGGGCGCTGGCAAGGTGCGGGTCAACCGCGCGGGCTGTCTCGACCGCTGCGAGGAGGGGCCGGTCTGCGTGGTCTATCCCGAGGGCGTCTGGTACACCTATGTCGATCAGAGCGACATCGACGAGATCGTGCAATCGCACTTGCTTGGCGGGCAGGTGGTCGAGCGCCTGCGCCTGCCCGACGTACCCGACCTTGCCAAATAGCCGGAGCGCGCGCCGATGAACGCCCAGACCCGCAAGCTCCTGGTGGACGGCCCGGTCGGGCCGGTCGAAGTGGCGGTGGACAGGCCCGCTGGCCCACCGCGTGGCCTGGCAGTGGTTGCGCATCCCCACCCGCTGTTCGGCGGCACGCTGGACAACAAGGTCGCGCAGACCCTGGCGCGCGCCTGGCTGCAACTGGGATTTGTGAGTGTGCGGCCCAACTTCCGCGGCGTGGGGCAGACTGCCGGAACGCATGACCACGGCATCGGCGAAACCGACGACCTGCTCGCGGTGCTGGCGCATTTCCGCGCCGAGATTGCCGCGCAGATGGGGGTTGACCTGCCTGCCGTGCCGCTGGCGCTGGCCGGGTTTTCCTTTGGCGCCGCTGTGGCGGCACGCTGCGCGCAGGCTTTGCAGCAACAGGGCGTCGCGCTGCAACACCTCACCCTGGTCGGCACGGCGGTCACGCGTTTCGAGGTGCCGCCGGTCAGCCCGCCCGGTGCCCCGTCGCTGGCCGAAACCGTGCTGGTGCTGCACGGCGAGCAGGACGATGTGGTGCCGCTTGCCGCCGTGCTCGACTGGGCGCGGCCGCAGCAACTGCCCGTGGTGGTGTTTCCCGGCGCGGGGCATTTTTTCCATGGCTTGCTGCTGCCCCTGCGCGACTGGGTTTGCCGCTGGCACAGGGCGGGGCCTGGCTGAGTCAACGATCGAACCTTCGCTCGACAAACGGCTCTGACTGCAACGTCGCTCCACGGTGCCACCCGTGCAGCAAAACTTCGTCACCCCTGTGCGGGCAGCGTGCTGCTAGGGTGTTGGTTTTCCAGTTGTTTGCATCAGGATTTGCCCATGTCCCTTTCATCATTGATCGCCGCCTGCAGCGCGGCCTGCCTGTTTGCCCTGTCGCCGCTGGCACAGGCCGCATCCACCCCCGCCCCCATCGCCGCAGCGCCGACGCCCGCAGCCAGCGCCGCGGCCACGCCGCTGACCCCCATGCAGGCCTTGCTGGCCAACGTGCCGCCGCCCAAGCTCGATGCCCGCGCCTGGCTGGTGGTCGATCTCACCAGCGGCCAGATTCTGGCCGAGCACAATGCCCACGAACAGGAAGCACCGGCCTCGCTCACCAAGCTGATGACCGCCTATCTCACCTTCAAGGCGCTGAAGGACGGCACGATCAAGCTCAACCAGATGGTGACGGAGTCGAAGGAGGCCTGGCAGACCGGCGGCTCGCGCATGTTCATCGATCCGCGGGTGCCGGTGTCGGTCAACGATCTGCTGCTGGGCATGATCGTGCAGTCGGGCAACGACGCGGCGATGACCCTGGCGCAGACCGTGGCCGGGTCCACCAGCGCCTTTGTCGCCATGATGAACCGGCAGGCGCAGCAGTGGGGGCTCAAGGGCACGCACTTCATGGACCCGACCGGCCTGCCCGACCCTGGCCACCACACCACGGCGTATGACCTCTCGGTGATTGCCACCCACATCATCCGCGACTTTCCGGCCGACTATGCGCGCTATTTCAAGGTCAAGGAGTTCACCTACAACCACATCACCCAGCCCAACCGCGTCAGCCTGCTGTTCACCGACCCCTCGGTGGATGGCATGAAGACCGGCTACACCGCAGAGGCCGGGTACTGCATGATCACCTCGGCGCAACGCGAATTTCCCAATGGCCCGCGCCGCCTGCTCACCGTGGTGATGGGCACGCCCACCGAGCGCGCACGCGGCGAGGAGAGCCAGGTGCTGCTGAACTGGGCCTATCAGAACTTCGACGACATCGTGCTGGCCACGCCGGGCAAGCCCGTGCTCACGGCGACCGTGTGGAAGGGCACTGCGGACAAGGCGGAACTGGGCTCGACCGTGCCGGTGGTGATCTCGGTGCCGCGCGGCATGGGCAAGGACATCCAGACCAAGGTGGTGCGGCCCGATCCGCTGGTGGCGCCGCTTGCGGCCGGGCAGCGCATCGGCCAGCTCGACGTGAGCATCAGCGGCAAGCCGCTGGCCACCTATCCGCTGCAGGTGATCAAGGCCGTGCCCGAAGCCGGCATTTTCGGCCGCGCCTGGGACAGTCTGCGGCTGATGATCAAGTAAGCCTGGGAACGGGGCCGATCGGGGCCACTCTGAATCAGTCCTTGCGCGCCGCGCAAGGGACTTGGTCGGTGTTGCCTCAGGCCGTGAGGGCCTGTTCGGTCTCTGCCACGCACACCTCGCCGCGCAGTGCATGCGGATAGGCGGTGGTGATGCGCACCGGCACCAGTTGCCCGATCAGGCGCGCTGGCGCCGCCAGATGCACGATGCGGTTGTTTTCGGTGCGGCCCTGCAGTTCGGTCGGGTCTTTTTTGCTCGGCCCTTCCACCAGCACGGTCTGCACCGTGTCCACCATGGCCGCGCTGATGGCGCTGGCCTGCGTCTCGATCAGCGCCTGCAGGGTCTGCAGGCGCTTGAGTTTGACCTCGGCGGGTGTGTCGTCGGCCAGATTGGCTGCCGGGGTGCCAGGCCGCGGGCTGAAGATGAAGCTGAAGCTGGCGTCGAACTGCATGTCCTCGACCAGCTGCATCAGCTGCGCGAAATCGGCGTCGGTCTCGCCCGGAAACCCCACGATGAAGTCCGAGCCGATGCAGATGTTCGGCCGCACCGCGCGCAGCCGCCGCACGATGCTCTTGAACTCCAGCGCGGTGTAGCCGCGTTTCATCGCGGCCAGAATGCGATCGCTGCCATGCTGCACGGGCAGATGCACATGGCCCACCAGCTTGGGGATGCGGCCATAGGCGTCGATCAGCCGCTGGGTGAATTCCTTGGGATGGCTGGTGGTGTAGCGGATGCGCGCAATGCCGTCGATCTCGGCCACGCATTCCAGCAGGAAGGCGAAATCCTCGCCCTCGCCGCCGCGCCAGGCGTTGACGTTCTGCCCCAGCAGCGTGACCTCGCGCACGCCCAAGGCGGCGAGTTCGGCCACTTCGGCCAGCACGTCCACCAGCGGCCGCGACACCTCCTCGCCCCGGGTGTAGGGCACCACGCAATAGCTGCAATACTTGCTGCAGCCTTCCATGATGGAGACGAAGGCGCTTGGGCCCTCCACCCGCGCGGGCGGCAGGTTGTCGAACTTCTCGATCTCGGGAAAGCTGATGTCCACCTGCGCCCGGCCTTGCGTGCGGCGCTGTGCAATCAACTCGGGCAGGCGGTGCAGGGTCTGCGGGCCGAACACCAGATCGACATACGGCGCGCGCTTCACAATCGCCTCGCCTTCCTGGCTGGCCACGCAGCCGCCCACGCCGATGAGCAGCGCGGGGTTGTTCGCCTTGAGTTCACGCAGCCGCCCCAGATCGCTGAACACCTTTTCCTGTGCCTTTTCGCGGATCGAGCAGGTATTGAGCAGGATGAGGTCTGCGTCCTGCGGGGTGGATGTGGACACATAGCCCTCGGCGGCGCCGAGCACGTCGGCCATCTTGGACGAGTCGTACTCGTTCATCTGGCAGCCGAATGTCTTGATGTAGACCTTTTTCATCGCGTCACACCGTCTCAATTGCTGAAAAAAAGGCCGCACTGCCCCGGCGCCTTGGGCACCTGGAGCTGGGCCACAGCCTCGGGCTTGACCAGCCAGATGCGGAACACATTGCCGGTCGCGTCCAGCTGAAACACCACCGGGGCTTGAATGCCACCGAGTTGCTGGTGGGGAATGATGCGCTGCTGCGGACTGAGCACACGCACCCCTGGGCCCAGGGTGTAGTCGGTGCAATTGATGCTCACCTGGGGAAACGCACCGAACTGCGCATTGCCCTGCAGGCTGCCCATCGGGTAGGTCATCTGCGCCCGCGCCGCACCGAAGCCGCCCAGGCACAGCGCCATGCCCAGGGCGGCCTGAACAGCGATCCGGCTGATCGACGGTTGAAATTTCACTGCAGACTCCCTGGACAATGACCCGTTTGCCATCGCGCAAAACAAAAAAGCCCGCGCAGCATCGCATGGGCTTTTTGACCGCGCCCGGCAGATTCGGCGCAAGGGTAAGACTGGACTGGATATGTGGTGGCGCTTCAGGGACTCGAACCCCGGACCTGCGGATTATGATTCCGTCGCTCTAACCGACTGAGCTAAAGCGCCAACTCCCAAACAAGCCGCGCAGTATAGCGCATCAGCCGTGGGTGAAAAGCGGTTTGCGCTTTTCCAGAAAGGCGGCCATGCCCTCCTTCTGGTCGGCGGTGGCGAACAGCGACTGGAACAGGCGACGCTCGAAGCGCAGCCCTTCGCTCAGGCTGGTCTCGAAGGCACGGTTCACGCTCTCCTTGGCCATCAGCACCGACGGGCGTGAAAAGGCGCTGATGGTCTCGCCCATGGCCACGGCCTCGTCGAGCGCCCGATCCAGCGGCACCACACGCGCCACCAGGCCGCTGCGCTCGGCCTCGGCGGCATCCATCAGCCGCCCGGTGAGCACCAGATCCATCGCCTTGGCCTTGCCTATCGCGCGCGTGAGGCGTTGCGTGCCGCCGGCGCCGGGAATGATGCCGATCTTGATCTCGGGCTGGCCGAACTGGGCGTTGTCCGCGGCGACGATCAGGTCGCACATCATCGCCAGCTCGCAGCCGCCGCCCAGGGCGTAGCCGCGCACCGCGGCGATCACCGGCTTGCGGATCTGCAGCATGGTCTCCCAGTTGCGGCTGATGAAGTCTTCGGTGTAGCTGGCCGGAAAGGTTTTTTGCGCCATCGCCGCGATGTCGGCGCCCGCGGCAAACGCCTTGTCGCTGCCGGTGAGCACGATGCAGCCGATCGCCGGGTCGGCGTCGAACGCCTTGAGCGCGGCGCCCAGCGCGTCCATCAGCGCGTCGTTGAGGGCATTGAGCTGCTTGGGACGGTTGAGAGTGATCAGCCCGACCGGGCCGCGGGTTTCGGTGAGGATGGGGTTGTCGTCGGTGGCTTGCATCAGCGGTCTCCTTGGATTGGCGATAGCGGATTGTGCGTCAGCCATCCTGGCCCAGCCAGGCCCGCAGGCGCTGGCGCTGCGTGGCCTGCGGCCTGGCGGCAACCTGCAGTTGCACCCGGCTGCTCGGCAGGGCAAACCAGGGGGCCTGCGCATGCATCAGCCGGTCTTGTCGCAGGCTGTCGATGCGCCAGACATCGCCGGGCCGCGACAGCGCATGGCTGCGCTCGATCAGGCTCTTGCGCGCCCGTTCGCCATTGAGCGCCACCAGCAGGTCGCCCGCGGCCAGCCCCGCACGCTCTGCCCAGCCGCCGCTGCGCACCCGCTGCACGCTCAGCCAGCCGCCGGCCTGTTCCTGCACGCCCAGGCCGAGCGCGTCGAGTGCGGTGTCGTCCTGCGCGGTCCAGGTCACGCCGAACTGCGCCAGTTGGGCCTTGAGCGGCGGCAGGGTGGTGCCGTGGACATGGCGGCGGAAAAAGCCGCGCCAGTCCAGCCCGCTCAGCTCCGCGAGCAGCGCGGGCAGCGCGTCCTCGGCCACGCCCTGCAGGCGCAGCGGCGCATCAATGCGGCCATAGCGTGTCCAGAGCAGGCGCATCAGATCGTCGAGCGTGACGCCGCTCTCGCGTCGCAGCCGCAGGTCGATCGACAGCGCGATCAGCGCGCCGAGCTGGTAGTAGCTCACCGTGGCATTGGCGGTGTTCTCGTCCGGGCGGTAGAACTTGGTCCAGGCGTCGAAACTGGCTTCAGCCACGCTCTGCACCAGCCGACCCGGGGTGCGCAGCACCGCGCCGATGGTGCGCGCCAGCCCGTCGAGGTATTGCTGCGGGGTCATCAGCCCGGCGCGCAGCACCATCAGGTCGTCGTAATACGCGGTAAAGCCCTCGAACAGCCACAGCAGCCCGGTGGGGTTTTCGCGCTCCAGGTCGTAGGGCGTGAACGCCTGCGGCTTGATGCGCTTGACGTTCCAGGCGTGGAAATACTCGTGGCTGCACAGGCCGAGAAAGTCGCGGTAGTCGCTGTCGGCCTCCGTCATGCGCGGATGCGGCAGGCTGCGGCGGCTGCACATCAGCGCGGTGCTGTCGGCATGTTCCAGCCCACCGTAGCCGTCTGCCGTGGGCGCGACCAGGAACAGATATTGCGCAAACGGCGCGCGCTTGCTGCGCGGCTCGAACAGCGCGATCTGCGCGCTGCAGATGCGCTGCAGGTCGCGTGTCAGTCGTTTGGTGTCCACCGCGTCGCGCAGTTGGTCTGCGTGGGCGATCACCATCGCATGCCGTACGCCGCCCGCGCTGAATTCCAGCCGCAGCAGCGTGCCCATTTCCACCGGATGATCGATCAACTCGGCGTAGCTGCCGGCCTGCCGCGTGCCGAAACCGTTATCCGCGCAGCGCAGCGCGGGCAGGGTGGTGGCCAGCGTCCACTGCGGGGCGAAATCCGGGCAGACGATATCCACCGTGTGCGGCCGCTGCTCCTGCCCGGTTGCGGCGAGCAGCAGGCTGCTGGGGTTGAAAAAGCCGCGTGCATCGTCGAGATACGCGGTGCGCACCGACAGATCGAAGGCATAGACCGTGTAGCGCAACCGCACCGGGCCACGGCAGGGGGCGACCCGCCAGTGATTCTTGGCGATCTTGTCCACGGCAACCGGCTTGCCGGCACACCACGCCTGCAGCTGCAGCACATGTCTGGCGAACTCGCGCACCAGATAGCTGCCGGGAATCCAGATCGGCAGCCAGAATTCCTGGCCCGTGGGTGTGGGCTCGGACAGGTCGAGCTCGACGAGGAATCGATGCGCCTGCGCGTCCTCCACGCTGACCCGGTAGGCCGGGCCGACCGCAGGGGTCTGCGCCGCTGGGTGGCTTGCACGGTCCGCAGGGGTGGAACGGGATCGGGTGGGTGGCTTCATGGTGGGGTCTGCAAGGAATGGGGCGCACACGCCGTTGTCATGCCGCAAAAGAGGTGTCGATCCGGAGTGGAACTCTTCAAAACCCATGCTAACCTGCGGGAAACATTCAGGCTTGATCCTTCACTAGAGCGGCACAGCATCGTGGAACGCGACGTCTTTTCTGAAATAGCCGCACATGCGGGGGCGGGGGCTCCGGCACTGGTTTATCAACCGCAGGTCAGTTTTCCATCCGGGCAGGTGATCGGTCTGGAGGTGCTGTTCCGCTGGCGCGCGGAAGATGCGCCCAAGCGCCACTCACCGCTGATGTTCCTCCCGCAGCTCACGCCGGCGCAGACCAGTGAGCTGTTTTTCTGGGTGATGGAAGAAGCCATTTCCGAGGCGCGGGTGCTGTCGAACTGGACGGGATGGAATGGCTACATCTCGGTCAACATCGAGGCCGACCAGATTGGTGACCCCGCGCTGATCGAGCACATCAACGCCACCCTGCAGCGTTACACCTGGGCGCCCGAGCGCCTGATGGTCGAGGTGACCGAGCGTCGCGCCATTCCTGCATTTCCCAGCGTGGCGCGCAATGTGCAGTCGCTGCGCAGGGGCGGGGTGCGGGTGGCGATGGACGATTTCGGCGAGGGCTATGCCTCGTTCGAGTACCTCAAGATCCTCGACCCCAGCGACCTCAAGATTCCCGCCAGCTTCACCTCGGATGTCACCAAGGATGTCCGCAACGCGGAAATCGTGCGGGCGCTGGTCGAGTTTTCCCGGCGGCTGTCGATCAACGTGGTGGCCGAGGGCGTGGAAACCCGCGAATGCGCCGCTGCCCTGCACAGCCTGGGTCTGCAGCACATGCAGGGCTACCTGTTCGGCGAGCCGCGCGAGCTCGAGGAATGGGCGCAACTGCTCAAGCAGCCTGGCGCAGGGGTGGCGCAGCCGAGTGCGTCGCAGTAACGCGTGCTCACGGTTCGACACAATCAGACGCCCCATCTCTCCGGTTTTGGCTCCATGATGGAGCGCACAAAACCCAGGAGACAACATGAAGACTTCTACCAGTGTGGGCGGTGTTCAGCCGTCGGCAGCGCCAAGGCCCGGGCATGATGGCGCGCCCACCATTGCAGCCCGCATCGACCGGCTCCCGCCTTCGCGCACCATGCGCAACATGGTCATCCTGCTGTCGCTGGGCGGCTGCTTCGAGTTTTACGACCTGTTCCTCACCGCCTACATCGCCCCCGGCCTGTTCAAGAGCGGCATCTTCACCGCGACCACCAAAGCCTTCCTCGGCTTCGAGGGCATTGCCAGCTTTGTTGCCGCGCTGTTTCTTGGGCTGTGGGTGGGCACGCTGTTCGTGAGCTGGTTTTCCGACCGCTACGGGCGGCGTCCGGTCTACACCTGGTCGCTGATCTGGTACTGCATCGCCACGCTGATCATGGCGTTCCAGAGCACCGCAATGTCCATCGACATCTGGCGCTTCATCGCATCCATCGCCATCGGCGTGGAACTGGTGAACATCGACACCTATGTGTCCGAGCTGGCGCCGCAGGCCAAGCGCGGCACTTACTTCGCGATGAACCAGTTCATCACCTTCAGCGCGGTGCCCATCGTGGCATTCCTGGGCTGGCTGCTCGTGCCGCACACCCTCGCCGGGCTGGACGGCTGGCGCTGGGTGGCCATCATCGGGGCGTTCGGCGCGATCCCGATCTGGTTCATCCGCCTGCGCCTGCCCGAATCGCCGCGCTGGCTGGAGCAGAAGGGGCGCCACCACGCGGCAGACGTCATTCTCAGCCGCATCGAGGCGCAGGTGCAGCGCGAAACCGGCCAGCCGCTGCCACCCCCCAAGGTAGTGGCGGGCGAAGCGCTGCCGACCCGGGGACGCTGGAGCGAGATGTGGGGTGGCGTCTATCGCAGACGCACGGTCATGCTCATCCTGTTCAACATCCTGCAGACCGTGGGGTATTACGGCTTCGCCAGCTGGGCGCCGACCTACTTGATCGCCAAGGGTTACGACATTCCCAAGTCCTTGCTCTACACCTTCATCATTGCGATCGCCTACCCGGTGTCCTCGCTGATCGGCGCGACCTTCGGCGACCGCTTCGAGCGCAAATGGCTGATCGTCGTACCTGCGCTGGGCGTGGCGCTGTTCGGGCTGCTGTTCGCCAATGCCGCCAGCGCCGGGGCCATCATCCTGTTTGGCATTCTCGTGACCTTTTTCAACAACATCATGAGCTATGCCTTCCACGCCTACCAAAGCGAGCTCTACCCCACGCGCATCCGCGCGCAGGCGGTGGGCTTCGTCTATTCCTTCAGCCGCATCAGCGCGGTGATCAGCGGCTTCATCATTGCCGACCTGCTCAAGACCTCGGGCGATGTCGGCGTGTTCACCTTCATCGCTGCGGCGATGGTCGGCGTGGCGCTGGTCATCGGCATCATGGGGCCGCGGGTCACGCGCAGGCGGCTGGAGGACATCGCGCACTGACATGCGCGCGGCGGATAATGCGGGCGTTCTCTCCGGGAGGCCCGCCATGTCCACCATCGATGTCATCCCCTCAGATCCCACGTTTCGCCGCGTGCCTGCCGGCGCTGGCCTGCGTTGGTGGGGCGAAGGATGGCGCGCCTTCACGCAGGCGCCGCTGCCCTGGGTGGGGCTGGCGCTGGGCTTTTTCGTGCTGATGTGGCTGCTGGGCCGTTTTCCGCTGGGCGGCCTGCTGTCGCAATGGTTGAGCCTGCCGCTGCTGGCGCTTGGCGTGCTGTTCGCTGCCGCGCTGCGCCGTCGCCTCGGCCAGGCGCGCACCATCACCC
>JAGDVQ010000185.1 GCA_023255715.1 Thiomonas sp.
TGCAGTGGGTGGCGGTGAACGTGGGCGCGTGAAACCAGCTTTGAACGGTGGGGGTTGGATGTTGCATCGGTCTGTCCTCAATGGCGGTATTGCGGGGTTGCGGAGGTGGGGATTTGCCAGTCGCTGCATACCGCCTGCACGCCTTCGGTGGTGAACACCAGCCATTCGGCATGGGCGCGCAGGCGGGCGTCGCGCAGGCTGCCGCACAGGCGAACCAGGCCGTCCTGCACGTGAATCTGAATGTCGAGTCGGCGCAGCGCGGTCTGGCTCAGGCGGGCCATGACCCGTTCGCGCAACTGCAGGTCGGCGGCTGTGGGCAATGACGGCGCAGCAGGATGGGCTGCGATGTCGCAGGGGGTGTCTTGCCGCGTGGCGGCTGTGGGGCGCGGGGATGTCGTGGACATGATGGAGTCTTTCCTTCAGGAGTTGGAGCCGAGCGCCGTCGCGCCGGGGCGGGCGGGGGAGGTGGTGCGCTGTGTCTTGCTGGCTGCAGCACGCTGCCACAGCTCGAACCCCGTCATGCCCGCCACCATGCTGGCGAAGAACAGCCATTGCGGCGCGTGCAGCGAGGCCAGCGCGGCGAGCGACGGGCCGGGGCACAGCCCGGTCATGCCCCAGCCCATGCCGAACACCGCGCTGCCCAGAATCAACCTGCCGGTGATGCTGCGGGTGTCGGGAAAGGCGATGGGGTCGCCCAGCAGCGCCTTGCTGCGGCGCTGTGCAAGCTGCATGGGCACGAAGGCCACGAGCACGGCGGCGACCAGCACCAGCAGCAGGCTTGGGTCCCAGGCGCCGGCGATGTTCAGAAAGCCCAGCACCTTGTCCGGATTGGTCATGCCCGAGAGCAGCACGCCCAGACCGAACAGCAGACCAGAGAAAAACGCGAGTTTGTTCATGACAATCTCCTTCAGGGTGGACATGTCGGATCAGTGCAGCAGCGCATGCACTGTCACCGCCGTGGCGATGCCGGTGGATAAAAACGTGGCCACCGCCGTCAGCGAGCGCCGCGACAGCCGCGCCAGGCCGCAGACGCCGTGGCCGCTCGCGCAGCCCGAACTGAGCCGGGCGCCCACGCCCACCAGCAGACCGCCGATCAGCAACAGCGGCCAGGGCGCTGCAAACGCCGCGCCGGGAATGGGCAGGGAAGCCGCCCAAAGCACCGAGGCCATGAGCACGCCGAGCACAAAACTCAAGCGCCACGGCGCCGGACGGCGCGCGGCAAGCGCGTCGCTCAGTACGCCGCCCAGAATGCCGCTGATGCCGGCGATCTTGCCGCCGCCCAGCGCCAGCGCACCGGCTGCGGCGCCGATCAACACACCGCCGGCCAAGGCGGTGTAGGGGGTGAATGCAGACCAATCGATGGGGAGCATGGCAGTCCTCCGAAACACAGTGGGATGAAAAAGGGACCGGGTCAGCGGCGCGCGCGCGGTGCACGCTGCGCGGCGAGCGTGACGCTGTGGCCAAACTGCCGCTGCAAGGCGCGCAGAGCGTGGGCGTGCTGTCGCTGCATCCGGGTCAGTGGGTCGGGTTGATGCAGCGCCCGCAGTTGCGCGGCCAGGGCATGGAGTTGCCGCTGCATCGCCAGGAACATGGCCCGACTCGGCTCGGAGGGAAGGGCGGTGGGGGATGGTGTGGTTTGCATCGAGTTCTCCTGTGGAGCAGACCGAGCGGATGCGATCTGCGCAGAGACCTAGTGCAAACCCTGTGCCATGTGTGCGCTTCCCTCGGGAGAGAGGGAAAAAATCACACCAAATGGCGACAGACGGCAGAAATCGACGTCAAAAGTGTCGGGCAGCGGCGACAGGTTTGCCGCGGCTTGTCTCAACCCATTGATATATCGCGACTATTCTTGTCGCTGGATGGCGACAGGGGCGTTAGTCCCGCGCCGGGGTGTCTTCCGCGGCGGCCTTGAATTGCGCCGGGTCGAGGTGGTGCTTGCCGAGCAGGCGATAGAACTCGGTGCGGTTGCGCTGCGCCAGCCGCGCGGCCTGCGCCACGTTGCCGTTGCTCATCTTGAGCAGCTGCGCCAGGTAGTCGCGCTCGAACTGTTCGCGCGCCTCGGCCAGCGGTGGCAGGGTGGTGGGCTTGAGCCGCAGCGCCCGCGCCACCGAGCTGGCCGGGATGCGGCTGGTGGTGCTCAGCGCGCAGCACTGCTCCACCACGTTCATCAGTTGGCGCACATTGCCGGGCCAGTCCTGTTGCTGCAGCAGGTCGAGCGCGTCCGGGGTGAAGCCGGTGATGCGGCGGTGCATGCGCGGGGAGAGGGTCTGCAGCGCATGCTGGGCCAGCATCGCGATGTCCTCGCGCCGCTCGCGCAGCGGCGGCAGGTGCAGGGTGACCACGTTGAGGCGGTAGTACAGATCGTCGCGGAACTGGCCCTGCACGATGGCGGCATCCAGGTCGCGATGGGTCGCGGAGACGATGCGCACGTCCACATCGACCGCCTGCGCCGCGCCCAGCGGCCGGACCTGCCGCTCCTGCAGCACGCGCAGCAGCTTGACCTGCAACGGCAGCGGCATGTCGCCGATTTCATCGAGAAACAAGGTGCCGCCGCTGGCCTGCTGGAACAGGCCGGTCTGTGCCTGGCTGGCGCCGGTGAACGACCCCTTGGCGTGACCGAACAGTTCAGATTCGAGCAGGGTCTCGGGGATGGCCGCGCAGTTGATGGCGACAAACGGCCCGGCCTGCCGGGGGCTTGCGCGGTGGATGGCGCGGGCCAGCAGTTCCTTGCCCGTGCCCGATTCGCCCCGGATGAGCACGCTGGCTTCGCTGCGTGCCACCAGAGCGGCCTCGGACAGCAGCGCCAGCATGCGCGGGCTGGCGGTGAGGATGTCGGCACGCCAGGCGTCGTCCTTGGGTGAGGGCGCGCTGGTTTGCTTGGGTTGCAGCGCGATGGCGCGTTCCAGCAGGGCGAGCAGTTCGCGCGCCTCGAACGGCTTGGTCAGAAAGCCGAACACACCGCGCTGCGTGGCGTCCACCGCGTCGGGAATGGTGCCGTGCGCGGTGAGGATGATGACCGGCAACGCAGGGTCTTGGGCGCGGATCTGCTCGAACAGCGACAGCCCGTCCATGCCGTCCATGCGCAGGTCGGTGATGACGGCGCTGGGACGGTTGGCGGCCAGGCTGCCCAGCGCCTCGGCGCCGCTGGCTGCGGTGACGGGCGCGTAGCCGGCCGAGCGCAGGCGCATGGCCAGGAGCTGACGCAGATCGGGGTCGTCGTCGACCAGGAGAACGGAGGTGGGCATGGGTCAGTGGCTGCGGTTCTGCAACTGGGTTTCCAGCGTTTTGATCTGGTCGATCTGCTTCTGCAGTGCAGCGGCCGATTTCTGCGCCTGCTGCAGTGCGAGTTGCTGCGCGGCGTCGCGCTGCAGCAGGGCCACGAGGTTGCGCGCCTGCGGATCGGCCGCGCGGCTTGGCAGGCCATCGAGCAAATTCTGTGCGAGTTCCGCATCGCCCGGCTCGGCGCGCGCCAGCAGCAGCATGGCGAGCTGGAGCTGCTCGGGCGCGCTGCGCCGCTTGCCCAGGGCGAGCAGGCGGGTGATCTGGCTTTGCAGCGCCGGGCCCGCAGTCTGTGGCGTCTCGCGCAGCAAGCGGCTGATCGCGGCGTCGTCCAGCCGGTCGGCGCCTTGCCCACTGGCGGCAGGGCGGGCGGGCAGATCGGCCAGACGCGGCAACTCGGCGCAGGCCGCCAGGCTCAGGCTCAAGGCGAGCGAAAGCAAAAGCCGCGGACGAATGGAACGAAGGAAGCAAATGGGGCGATGCAGGGTCATGCGAACGTCTTGGGTTGGTCAGGGAGGAACACGCGGAACACGGCGCCGGGAGGCGGGCGCTGCACCAGTTCGAGGGTGCCGCCGTGCATGTGCGCATATTGCCGCGCCAGCGCCAGTCCCAGGCCGGTGCCGCGCAGGGCGCTGGACGGCTGGTTGCGGCCCTGGAAAAACGGCTGGAACAACTGGGCGCGGTCTTCGGGCGCCACCCCCGGGCCCTGGTCGCTGATGCAGATTTCAATGCCGCCCGCCACCGGCGTGGCGTCAAACCCGATGGTGCCGCCCTGCGGGCTGAAGCGGATGGCGTTGAGTAGCAGGTTCTCGAACAGGCTTTCGAGCTTGGCGCGGTCGCCCTGCACCTGCAGCGCAGAACAGCCGCATTCCACATGCACGCCCCGCGCGCGCAGGGTCAGGTGGTTGCGGCGGATCAGCCCCGCGAGCAGCAGCCGCAGCTTCACCGCAGTGATCTGCAGCGGCTCGGGATCGTGCAGCGCGCTGTCGTAGTGAATCAGGCTGTCGATGCGCTGATGCAGATCGCGCACATTGCCGCGCATGATGCGGGTGATGGACTGCTGCTCGGCATTGAGCGGGCCGGGCACGCCGTCGGCCAGCAGGTCCACGCCCTCTTTCATCGACGCCAGCGGGGTCTTGAGTTCATGCGACACATGCCGCAGCAACTGGATTTTCTGCGCCTCCAGCTCGGCCAGCCTGCGGCGCAGCCAGTCGAGCTGTCCGCCCAGATCGACCAGATCCCGTGGGCCGACGATGGTCGGCGCCTGATTGAGCTGACCCTCGCCCAAGCGGCGGATGGCGCGCTTGATCTGCCGCAGCGGCTGGCTGAGCAGCCAGGAGAACAGCAGCGCCAGACAGACCGACAGACTGGCGCTGGCCAGTGCCAGCCACACCAGCACCGACCAGACGCGGCTCGACACCTGCTGCAGCCGCGCTTCCTGTGCGTCCACCAGCTGATTGCTGTGGGCGATCAGCCGCACGGCCGCCGCGCGCATGGCATCGAACCGCGGGTTCAGGGCGTTGAACACGCGTGCGCCATCCTTCACCCCGCCCGAGGCCATGACTGCGCCGTAGAGCGTTGCCTCCTGCGCGCGCAAGGCCTGCAGGGTGCGCTGCTGCGCCTCCGGCAGTGGCATGGATTGCAGCTGGCTGGCGTCGCGCTCGAAGGCGCCGTGCGCCTGTCGCACGCCGCTGCACAGCGCCGCGTCCTGCAGCACCAGGCATTGCCCGCTGGCGCGCTGCAGGTCGTCGATGTCCTGCGCGATCTGGCGCGAGTTGCGCGTGAACTGCACCGCAGCCGCCACCGAGGTGCGGGCCTGCGTGGCCACCTGATCGAACAGATACGCCGTGACCGACAGCCCGAGCAGCATTGGCAGCCCCACCAACGCGAAGCCCCACAGCAGCAAGGCGGAAAACGACATGTTGAGGGGCGAGCGCAGGGCGATGGCCATGGCGGATCTGCTCACACCGTCTCACACTCCATAGGTGTCGCGGTACTGCTGCACCGCAGGCCGCCAGCGCGCCAGGTCCGCGTTGCCACTGGCAGTCAGATACTCCAGCAAGGTGCCCAGATTGGCGATGGCGATCACCGGCAGGCCGTATTCGCGGCTGACATGCTGCACCGCAGACAGGTCGAGGGTCTGGCCGTTGATCGCCGCCTTTTCCTGCCGATCGAGGGCGATGAGCACGGCGGCCGGCTCGGCGCCCGCCGCGCGGATCAGCCGCACCGACTCGCCGGTGGCGGTTCCGGCGGAAATCACATCGTCGACGATGACCACCCGGCCGCGGATCGGCGCGCCCACCGTGCTGCCGCCTTCGCCATGATCCTTGGCCTCCTTGCGGTTGTAGGCAAAGCCCACGTTGCGGCCCTGCCGGGCCAGCTCCACCGCCACCGTTGCGCCCAGCGGAATGCCCTTGTACGCCGGGCCGAACAGCAGATCGAACTGCACGCCGCTGCCCAGCAGGGCCTGCGCGTAGAACTGAGCCAGCCGCCCGAGCATGGCACCGTCGTTGAACAGGCCGGCGTTGAAAAAGTAGGGCGACTGCCGGCCCGCCTTGGTGGTGAAGTCGCCAAAGGCAATCACCCCGCTGTCGACGGCGAAACGGATGAAATCGAGGGCATTGAGGTCAGTCTGGCTGGAAAGGGGGGAGGAGGACATGACGGGCGAAAAATGGTCAAGGGCTGCGCTGTCGGCGCCGATACGTGTTTTCCCGCATTGTGCCCCAGCCCTGCACGCAGGTTGCAGCGCAGCACGCGCGCAGGGCGCAATGCCCGTCAAGCCGTCCCTTCCCTCCCCGCAGGCCCTACATTACGGCCATGCTCGCCTACCGACACGCCTTTCACGCCGGCAACCATGCCGACGTGCTCAAACATCTGGTTCTGGTGCAGGTCCTGCGCCACATGAACCGCAAGGACAAGCCCTACTGGGTGATCGACACCCATGCCGGCGCCGGCGGCTATGCCCTGCACGAGGCCGCGGCGCAGAAAAATGCCGAATATGCCCAGGGCATCGAACGTCTGTGGACACGCAGGGATGCTCCCGAGGCCGTGGCCGACTACCTCTCGCTGATCAAGGAGTTCAACTCCAGCGGCGTCTTGCTGTACTACCCCGGCTCGCCCGCGATTGCGCAGCGGCTGATGCGCCCGCAGGACAAGCTGCGGCTGTTCGAGCTGCATCCCACCGATCATCGTGTGCTCGAGGCCACGTTTGGCGCGCAGCCAGGGGTGCAGGTGCGTTGTGCCGACGGCTTTGTGGCGCTCAAAAGCCTGCTGCCGCCGCCGGATCGCCGCGCCGTGGTGCTGCTCGATCCCTCGTACGAGCTGAAGACCGACTACGCCGCCTTGCGCAATGCGGTGAGCGACGCGCTCACCCGCTTCGCCGTGGGCACCTATGCCGTGTGGTACCCGGTGCTGCAGCGGCGCGAGTCGCACCTGCTGCCGCAGCAATTGCGCCGCATCGCAGGCAAGGCCGACTGGCTCGATGTGCGCCTGCAGGTGCGCGAGCCCGATGCCAGCGGCTTCGGCCTGCTGGGCAGCGGCATGTTCCTCATCAACCCGCCCTGGACGCTGCACGCCACCCTGCGCGATCTGCTGCCCTGGCTGACCGGGGCGCTCGGTCAGTTCCAGGGGGCGCATTTCGCCCTGGAACAGCAGGCGAGCTGACCCTGCCCCGGCCCCCTGAACATCGGGGGATCAGCCGGAGATTGTGTCAACTATTGTCAAAAGTGGGCGGCGAAGTCTTGCATTTGTCACAGATCCCACAGACCATTCGGGGCGTGCGGGGATGCATCGTCCCGGCCGTTCTTCCATTGGCGCGCGCATGCCGCACAGGCGGCTGCCGCGGCCCTGCTTCGGCATACCCATCCAGGAGTCCTCTATGGCAGTCCGCTTCGAATTGCACAAAAACGACAAGGGTCAATTCCATTTCTCGCTCAAGACCGACGACGGCGCGACCGTGTTGAGCAGCGAGCAGTACGAGAGCAAGGCGTCCGCCGAGAATGGCATGGCGTCGGTGAAGAAGAACAGCGTGTTGCCCGAGCGGTTCGAGAAGCTGACTGCCAGTGATGGGCGAGCCTATTTCACGCTGAAGGCGGCCAATCATCAGATCGTGGGCACCAGCCCGATGTTCGGCACCGCCGACAAGCGCGATGCCATGCTCGCCATCGCCCACGCCGACGCCGAGCACGCACCGGTCCACGATCACACCTGAGCGCGCGTCGCCACGCGGCTTGACCCTGCCCAAAACGGCGGTCATGCCGCGCCAATAGACTGGCACGGAGTCCACTTTCCCGGAGCCCCATCCGTGCGCCACGTCCGCATTGCCATCCTCGGCGCCGGGACGGCCGGTCTGACCGCGCTGTCCCAGGTGCGCAAGCACACCGACGACTTTGTCATCATCAACCATGGCCCCTACGGCACCACCTGCGCGCGCGTGGGCTGCATGCCGTCCAAGGCGCTGATCCAGGCAGCGGACGATTTTCATCGCCGCAGCGCGCTGGCCGCCCTGGGCATTCGGGGTGGCGAGGCGTTGCAGGTCGATCTTCCCGCGGTGCTGCAGCGCGTGCGCGACTACCGCGATGCCCGCGTCGCCGGGGTGCTGGCCGCAACCGACAGCCTGCAGCCCGCGCAGAACCTTGCCGCACGCGCCCGGCTCGACGGGCCGAATCGCGTCATCGTCACCCGCCCGGACGGCCGCGAGGAGGTCATCGGCGCCGACCGCATCCTGATTGCCACCGGCACCCGTCCGGTCGTGCCGGACGCCTGGCGCGCGTTTGGCGAGCGCATCCTCACCACGGACGATCTGTTCGAGCGCCGCGATCTGCCGCGGCGCATCGCCGTGGTCGGGCTGGGGGTGATCGGCCTCGAGCTCGGCCAGGCGCTCGCCCGGCTCGGGCTGCAGATCCACGGCTTTGAGCTGCGCGAGAGTCTCGGGCCGCTGACCGATCCGGTGATTCAGGGCGAGGCGCAGCGTCGCATCGGTGCCGAATTTCCGCTCCACATGGGCCGCGCCGTCACCCTGCGCGAGGGCTCGGACGGCGCGGTGCGGGTGGACAACGGCGAGACCGTGGTCGAGGTGGACGCCGTGCTCGCCGCCATGGGCCGACGCACCAATACCGACGGCCTGGGTCTGGACACTCTGGGCGTGCCGCTGGATGCGCGCGGTTTGCCTGCATTTGACCGCAATACGCTGCAGATCGGCGATCTTCCGGTGTTTTTCACCGGCGATGTCAATGGCGAGCTGCAGGTGCTGCACGAGGCGTCCGACGAAGGCTTCATTGCGGCCTTCAACGCCCTGCACGGCCCCGCGCGCTTCAAGCGCCGCGTGCCCCTGGCGATTGCGTTCACCGATCCGCAGATCGCCGTGGTCGGGCAGAGCTGGCAGGCGCTGCAGGGGCGGCCGTTCGCCACGGGCGGGTTCAACTTCGCGCAGCAGGCCCGCGCCATGGCCATGCTGCGCGCAGCCGGTCAGTTGCACGTCTATGCCGAGCCGGGCAGCGGCAAGCTGCTGGGTGCCGAAATGTGCGTGCCTGGCGCCGAGCATCTGGGCCATCTGCTGGCGCTGGCCATCCAGCGCGACATGACCGTGGCCGAGCTGCTGACCCTGCCGTTCTATCACCCCGTGCTCGAAGAGGGCTTGCGTGCCGCGCTGCGGGTGCTGGCGCGGGCGGTGTATGGTGAGGCCCCGCTGGAAATGGCGCGGCTGTAACGGGCTTCATCGCCGCCCTTCTTGCGCTTTTTTTATGGGATGTCTCTCATGACCTTCGATCTAGCCATCATCGGTGCCGGTCCGGCCGGCCTGTCCATGGTGCGGGCGCTGGCCGACAGCGGTCTGCGCATCGCCCTCATCGAGCAGCAAAGCGCCAGTGCCCTGGCCGATCCGCCGTTTGACGGCCGAGAAATCGCGCTGAGCCTGCGCACCCTGCGCATCCTGCGCGAGTCCGGGGTGTTCGACCATATTCCTGCCGATCAGGTGTTCCCGCTGGAGCATGCCATCGTGATGAACGGCGAGGACAGGCATCCCATGCGTGTGGCGCCGCTGCGCGGCAAGTCGGCACTCGGCGCGTTGGTGCCCAACCAGCAGATCCGCCGCGCCGTATGGGCTGCGGTGCAGGGGCAGCAGGGGCTGACGCTGTTCGATCGCAACCGCGTCGGCGCCATTCACACCGCGGCCGACCACGTGGAGATCGAGCTGCAGCCCGTGGCCGAAGGTGGGGAGGGCGCTGCAGTCGAGCCCGCCCCGGTGTCGATCCGCGCCCGACTGCTGATCGCCGCCGACAGCCGCTTTTCCGACACGCGCCGCAAGATGGGCATCGGCGCGGATGCGCACGACTTCGGCAAGACCATGCTGGTGTGCCGCATGCAGCACGAGCAGCCGCATCACCACACCGCGTGGGAATGGTTCGGCATCGGCCAGACGCTGGCGCTGCTGCCGCTGTCCGAGCATCTGTCCTCGGTGGTGCTCACCTTGCCGCCGCACGAGATGCAGGCGCTGCTGGAGTTGCCCGACGCCGACTTCGAGCGCGACATCGCGCGGCGCTACCAGGGGCGGCTGGGCGAGATGAGGCGCGCGGGCAGCCGCCACAGCTATCCGCTGATCGGCGTGTACGCGCAGCGATTCGTCGGCCCGCGGTTCGCGCTGATCGGCGACGCCGCCGTCGGCATGCATCCGGTCACCGCGCACGGCTTCAACTTCGGGCTGCATGGGGTGGATCTGCTGTCGCGCGAAATTCTGGCGGCGGTGCGCGCGGGCACCGACATCGGCGCGCCCGAGCGTCTGCAGCGTTTCGAGGCCGCGCATCGCCGCGCCACGCGTCCGCTGTATCTGGCCACCCAGGCCATTGCCACGCTCTACACCGATGACCGCGGCCCGGCCCGGCTGGTGCGGCGGCTGGTGCTCGACGCCTCCAGCCGCGTTGGCCCGCTGCGCCTTGCCATTGCCACCGCGCTGAGCGAGGAGGGCCTGAGCCTGCGCGCTCTGTTGCCCGCCCTGCCCGGGTTGCGGGGCACCTGACCGGTCGGCGCGCTACAGCGCGTCGTGCAGCGCGCGGAAGGCGCCGTCCTGGCGCGCCAGCAGTTCGGCCGGGGTGCCGGTTTCCACCACGCGGCCCGCTTCCATCACCAGCACCCGGTCCACTGCAGCGGGCAGCGCGGCGATGCGGTGGCTGATGAGCAGCACGGTGCGGCCCTGCATCAACTGGGCAATGTCGCGCAGCAGATCGCGCTCGGTCAGCGTGTCCAGCCCCTCGGTCGGTTCGTCCAGGATGAGCAGCGGGGCGTTGCGCAACAGGGCGCGAGCGATCGCCACCCGCCGCGCCTGTCCGCCCGATAGCCGCATGCCGGCTTCGCCCACCCAGGTGTCGTAGCCGTCGGGCAGGGTGGTGATGAAGTCGTGCAGTTGCGCGGCCTTGCACGCAGCAATCACGTCCTCCTGCGTGGCCTCGGGCCGGGCCAGCATGAGGTTGTCGCGCAGGGTGGTGTTGAACAGGTAGGTGTCCTGTGACACCACGGCGATGTGCGCACGCAGCGCCTGCCCCGGCCAGGCGCGCAGATCGTGACCGCCGATGCGCACGCTGCCCTCCTGATAGTCCCAGAACCGCAGCAGCGCCTGCACCAGGGTGCTCTTGCCCGCGCCGCTGGGGCCAACCAGCGCGACACGCTCACCCGCGCGCAGATGCAGACTCAGGCCGTCGAGCGCCCAGACGGGCGCGGCGCCCTGCGGGCCGGGATAGCGCAGGCGCAGCCCGTCGATCTGCACATCGGCCTGCGTCCATTGCGGGACGGGCAGGTCGGCAGGTTCGTCAATCTGCGGCTTGGTGTCGATGATGCTGAACACGCGCCGCGCCGCGGCCAGGGTCTCGCCCAGCATCTGCAGCGCCAGCGGCAGCGGCAGCACCGCCTCGAAGCTGGCGAGCACGAACAGCGCCAGCATGGGCAACTGGGCCGGGGTGATGTCGGCGCTGCCCACCAGCGGAATGGCCAGCAACAGCGCGCTCCACATCGCCAGATTGGCGCACAGGCCGAGCAACCCCTGCGACAGCCCGGTGGCGCGGCTGAGCTGGCGCTGCTGCGCGATCATGGAGTCGGTCAGCGCGCCGATGCGCTGCGCCTGCCGCTGCGTGCCACCGTAGATGCGCAGCTCGCCCAGGCCCTGCAGGCCGTCCACCGCGGCGCTGCGCAACTGCGCGCGCAGATCCACCAGGGCGCGGCCGGGCGCATGGCCGAGGCGGAAGGTCAGCAGGGGCACGGCCACGCCCGCCAGCAGCAGGAACAGCAGGCTGGATGCCGCCACCCGACCGCTGAACAGCGCCATCATCGCCAGAATGATGAAGCCGCCCACCAGCGCCACGCCCACGGGCACCAGCACCCGCAGATAGAGATGGTTGAGCGCGTCGATGTCGCTGAGGATGCGGCTGCTCAGGTCGGCCCCGCGCAGCTCCTGCAGCCGTGCCGGGGCCAGCGGCTCCAGACGCTGGTAGAACCACACGCGCAGTTCCTGCAGCAGCCGGAACGTGGCTTCATGGGTGATCAGGCGCTCGATGTAGCGCCCGGCCGTGCGGGTGATGGCCATGCCGCGAATGAATGCCGCCGGGGTGAAGTAGTCCATCGCGGCACCGACGAGGCCGACCAGCGCCATCTGCGCGATGAACCAGCCCGAAGTCGCCATCAGCGCCACGTTCGCCAGCACCGTGACCAGCGCGGCCAGTGCGCCCCACAACATCCACTTGCGGTAGGGCCGGAACAGGCCGATGAGACGCCACAGATCGGCCTTGGCCTGGGCGGAGTTGAAATCTGCGGGCAAGGGGTTCCACTTCATGGATGGGCCTCCTGCAGCGGTTGGGAAGCCGCCGCGTGTGCCTGGACCAGTGCGGCGAACGCGCCGCCTGCGGCAAGCAGGGCCTGCGGCGTGCCCTGTTCCAGCACGCGCCCGGCGTCGAGCACCACCACATGATCGGCGCGCAGCACGGTGCTCAGGC
Source organism: Thiomonas sp. (assembly GCA_023255715.1). Taxonomy (GTDB): domain Bacteria; phylum Pseudomonadota; class Gammaproteobacteria; order Burkholderiales; family Burkholderiaceae_C; genus Thiomonas. The sequence continues at coordinate 12,255 of JAGDVQ010000185.1, forward strand.
GGTGCGCGGCAAGGATGACACAGCGCTGGCGCGCCAGTTCCAGGATGACTTCGCCGACCTGCGCCTGGGTATGGGCGTCGAGCTGCGCCGTGGCCTCGTCCAGCAGCACCAGCGGGGCGGGCTTGAGCAGGGCGCGCGCCAGCGCCAGGCGCTGCACCTGCCCGCCGGACAGGCCCATGCCGCGTTCGCCCAGCGGGGTGTCATAGCCCTGCGGCAGGGCGGCGATGAAGTCATGCGCCTGCGCCGCGCGGGCCGCACGCTCCACGGCGGCGTGGCTGGCGGTCGCCTGTCCGAGGGCGATGTTGTCGCGCACCGTCCCCTCGAACACATGCGGGCGCTGCGGCACCCAGGCCACATGCTGCAGCCAGTCGTCGGGATCGAGGTCCGACAGCGGCGTGTCGTTGATCAGAATGCGTCCCTGCACGGGCTGCACCAGCGCCATGAGGGCGTGCAGCGCCGTGCTCTTGCCCGCGCCGCTGGCCCCCACCAGGGCAGTGAGGCCGCGCGCCGGGGCGGAAAAGCTCAGGCCGTCGAGCGCGGGCGCCAGGTCATCGGCATAGCGGACCGTTACCGCCTCGAAGCGGATGCGCACGTCCTGTGCCGCAGCAAGTTTCAGCGTACCGCCGCTGGGCTGGGCATGCGGCGCAATGGGCGTGTCGAGCAGCTTGAGCAAACCCTGCGCCGCGCCGATGGCTTCCATGCGGGCGTGATAGAAGGTGCCCATATTGCGCAGCGGCAGGTAGAACTCGGGCGCGAGCAACAGCACGAAAAAGCCGTTGAAAAACTGCATCTCGCCGTAAAACAGCCGAAAGCCAATGAACACCGCCACCATGGCAATGCTGATGGTCGAGAGGAACTCGAGCACCACCGACGACAAAAAAGCCACGCGCAGCACCTTCATGGTGCCGATGCGGTAGTCCTCGGTCAGCACGGCCACGACCTCGGCCTCGTGGCGGCTCACGCCAAACAGCTTGAGCGTGGTCAGGCCCTGCAGGCTGTCGAGAAACCGCGCGCTCATGCGGGCGAGCAATTGCCATTGCTGCTGGTTCATGGTCTCGGTGCCCTTGCCCACCAGGATCATGAAAATCGGGATCAGCGGCGCCGTGACCAGCAGCACCAGCCCGGAAACCCAGTCCTGCGGCAGCACGAACACCAGGATGGACAGCGGCACCAGCGCGGTCAGCGACATGCTGGGCAGGTAGCGCGCGTAATACGCTTCGAGCGCATCGATGCCGACCACGATGGAGTTGGCCAGATCACCGCTGGACTGCCGGTTGAGCCACAGCGGCCCGAGCGCCTGGAGATGGTCGTAGAGCCGCCCGCGCAGGTCGCGCCGCACCTGCGCAGCGGCCTCGAACGCCACGTTTTCCGACGCGCGCATGAGCACAAAGCGCAGCGCGAAAATCGGCAGCATCGCCGCGAGATAGGCCCACACATCGGCCAGATGCCGGTGTTCGATGATGACCTCCGACACCACCCGCGCCAGCAGCCAGGCCTGCACGATGATCAGCCAGCCGGCAAACAACCCCAGCCCCACGGCGCGATTCAGCGCGGGGCGGATGTCCTTTTTGCGCGACTTGAGCCAGAGTTCTTCGGGAGTTGCCAAGATGGGAATACCGTGAATTGCAGGACGCCGCGCGGTGGTGCGGCCAGGGCTGTCATCTTAGGGGGCGCCGCCACATCCCCAGTGATTGCGCTGGCATTAAAGTTCACCTGAAACAGACGGCCCGCAAGGATTGCGGCGGACAATGGCCGTCTTGCTGCGCTTTCGCCGCGCCGTCACTCAGGAGCGTTCATGGACGACAAACAACCCCCCAGCGTCACCCTCAGGCAGGTCAAGGACTATCAGTTCGACATTCATTACGCCGAGGGCCGGCCCGCCCTCCTGTCCGACGAACCGCCGCCGCTGGGCGAGGGCGCGGGGCCGTCGCCCTCGCACCTGCTGCTTGCCGCCGTGGGCAACTGCATGAGCTCCAGCCTGTATTTCGCGCTGACCAAGTTCAAGCTCGACCCCAAGGGGCTGACCACCACGGCCACCGGCGAGATTGGCCGCAACGCCGCAGGCCGTCTGCGCGTGCTGTCGATCACCGTGGACATCCGCATGGGCGCCGCCGCGCAGGGCATGGAACGCCTTGACCGCGTGCTGATGCAGTTCGAGCAGTTCTGCACCGTGGGCGAGAGCGTGCGCCAGGGCATTCCGGTCACGGTATCGGTGTTCGACGGTACCGGGCAGAAACTCAAATAAGCCCGCAGAATGACGGTTTTTTCACCGCATTGCCCGTCATGACACCGCACACCCCCGCCACACCGCCCGCAGGCGGCTTTGCCAACCCTCGCGACACCTGGAATGCCCGCTTCGCCCAGCCCGGCCTGCATTACGGTGCCGAGCCCAACGCTTTTCTGGTGCGTGAATCCGCCCGGCTCGCTCCGGGCAGCCGCATTCTCAGCGCGGCGGACGGCGAAGGCCGCAACAGCATCTGGCTGGCCGAGCAAGGCCACCATGTCACCGCGTTCGACCTCTCGCCGGTTGCGGTGGACAAGGCACGCGTGTGGGCACAGGAACGCGGCGTCGCCGTGGACTTCCATGTGGCAGCGGTGGACGAATGGGACTGGAAACCCGACCAGTTCGACGCGGCTGTCGCCATCTTCGTGCAGTTTGCCGACCCGGACCTGCGCGCGCGGCTGTTTTCCGGCCTGTGGCGCACCCTCAAACCCGGCGGTCTGTTGCTGGTGGAAGGCTACGCGCTGGAGCAGATGGCTTACGGCACCGGCGGTCCCGGCCGACCCGACCATCTCTACACCTTGCAATTGCTGCGCGACCTGCTGCCCCAGGCCGATTGGCTGCTGCTGGAGCAGCGCGAAGCGGAGCTTCACGAAGGCCGCGGCCATGTTGGCCGCTCCGCACTGATCGACGGCGTGGGGCGCAAGCCCGTTTGAAACACCGCCGGGCCCGGCTGCGCAGGCGCCGGGCCGTTTGTTGTCTAGAACGGAATATCGTCGTCCATGTCGCTGAAATCGCTCGCCGGTT
>JAGDVQ010000055.1 GCA_023255715.1 Thiomonas sp.
CAGACCTGCTCCTCCCAGTCGCGGTGGGCCTGCAGGTCGATGTCGCCGAACACCGCCGCCTGCGCGCCGCGCGCGGCCAGCGCCTGCAACTGCGCGACGAACACGGCCTGATAGTCGTCCCAGCTTGCTGCTGCGGTCAGCAGTTCCAGCCCGAGCGCATCCGCCTGCGCCTGCAGCAGTGCCAGCGGCACGCCGTGGCTGCGCAACCGCGCGCCGGTCTCCTCCAGCATGGCCAGCAGCCAGCGCACCTCGAGCCCCTGCGCGCGGGCGCGCTGCACGGCGAGCATCGCGTCCTTGCCGCCGCTGAACGAGGCCAGTGCGAGGGGGTTCAATGCGGGCTCAATGCGAGCGGATCATGGTGCCGAAGGCCTGCTCGGTCAGCACTTCGAGCAGGATGGCATGCGGAATGCGGCCATCGACGATGTGCACCGAGTTGACTCCGGACTTGGCCGCGTCCAGCGCCGAGGCGATCTTGGGCAGCATGCCGCCGGAAATGGTGCCGTCGGCGAACATGGCGTCGATTTCCTGCGCGGTCAAATCGGTGAGCAGCTCGCCCTTCTTGTTCAGCACGCCCGGGGTATTGGTCAGCAGCAGCAGTTTCTCGGCGCGCAGTACCTCGGCCAGCTTGCCAGCGACCACATCGGCGTTGATGTTGAACGCGGCGTTGTCCTCGCCAAAGCCGATCGGCGAGATGACCGGGATGAACTGATCGTCCTGCAGCGCCTTGACCACCGATGGGTCGATCGCAGCCACTTCGCCCACCTGGCCGACGTCGATCTCGGCCTCGGGGTTGTCGCGGTCGCGCATGCGCAGCTTGCGCGCGCGGATCAGCCCGCCGTCGCGCCCGGTCAGGCCCACGGCCTTGCCGCCGGCGTGGTTGATCAGGCCGACGATGTCCTGCTGCACCTGCCCGGCCAGCACCCACTCGACCACTTCCATGGTCTCTTCGTCGGTCACCCGCATGCCCTGCACGAAGGTGCCCTTCTTGCCCACGCGGCTGAGCGCCTCGTCGATCTGCGGTCCGCCGCCGTGCACCACCACCGGGTTCATGCCCACCAGCTTGAGCAGCACCACGTCTTCGGCAAAGTCCTGCTGCAGTGCCGGGTCGGTCATGGCGTTGCCGCCGTATTTGATGACCAGAGTCTTGCCATGGAATTTGCGGATATAGGGCAGGGCCTGGGCGAGGATTTCGGCCTGCTCGCGCGGGGCGATGTGCGACAGGTCGGGCGGGGCGAGAGGGGTGTCGGCGCTCATGGGTGTCGGAGAGGGAAGGGCGGGAAGGCGCAGGATGTGCTGCGGTGCGCAATTCTAGGAGTCTGTCAGGCTTGGGGCGCGGAGGGCGAAAAAGGGCTGTGCGGCGCGCTGCGGCAGCGGATTCGCTGCCCGCGATTCCCAAGTCCGGCAGAATCCTGGGAGTCATCCGCGTCCCCAGCCCGACAGGCTCCTGCAAGCCTGCCGACTGTCTGCGGGTTCCGCCCTCTACACTTCCATCCCCATGGCCAATCCGCTTCTCGCACCGTATCGCACCCTGCGCCACCGTCCACGGCTGAGCGCCTCGCTGGCCCTCGGTCTCGGGCTGTGGTGGGTGCTGGGCGGGCAGATGCCGCAAGTGCTTGCCCTGCTGTGGGCTTTCGACGCCGGGGCGCTGCTGTTTCTGGTGACCACCGCGTGGATGATGGCACACGCCACCACCGCAACGCTCAAGCGCCGCACCGAGCTGGAAACCGAGGGTCGCTGGACCGTGCTGCTGTTCAGCCTGCTGCTGTCGAGCGCGGTGTTCGCCGCGCTGTCGGTGGAATTGACCGCGGTGCGCGGCCACCCCGGCACGCTGGCGCTGGCCGGCAGCAGCATCGTGCTGTCGTGGTTGTTCTTTTCGGTGATCTTCGCGCTGCAATATGCCCACAGCGACTACGCGTCGCGCGCGGTGGGCGACCCTGCGCTGCTGTTCCCCAACAACCAGGTGCCCGACTACTGGGACTATCTGTATTTTTCCGTGGTGCTGAGCATGACCTTTCAGACCTCGGACGTGAACATTGCCGGGCGGCATGTGCGCCGCTTGGTGCTGCTGCACAGTGTGGCGGCGTTCTTTTTCAATGTGGTGATCCTGGCGCTGACGGTCAATGCCCTGGCCGGCGCCTTCTGAGCCTTTTCATTTGGGAGATTCGAGACATGACGACCATCGGCACCCCGCTGTCCCCTTCGGCCACTCGCGTGATGCTGCTCGGAGCCGGCGAACTGGGCAAGGAAGTGCTCATCGCGCTGCAGCGCCTGGGGGTGGAGACCATTGCGGTGGACCGCTACGACCACGCGCCGGGACAGCAGGTGGCGCACCATGCCCGCACCATCCAGATGAGCGATCCGGAGGCGCTGCGCGCCCTCATCCTGCAGGAAAAGCCGCATCTGGTGGTGCCGGAGATCGAGGCCATCGCCACGCCGGTGCTCGAGGCGCTGGAGGCTGCGGGTGTGGTCACCGTCATTCCCACCGCCCGTGCGGCGCGGCTGACCATGAATCGTGAAGGCATCCGCCGCCTGGCCGCCGAGGAACTGGGTCTGGCCACGTCGCCCTATGCCTTTGCCGACTCTCTCGAGGAGCTGCAGGCCGCGATCGACGGGGGCATCGGCTATCCCTGCGTGGTCAAGCCGGTGATGAGTTCGTCGGGCAAGGGGCAGAGCAAGCTCGACGGCCCGGCCGACGTGCGCCCGGCCTGGGAAGCGGCGATGTCCGGCGGGCGCGTGGCGCAGAGCCGCGTGATCGTCGAAGGCTTCATCGACTTCGATTACGAAATCACCCAGCTCACGGTGCGCAGCGTGGGAGCTGACGGTGCCGTGCGCACGGATTTCTGCGATCCCATCGGCCATGTGCAGGTGGCCGGGGACTACGTGGAGAGCTGGCAGCCGCACCCCATGCAACCGGTTGCGCTGCAGCGCAGTCGCGACATCGCGCGCCGCATCACCGAGGCGCTGGGCGGGCGCGGCATCTTCGGCGTGGAACTGTTCGTCAAGGGCGAGCAGGTATGGTTCAGCGAGGTCAGCCCGCGCCCGCATGACACCGGGCTGGTCACGCTGATCACGCAGTGGCAGAGCGAGTTCGAGCTGCACGCCCGGGCCATTCTCGGCCTGCCCGTGGACACGGCGCTGAAGACCGCGGGCGCCAGCGCCGTGATCTATGGCGGCGTGCAGGCGCAGGGCGTGCGCTTCGAAGGGGTGGACGCCGCGCTGGCCATTCCGGGCACCGATCTGCGGCTCTTCGGCAAGCCCGAGAGTTTTGTGAAACGCCGCATGGGCGTGGCGCTGGCGCGGGCTGAATCGACAGACCTCGCGCGCGCCAACGCCAAGCGCGCGGCGCAGCAGGTGCGGGTGGTCGAAGGCTGACCTGAGGCAACATGGAACAAGCCCCCGGCGCGCCTCATCACAAGGACTTATTCGGTGTTGCCCTCATGCGGCAGGGTGGGCTGCCGCGAGGTGGCAAACCCGGCCGCTCGCGAGTCTCCTGGCTGCGCGTGGATCGGCGCCGCCCCTGCGGCAGCGGGAATGCCCACCAGCACCAGATTCCAGAACTGGTGCCGCACGATGCGACTGTGATTCTTCAGTTGCGCGGCCTGCACGGGCTCGATCGGCCTCTTGGTGGAGAGCTGCTCGCGCAGCCGGGTATGGAATACATGCAGTTCGCGGATCAGGCGCAGGAAAGCGGGCCGGTCGGCATAGCTTGCCTGGTGGGCCTGACACCACTGACCCAGTTCGCTGCGCAGTGCCGCGTTGGGTTGCAGCAAGTCCTGGCGTTCGCTTTCGCTGAGCAGATCTTGCTGGGCGCGCATGGCCACCGCGTTGTGCCACACCAGCGCCTGAATGGCCTCTGCCGAGATGGACGGCTGCTTGCCCAGTGAGGCGGTCCAAGGAATCTGCTGCTGCCACTGCGCCATCCAGGGTTCGAACTCGGCAGTCGACAGCGGGGGCGAAATGGCATAGCCCTGAAACCGGGTGCAGCCCATCGAGACCAGGGCCAGCGCATGCTGCGCCGAGCTCACGCCTTCGGCCACGACCGGCAGGCCCATCAGTTCGGCGATGCGCAGCAGGCCATAGGTGATGCTCAGACCCGCGCCGCTGCTGAACAGATCGTGGGTGAAGCTGCGGTCGATCTTGACCGAGGAAATCTCAAGCTGCTGCAAATGGATCAGGCTGGCGCTGCCGGTGCCGAAGTCGTCGAGAATGACCTGCACGCCCATCTGGCGGCATTGCGCCACCATGAAGCGCGCCATGGATCCATCGAGTTCGGAGCCATGTTCGGTGAGTTCCAGCGCCAGGAGCTCGGGCGGGCACTGCGGATGCTGCTCCAGCACGCTGCGCAGATCGGAGAGAAACTGCGGGTCGAGAAAATGCCGCGGGCTGATGTTCACGCTCACCTGCAGGCGTTTGCCCGCACCGAACCAGGCGTCGATCTGCCGCATGGCCGCGGCGAGCACGAAGCGGCCGACCGCCACACTGAGGGTATCGTCGTCGAGCACCGACTCGAAGGCCGCCGCGCGGTGCAGGCCCGCGGCGTCGCGCAGCCGCAGCAAGGCCTCGACCGCGTTGATCTGCACCCGGGCTGCCGCGATGGAAGCCGAAGGCGGTTCGAGCGACAGGATGGGCTGATACTGCAACTCCAGCCGGTTGTCGTTCAGCGCGGACTGCACCCATTGCAGTTTGCGGTGGCGCTCCTGCATGGCATCTTCCATCTGCTGGTCGAAGATGCGGTATTGCTGGCGGCCGTTTTTCTTGGCCGCGTACATGGCCATATCGGCGCGTCGCACCAGGGTTTCGGCGTCCACCGGAGCGTCGGCCCGCTGCACCACCAGACCGAGCGACAAGCCGATCTGCAGATTGTTGCCCTGGATGAGAAAGGGCTGTTCGATGCAGCCGACAAGCCGCTTGGCGATGAAGCTCAAGTGCTGTTCGGTGCTGTAGCCCGGCAGCAGCACCACGAATTCGTCGCCGCCAAAACGGGCCAGCAGATCGCCCTCGCGCAGCACCGAGCGCAGGCGCTGGCCCACGGCGATCAGAAGCTGGTCGCCCACCACATGGCCGAGTCGGTCGTTGACCGCCTTGAAGCGGTCGAGATCCATCAGGCCGATGGTCAGTGGCCGTCCGGGGTGGCGCTGCATCAGGTCATTGAGGTATTCGAGAAAGATGCGGCGATTGGCCAGGCCCGTCAGGTCGTCGCGCAGGGCAAAGCGGCGCAGGGCCTTGTAGGCATTGCCCAGGCGCAGGTTGTCCTTGATGAGCGCACGGTTGAAGCCTTCGATCACGACAACCAGCACCGCGCCGAACGCCAGCACGGCCAGCAGCGCGATCCAGGCCAGGCTGCGCTCTTGCCAGTTGCGCATCGGCAGCTGCATCGTTCCCTGGCTCAGCAGAACGGCAGCCCAGGTGAGCGCGGCCAGAAACACGGTACTCAGCGCAGCCTGCAGCCGCCGCGCATGCAGCGCCGCCACCGGCATCAGGGCGATCAAGGGAAGGATGAACAGGCCGCCCAGGCTGGGCAGCAGGGCGAAGAACAGCAGCTGCAACCCCGCGTTGAGCAATAGATAGAGCGATGCGGGAAAGCGGATGCGGGCGTCCTGGGAAGGGGCGTAAAGCATCCAGTTCAGCACGGCCAGATTGACCGTGGCACCCAGCAGGGCGTAGGCCAGCGCAGCCACCCACGGCAGCAGACCCAGGGTGGCATACGCCAGCAGCAGCAGCGCATAGAGCGCATAGCCTGCAATGGTGACCGTCGGCAGGGAGGACTGCGCAGAAGACGAATCGTCCTGAACCGGGAGCTGCGGTGTCATGTTCGACTGGAGGGACGCAGAGCCGGCGCGGATGCGGGGCGAGAAACGCAATGCATGGGAACGGGCGGAGTGTGTTGTGTTTGTCGTGAAGTGTCCGTGCAGTGTTGCCGCATGGCAAGTCGTTCATCCCGGTGGCAGCACGCTCAGCGCACGAGCGAGAGCCCTGAGTCGCCTGGCAGGAAGCCGCCCGGCTCGGCTGGAGCGGGGTCGAACGCGCCGTCGGTGATGTGCGGGAATGCGTCGGTCGCGCTCTGGTCGGCAGAGGTGCCGACGCCCAGCAGGATGAGGTTCCAGAATTGGTGCCGAATGATGCGGCTCTGTTCACCCAGGGCGTTGTTCGCCACTTGTTCTGTGTCCGCTTGCGTGGCGACCAGATTTTCCCGCAAGCGGGTATGAAACACATGGTGTTCGCGCATCAGGCGCAGAAAGCCGGGGCGGTTGCTGTAGCGTGCGGCGTTGTCATGGCACCAGAGGCCGAGGGCGCAGTGCTGTTGTGCATCGGCCTTGATGAGTCGGGCACGCTCTTCTGCGTCGATGGTGCCGCGCTCGGCGTGCAGGGCGGTATTGTTGTGCTGGACCAGGGCATGAATCGCGTCGGGCGAAATTTCCGCCTGCCTGGGCAGCACGGCGGCCCAGGGGAGGTGTTCGCGCCACCGGGCCAGCCAGGCCCCCATGGCGTCGGCAGTCATCGGCCGGGCGATGGCATAGCCCTGAAAGCGGCGGCAGGACATGGCGGCCAGCGCCAGGGCATGTTGTGGCGTGCTCACCCCTTCGGCCACGACGTTCAGCCCCATGAGCGCCGCGGTGCGCAGCAGGCCGTAGGTGATGCTCAGCCCGGCGCCGCTGGTGAACAGATCGCGGGTGAAGCTGCGGTCGATTTTCACCGAAGACACCTCGAGCTTTTGCAGATGGGTGAGGCTGGCGCTGCCGGTGCCGAAGTCGTCGAGCGCCACACGCACGCCCAGGCTGCGGCAGCGGTTGACAACGAAGCCGGCCATTCTGCTGTCGAGCTCCGAGCCGTGCTCGGTCACTTCGAGCACCAGCAACTCGGGCGGGCATTGCGGGTGGCGTTCCAGTGCCGTGCGCAATTCAGAAAGAAATTGCGGATCGAGGAAATGCCGCGGGCTGATGTTGATGCTGACCTGGATGTTGTGGCCTTCCACATGCCAGCGCTGTGCCTGCTCGAGCGCGGCGGACACCACGAATCGGCCCACCGGAACACCGATCTGCTCATCATCGAGCACCGCCTCGAACTCGCCCGCGTTGTGCACGCCATCGGCGTCGCGCAGGCGCAGCAGGGCTTCCGCACCGTAGATGCCCACACCGCTGGCGCCGGCCTTGGGATCGAACGAGAGGATGGGCTGATAGTGCAGCTCCAGCCGGTTGTCGCGCAGCGCGTCGAGCACCCAGTGCAGCTGGCGATCCCTTTCCTGCAGCGCGTCTTCCATGTGCTGGTCGAAGATGCGCAATTGCTGGCGTCCGCCTTCCTTGGCGGCATACATCGCCAGATCGGCGCGCCGCATCAAGGTGAGCGCGTCCACGGGTTGTGTCTGTTGCTGGATGACGATGCCCAGAGACAGACCAAGCTGCATGGCATGCCCCTGCACCACGAACTCCTGCTCCATGCTCTTGACCAGGCGGTCGGCCACCAGGCGCAACTGATCGAGCGAGGTGTAATGGGTGAACATCACCACGAATTCATCCCCGCCCAGGCGCGCCAGCACATCGCTCTGGCGCAGGACGCCACGCAGGCGCTGGCCGACAGCGATCAGCAACTGGTCGCCGACCGCGTGCCCCAGACGGTCATTGATGACCTTGAAGCGGTCCAGGTCGATCATGCCCACGGCCAGGGCGCGGTCGGGGTGTTTGTTCAGAACGGCATTGAGCTGTTGCATGAAGGCGCGGCGATTGGCCAGGCCAGTGAGATCGTCGCGGTAGGCAATGGTGCGCACGGTCTTGAATTCGTGCTGGATCTGTTCTGTTTGCTGCATCAGCTTGCGGCTGTAGCGCTCCTTGAACAACTGCATGACGAAACTGAATGCCAGCGCCTCGGTGAAGGCGAGCCAGAGCAGCATCTGCTGCGCCCAGCCGTCGGCGGGGATGCTCCACTGTCCCTTGCTGAGCAACAGGGCGATCAAGGTCATCGTGGCAATCAGGCCATACAGCAGCACGATCTGACGGCGGCGAAAGCGCAGCACTTCCATCGGCACGATGCCGATCAGGATCAGCATGGCGATGAACGCGATCTGCGGCTGCCACACCGCGAACCCCAGTTGCACAGCCACGTTGAGCAGCAGAAAAACGAAGGTCGGATAGCGCTTCGCACGCACGGCCTCGTCCGGCAGGCCTTGAAACCAGACATACAGCCCGCCATTGACCAGCGCACCCACCACAAAATAGGCCATCGCCACGGTCACAGGCAGCAGGCCCAGCAGCCCATAGCCCAGGATCGTGAGCGCACCGATGGCGTAACCCGAGAGGTTCAGGACGAGCAGCGCCCTTTGCGGGCGGCGGGTTTTGCTGGACGGGTGGGACTGATCCATCGAGGAGTCGCGATGCGTCTGCGGCGCCCTGTAGGGCGCGGCGTGGATGGGTTTGTCAGATGTCGTCAAGACAGAGATTTGCGATGTTCGTCTGAAATCGTGCGCCGCCTGGTGCCACAGACCGCACACCATTCCTGCTCATTTTGATGGGAATGAGTGTAGGGAATGGCACAAAAACGCACTGTAAATTCAAGACACATCGCGGCTCGAACTGCGAGTTTTTTCACACAAAGTGGACTGACGTGCGCACGCGCTGCCGTGCAGATCGCCGCTTGCCGGGCACAACTGCAGGGGCAGCTTGATTTTTCACGTCGCCGCCTTGGCGCAACAGCAGCCGCCAGCAAGCGGCGTCTTGTTGGACAATCACCACTTGCCCAGGCGGACTGATGACCAACTCGCTCACTCACCGCGGCCGCGCCGATCAGGGCGGACGTCCAAGGATTCCGGATTCCGCTTGTCCGCGGTTGTGCACTCCCAGCCTGTGACGACAGCGCACTGCCCCGAGCCCAACGATGCGCCGCCGCAGGCGCGGCCGCTGCTGGCGATGATCGTGGCCATCGCCTTCCTGATGGAGCAGCTCGACGCCACCATCGTGACCACCGCGATTCCGGACATGGCGCGGGCGCTGCAGGTCGGTGTGGTGCAGATGAGTCTGGCAGTGAGTGCCTATGTGCTCACGCTGGCGGTGTTCATCCCGCTGAGCGGCTGGTGCGCCGACCGCTTCGGCGCGCGCCGTGTGTTCATTGCGGCTCTCGGCCTGTTCACTCTGGGATCGGCGCTGTGCGGTCTTGCCGACAGCTTTGCCATGCTGGTTGCCATGCGTGTGGTGCAGGGGCTGGGCGGGGCGATGATGACGCCGGTCGGTCGTCTGATCCTGCTGCGCAGCTTTCCGCGCGCGCAGCTGGTCAAGGCCATGACCTATGCCACGCTGCCGGCCATCATCGGCCCGGTCATCGGCCCGCTGCTGGGTGGCTGGCTGACGACGACGCTGTCGTGGCGCTGGATTTTTTATGTCAACTTGCCGTTCGGCCTGCTGGGCATGGCGCTGGCGGCGCGGTATCTGCGTGCGCACAACGCACAGCGCACGCCACCTTTCGATCTGGGTGGGTTCCTTCTGTTTGGCCTGGCCGTTGGTTTGTTGCAAGCCGTGCTCGAAGGAACCGCGCACCTGCCCGGCGGAGCCCTCGCCGCGATGGCACTGAGCGCGGCGGTGCTGTTGCTGGCGTTTTCGCGCCGCAGCCGCACGCGCGCCCATCCCGCAGTCGATCTGAGTCTGCTGCGCGAGCGGGCGTTCGCCATCGCCACGCTTGCAGGTGGTCTGTGCCGGGTGGCGATGAATGGCCCGGTCTATCTGCTGCCGGTCATGCTGCAACTGGGGCTGGGCATGAACCCGGTGCAGTCTGGCGCGCTGACCTTTCTGTCCGCCCTGGGCGCGCCGCTGGTGCGGGTGACCGTGGGCGGTGCGCTGCGGCGACTGGGTTTTCGCCGCCTGCTGCTCGGCAGCGCGGTGGCCTGCGCGGCCAGCCTGGCCAGCTTTGCCCTGATCGGCTGCCACACCGGGGCGGCGTGGATTGGCGTGATCATCGTGCTGTACGGTCTGGTGCGCGGCACGCAGTTCATGACCTCCAACACTCTGGCCTATGCCGACATCGCGCCCGAGCGCCTCAGCCGTGCAACCAGCCTGGGCGGCCTGCTGCAACAGCTGACGGTGAGCTTCGGCGTGTCGCTCGGTGCCGCCTGGCTGGGGCTGCTCGCGCCGCATCACGCACCGCCCGCGCTGGAGAGCTTTCACGCCACATTTCTGGCGCTTGCGGTGTTGCCGCTGCTTGCCTTGCCGGGTTTCGCAAGGCTGAAACCGCATGACGGCGCGGCGGTCAGCGGGCACGCTGCAGTGCACCCGAGCGACCGGCCGTGAGGACAAGAACCGCAGCAGCCGGTGCATTCAAAGCACAATGTGCGTTTACCCCAGTGCGCCCCCAGACCTGCCGTGCTCGCGTCAGCCCCCGAGGGTTTAAGAAACACTTGGGGCGGCCCGGCGTATTTCTCATGAGCGCGTCCCATCATGGCGTTGAAAGCAACCATCTACAAAGCCGATGTGCAGGTGGCCGACATGGACCGGCACTACTACGCCGATCATGCGCTGACCATTGCCCGTCATCCCTCCGAAACCGATGAGCGCATGATGGTGCGGGTGCTGATGCTCGCACTGCACGCGCAGGACGGCATTGCGCTGACCAAGGGCCTGTTCGACGTGGACGAGCCCGAGATCTGGGTGAAGGATCTGACCGGCCAGATCACCCTCTGGATCGACATCGGACAGCCCGACGAAAGCCGCCTGCGCAAGGCCTGCGGACGTGCAGCGCAGGTGGTTGTCGTGTGCCACTCCAGCAGTTGCCCGGTGTGGTGGAAGCAGATCGAGGGCAAGCTCGGGCGGCTGCAGAACCTGCAGGTGTTCCAGCTTCCCGCGCAGACCAGTCAGGCGCTGGCCGCGCTCACCGCACGCACGATGAAACTGCAGTGTCTGGTGCAGGACGGGGCCATCTGGATCAACACCGACACCGCATCCGTCGCCGTGGAACTCAAGCGTTTGACGCCCACCGCATGAGCGCCGCACTCACCTACGCCAACCTCACGCCGGACGCCGTGCTCGATGCGATCGACAGCCTCGGCCTGCGCTGCGACGGCACGCTGCTGCAGCTCAACAGCTTCGAGAACCGCGTGTTCCAGATCCGGCTCGAAGACGGCAGCCAGCGCATCGCCAAGTTCTATCGCCCCGGTCGCTGGAGCGATGCCGCCATCCTCGAGGAACATGCCTTCACCCTCGAACTCGCCGCACGCGAGATTCCCGTGGTGCCGCCGCTCTTGATCGGCGGACGCACCCTGCACCACGCCGCAGGCCATCGCTTCGCCCTGTTCGCGAGGCAGGGTGGCCGCACGCCTGAGCTTGAGCAGGAGCAGACCCTGGAATGGCTGGGTCGCTTTCTCGGGCGCATTCATGCAGTCGGGGCGAGCGCCGCGTACCGCGCCCGCCCCGCGCTGGACATCGAGACCTTCGGCCACGCGCCGCGTCAGTTGCTGCTGGACGGCGACTGGATTCCCCCAGACCTGCGCCCGGCCTGGACCGGCATCAGCGACCAGGCGCTCGACCTTGTGGCGCGCAGCTTCGAGCACGCGGGCCCGGTGCAAGGGCTGCGGCTGCATGGCGACTGTCATCCCGGCAATCTGCTGTGGACCGATGACGGCCCGCATTTCGTCGACTTCGACGACAGCCGCATGGGCCCGGCGATTCAGGACTTGTGGATGCTGCTCAGCGGCGACGCCGCCGACACGCGCCGCCAGTTCGACGCGCTGCTGCGTGGCTACACCGTGTTCCGCGACTTCCATGCGGGCGAGATGCATCTCATCGAAGCCCTGCGCACCCTGCGCCTGCTGCACCACAGCGCCTGGATCGCCAGCCGCTGGCACGATCCGGCCTTCCCCGCCGCCTTCCCGTGGTTTGGCAGTGCGCGCTACTGGCAGGACCGCATTCTCGAACTGCGCGAGCAGGTGGCGCTGATGCAGGAAGGGCCGCGCTTCTTTTGATTCGGCGCGCTGATGCTTGAAGGGCTTTGCGCAAAGCCGCCCTCCCCGCAGGCGCAGAGCGTGCGGCTGTGGCGATTTGCCCACCCGCACGCCGCAAGGCGCGATCGAGCAGAATCTGACAGCTGCACGAAACGCCGTGCGACCATCGTCCGCCCGATCCACCCCCGGCTTTGAACCGCCTCCACGCACCCCGCATGTCCACGCCGTCGCGCAGTGAACCCCAGCCCCTGGCCGACGCCGGTGGCGCGCTCGAACCGGGCCAGCTCTGGGCGCTGGTCGGCGTGCTGCTGGCAACCGTGCTGGTCGTGCTCGATGGCACCATCGTCAATGTCGCGCTGCCCACCATCTCCACCGAGTTGCATGTCAGCGCATCGCAGGCGATCTGGGTGGTCACCGCCTACCAGATGGCCCTGGTCATGGCGCTGTTTCCCTGCGCGGCCATCGGCGACAGGATCGGGCATCGCAGGCTGTATGTGAGCGGCGTGGCCGTGTTCACCCTCGCCTCGGCGCTGTGCGTCCTCGCGCCCGGTTTCGGCTGGCTGGTGGCTGCACGCTTCATCCAGGGATTGGGCGGCGCCTGCATCATGGCCCTCAATGCCGCGCTGCTGCGCGCCATCGTTCCGCAGCGCATGCTGGGCCGGGCCATCGGCTGGACCGCGCTGACCGTGGCTCTGTCGTCGGCGGCTGGCCCGACCATCGGCGCGGTGATCCTGTCCCTGGCGAATTGGCGATGGCTGTTCGTCGTCAACCTGCCGGTCGGCCTGGTCACGCTGCTGGCCCTGCGGATGTTGCCGCAAGGCAGGCCCACGCAGCGCAAACTCGATCTGCCCAGCATGGCGCTGAATGCGTTGGGCTTTGCCACGCTCGTGCTCGGTGTGGACCGGCTCGCGGCCTCGCCCCGCGATGGCGCTGCGCTGATCGCCATCGCGGTTGCCGCGTTTGCGGCGCTGGTCGCGCGCGAATGGCGCGTCGAGGCCCCCCTCATTCCGCTGGATCTCTTGCGTGTGTCTGCGTTTCGCCTGTCCGTGCTGGCGTCGATCTGCTGCTTCGCAGCGCAGATCGCAGGCATCGTCGCCCTGGTCTTCGATGTCCAGAACCGCCTGGGTGCAAGCGCGCTGGTCACCGGCCTGTCCTTGACGCCCTGGCCTCTGACGGTGGCCGTGGCGGCACCGTGGGCCGGGCGCCTCGCAGACCGCGTGTCCACTGCCGCCCTGTGCGCCTTTGGTGCCGCCTGCCTGGCCGCGGGCCTGCTGCTGGCCGCCTGGATGACGCAGGAGCAGCGCCTGCTCCCCCTCGTTGCCAGCACCGTGCTGTGCGGCCTGGGTTTCGGTTTCTTCCAGGTGCCGAACAACCGCAACATGCTGCTTGCCGCCCCCCGCGCGCGCAGCGCGGCGGCTGGCGGCATGCAGGCCACCGCACGGCTTTCGGGCCAGACCGCAGGCGCCGTGGGGAGCTCGGTGGTCTTTCATCTGATGGCCGGAGCCAATGCTCCCCAGGTCGGCCTGATCGTCGCAGCGGGCATGGCCGCGCTCGGAGCCTTGTTCAGTGTGATGCGCGCCAGCGAACAGCCATCAGCCTGAACCGTCCGCCCGGCCTCATTCCACGGTCACGCTCTTGGCCAGGTTTCGTGGCTTGTCCACATCGGTGCCGCGTGCGGTGGCGGTGTGGTAGGCCAGCAGCTGCAGCGGCACCACATGCAGGATGGGCGAGAGGTCGCCATAGTGCTCGGGCAGGCGGATGAGGTGCACGCCATCGCTGGCCTCGATCTGGCCGTCGGCGTCGGCGAACACATAGAGCTCGCCGCCGCGGGCGCGCACTTCCTGCAGATTGCTCTTGAGTTTGTCGAGCAGCGCGTCGTTCGGTGCCACGGCCACCACCGGCATGGCGTCGGTCACCAGCGCCAGCGGGCCGTGCTTGAGCTCGCCTGCGGGGTAGGCCTCGGCGTGGATGTAGGTGATTTCCTTGAGCTTGAGCGCACCTTCGAGGGCGATGGGGTAGTGCATGCCGCGGCCGAGGAACAGCGCGTTTTCGCGGCGGGCGAACGCTTCAGCCCAGGCGATGATCTGCGGCTCCAGCGCCAGCACGCTCTGCACCGCGGCGGGCAGGTGGCGCAGCGCGGTGAGCATCTGCGCTTCCTGCGCGTCGCTCAGGCGGCCCTTGGCGCGGGCCAGCGCACCGGCGAGCAGGTAGAGCGCAACCAGCTGGGTGGTGAACGCCTTGGTCGAGGCCACGCCGATTTCGGTGCCGGCGCGGGTGAAGAACTGCATGGCGGTCTCGCGCGCCATCGCGCTGGTGGCGACATTCACCACGGCCAGGGTGTGGGTGTGGCCGAGCTGTTTGGCGTGCTTGAGCGCGGCCAGGGTGTCCGCGGTTTCACCCGATTGCGAGATGACCACGACCAGCGCGCTCGGGTCGGGCACCGAGTCGCGGTAGCGGTATTCGCTGGCCACTTCCACATCCACCGGCACGCGGGCGATGGATTCGATCCAGTACTTGGCCGTCAGCCCCGCGTAGAAACTGGTGCCGCAGGCCAGGATGCGCACGCCGCTGATGGCGGGAAACACGGCGGCGGCCTGCGCGCCGAACAGCGCCGGGGTGATGGCCTGGACGCCGTCGAGCGTGTCGGCAATCGCGCGCGGCTGTTCGAAAATTTCCTTCTGCATGAAGTGGCGGTAGGGGCCGAGCTCGACCGCGGCGGTGTGGGCCGTGATGGTGCGCACCTCGCGCTCCACCGGCTTGTGATCCCGGTCCACGATCCACACCTTGCCGAGCTGCAGATCGGCCACGTCGCCGTCTTCGAGGTAGATGAACTGGTCGGTGGTGCCGGCCAGCGCCAGCGCGTCGGCATCGCCCGCGCCCTGGCGCTATCGCCAAAACTGATCATCGCCGATGAACCGGTCTCCGCGCTCGACGTCTCGGTCCAGGCCCAGATCATCAACCTGCTGACCGACCTGAAACGCACGCGCAACATCGCCATGTTGTTCATCGCCCACGACCTCGGCGTCGTGCGCCAGATCGCGGATCGGGTCGCGGTGATGTATCTCGGCACCATCGTCGAGATCGGCGAAACCGATGCGGTGCTGCATCATCCGGCGCATCCCTATACCGCCTGTCTCTTATACACA
>JAGDVQ010000179.1 GCA_023255715.1 Thiomonas sp.
TTGCCGAGCCCGACGACCAGCGGCGAGCCCTCGCGCGCGCCGACGATGCGGTGTGGCTCTTCCCGGCTGAACACGGCAATCGCATAGGCGCCATGCAGTTGCCGGGTGGCCGCCTGCACCGCCTCGAACAGATCGCCGGCGTAGAGATGGTCGATCAGGTGGGCGATGACTTCGGTATCGGTCTGGCTTTCGAACTGGTAGCCGTCCGAGCGCAGCATGGCGCGCAGGGCCTCGTAGTTTTCGATGATGCCGTTGTGCACCACGGCGATGTGCGCTGACTCGGCCGCCTTGTTCGGCCCGGCGGAAAAATGCGGGTGCGCGTTGCTGGTGGTGGGGGCGCCGTGCGTGGCCCAGCGGGTGTGGGCGATGCCGGTGAAGGCCTGCAGGTCATGCGTCTGCGCGTCGAGCTCGGCCACGCGTGCCACGCTGCGCGCACGCTGCAACTGGCCGTTGGCATAGACGGCGACGCCGCAGGAGTCGTAGCCCCGGTATTCCAGGCGGCGCAGCCCCTCGATCAGAACCGGAACGATATTGCGTTGCGCCACGGCGCCGACGATTCCACACATGGACAGACTCCCCTTGTATTGCGGTGACGCGATGATAGGCAGACCGATGTGAAATGAGCTGGCAATATTTCACGGAAAATGCTGGAAAATTTCACAATACAAGCCGCATGAAATAAAATTGCATTTCAAATTCACAAATGGAATGAAATGAATGCCATCTCCCTCGACGATGCCGACCGCCGCCTGCTCGATCTGCTGCAGCAGGACTGCGCGCTGAGCAATCAGGAATTGGCGCAGCGCGCGCATCTCACCCCGCCGACCTGCCTGCGGCGGGTGCGGCGGCTGGTCGAGGTGGGGGTGATCGAGCGGCGCATTGCCGTGCTCGATCCGCAGCGCGTCGGCGCGGGGCTGACCGTCATTGTCGAAATCACCCTGGCCGAGCAGACCGCCGAGCGGCTGGCCGCGTTCGAGGCGCTGGTGGCCGATGTGCCCGAGGTGCAGCAATGCTGGCAGGTCTCACCCGGGCCGGACTTTGTGCTGGTGTTGCTGGTGCCGGACATGCCGGCGTATCACGCGCTGGTGCACCGGCTGTTCACCGCGGCCAACCACGTGCGCAATGTGCGCGCATTCTTTTCGGTGCACCGCAGCAAGTTTGCGCCGCGGGTGCCGCTCAGTCCGGCGACGACGCCAGCTTCTTCTTGACCGGGCGCCTCCAGCCGTCGAGGGTGACGGCCTTGGCGCGCGCCACGGTGAGCTTGCCCGCCGGAACGTCCTTGGCCACGGTGGACCCCGCGCCGATGGTGGCCCCGGCGCCCACGGTGAGGGGCGCGACCAGCACCGAGTTCGAGCCGGTGTGCGCGTCATCCTCGATGACGGTGCGGTGCTTGTTGGCGCCGTCATAGTTGGCGACGATGGTGCCCGCGCCGATGTTCACCCGCGCGCCCACGGTGGCGTCGCCCACATAGCTGAGGTGGTTGGCCTTGGAGCCAACGCCCAGGGTGGAATTCTTCACCTCGACGAAGTTGCCGATGTGCACCCCGTCGGCCAGCGCCGTGGTCGGGCGCAGGCGGGCGAACGGGCCGATCAGCGCGTCGGCACCGATGCCCGCGCCGTCGAGATGGCAGAACGGATGGATGACCGTGCCCGCGCCCACGCGCACATCGCGCAGCACCGCGTAGGGCCCCACGCGCACGCCATCGGCCAGATGCACCTCGCCTTCGAATACGCAGCCCACGTCGATGAACACATCGCGCCCGCAGTGCAGCGCACCGCGCACGTCCAGCCGCGCCGGGTCGGCGAGCGTCACCCCGGATTCGAGCAGGCGGTTTGCTGCGCGCTGCTGCACCACACGCTCCAGATGCGCCAGTTGCTTGCGGTCGTTCACCCCGAGCACGTCGTCGGTGTCGGCCACGGTGAACGCCTGCACCGGCACGCCATCGGCCACGGCCAGTGCCACCACGTCGGTCAGGTAGTACTCGCCCTGTGCGTTGTCGTTGCGCAACTGGCCCAACCAGCGGCGCAACTGCGGCAGCGGCGCGCACAGGATGCCGGTATTGCTCTCGCGGATTGCGCGTTGCTCGGGCGTGGCGTCCTTGTGTTCGACGATGCCCTGCACCGCGCCACCCGCGCCGCGCAGGATGCGGCCGTAGCCGGTGGGGTCGGGCAGTTCCACGGTCAGCAGCGCCAGCGCCCCGGCCCGCGCCTGCGCCACCATCGGCACCAGGCTGGCTGCACTCACCAGCGGCACGTCGCCATACAGCACCAGGCAGACGCCGTGATCCGGCAGTTCGGGCAGCGCCTGCTGCACCGCATGCCCGGTGCCGAGCTGCGGCTCCTGCAGCGCAAAGCGCAGGTGCGGCTGGTGGGCGAAAGCCTGCTGCACCTGCTGCGCACCAAAGCCGGTGACCACCACCGTGCGTTCGGCCGCAAGCTGATGCACCGTGCCCAGCACATGGCCCAGCAGCGGCTTGCCCGCCAGGGGCTGCAGCACCTTGGGAGAATCGGAACGCATGCGCGTGCCCTTGCCAGCGGCAAGGACCACGACGCACAAGGGAGAGGCGGGAGTGGGGACGGTGCTCATGCGGCGCATTCTAAGGAGCGCGCATGACGTGTTTTGGTGATCTTGGGCAGCAGCCTCCCCGCGATGCAGGGGAGGCGATCGCGCAAGGAACCGTCAGGCCGTCGCGGGGCGGGCGACCGACTTGGGTACCTCGGCGACGATGCGCTGCAGCAGGAATTTCGGCAGGCCGATCCACATGTCGAACAGCGCCACGCCCATTTCCAGCATCGCGATGGGGCAGGACAGCGCACCGCCGATCAGCACGAACCAGGCGAAGTCCGGGTTCTGCTTGGTGAGGAACCAGCCGGAAAAATCGAGCAGCATCGCGGCGAACGGGGTGATGACCGAGATCGCCTTGATCTGGTTGTGCACCCGGGTCTGCAGAAACAGCCATCCGGCGATCCAGAAGATGACCCCGAGCATGGTCAGGTGCACCATGCCGGTCATCAGCATGGAGCTGTACGACATGCCGGTATCCACCTTGGCCACGGCCTTCACGTCCTCGTAGGTGGCCAGCGGTGGGTTGTGCAGTTGCTTGCTCATCGCCGCGCTGTGACACATCAGACAGTGCTGTGCGAGGATGGGCTTGATCTCGGTTTCGTATCCGGTCTTGGTCTGGCCGCCGACCACCCAGTCATCGATGGTCTTTTGCAGTTGCGGCCACTGCTCCTTGGGCACGCCAGCGTTGGTGAGCATGGTGGGCAGCACGGTCTGCAGCTTGCTGCTGTCGCGGTTGCCGTAGTAGGAAATCTGGATGTCCCTGAGGGTCACGCCGGTCTTTCCGTCCAGCCCGGAGTGGGTGACGTACAGATAGGCTTCGGCGCACAGCATGCCAATGCAGACCAGAAAAATGAAGCCGGTATGCAGCAGTTTTTCCGGCACGGTGAGTTGGTTTAAGGAACGCATGTGGAACTTTCTCGCAAGGGGTTCGCGGTTGTGAACGCGTTAGTGTTTTAACTTTTGTCAAAAAAGCAGGGTTATCCTACTTCGTAAAAACCCTTAGGTGCAATGCCTGAGTTGCAAGCATGGACACGCGCAACGTTTTGTTTCTATTGCGTTTTACCCCGGGCAGTATGTTGCTCCGAGGGCTGCGGTTACGCTGTGTGCTCCCCCTGCATCCACGCCGCACGGTCTGTCTCCTCGTTCGGCCGGTTTCCCCTATTCTTCGTTTGCATGCATCCTCGCTTCCGCCCCGCCGCACTCTGGCGCTTGACCCGTAAGGAACTCCGCAGATCGTGGTTGAACTACGGGGTGCTGTGGGTCGGGGCGGTGCTGGTGGGCCTGGCGGCGGTGCAGTTTGCCAACTGGACCGACGTTGTGCTGGCGCTCTTTCTGCGCTGGATCGATGGCCGCGCTTGGCTGGCCCTGCTCATTACTCCGGCGCTGACCGCGGCCGGGGTGTGGATGACACGGCGCTGGTTCATCGGCAGCGAAGGCAGCGGCATTCCGCAGGTGATCGGCGTGCTGCACGGCCCGCCCGACCCCTCGCGCATCCGGCGGCTGTTCGGGCTGCGCATCCTGGTGGGCAAGGTTGGTGTGGGGCTGCTGGGCATGCTCGGCGGGCTCACCCTGGGCCGCGAAGGGCCGACGGTGCACATCGGCGCGTCGATCATGTATGAGATGCGGCGCTTTTATCCGCGGGTGTCGCTGCGCATGGAGCGCATGTTGCTGCTGGCGGGGTCTGCTGCAGGGTTGTCGGGCGCGTTCAACACCCCGCTGGCCGGAATTCTGTTCGCCATCGAGGAACTCACCCGCAGCTTCGAGGTGCGTACCAACGGGGTGCTGATCACCAGCATTGTGTTTTCCGGCCTGGTGTCGCTGGCGCTGGCGGGCAACTATCTGTACTTTGGCCAGATCACCGCGCCGGACATTTTCCCCGTTGCTTTCATCCTGCCGGTGGTGATTGCCGCGGTGCTGTGCGGACTGGCCGGGGCCGCGTTCAACCTGGCGTTGCTCAGGCAGACGCGCTGGATTCCGGCGCAGCTGCTGGCCTGGCGCGAGCGCTCGCCGCTGGTGTGGGGCGCGGGGCTGGGGTTGCTGGTGGCGCTCATCGGCATCGCCTCGGCCGGGCAGACCTGGGGCAGCGGCTACGACCAGGCGCGACACCTGCTGATGAACCACGGCGAGCAGGTGAGCTGGTACTACCCGCTGGTGAAATGGCTCACCATGGTGCTGTCCTACATCACGGGGCTTCCGGGTGGGCTGTTCTCGCCGTCGCTGTCCATCGGTGCGGGCTTCGGGCAGTGGGTCAGCCAGTGGTTCGGGCAGTATCCGCAATCGGCGCTGGTGGCCATTTGCATGGTGGGGTATCTGGCCGCGGTGACGCAGTCGCCGCTGACTTCCTTCGTCATCGTGATGGAAATGATCAACGGCGGTGGGCTGGTGATTCCGCTCATGGCCACGGCGCTGATCAGCAGCCGGGTGGCGAATGTTTTCACGCCACCGCTGTACGAGGCGCTGGCGGAGCAAAAATATTTCGTGGTCGGCGCGCATTCGGCCCGGACTGCGGCAGGCGCGCCGCATTGACCGGCGGCATCGACGGGCGGCAAAGCGCCCGCGTTCACAACGACGAGGAGACACGCATGGCATCACTGTCCGCACACACCGCTCCGCCGCCCTCGGAGCAGGTCTATCGCCGCATCGGCTGGCGCATCATTCCGTTTCTGATCCTGTGCTATTTCATCGCCTACCTCGACCGGGTGAACATCGGTTTTGCCCAGTTGCAGATGAAGGGCGATCTGGGCTTTTCCGACGCGGTGTACGGCCTGGGCGCGGGCATCTTCTTTCTCGGCTACTTTGCGTTCGAGGTGCCGAGCAACCTCATCCTGCACCGGGTGGGCGCGCGGGTGTGGATTGCGCGCATCATGATCACCTGGGGGCTGATCTCGGCGGCCACGCTGTTCGTCACCACGCCGACGCAGTTCTACGTGATGCGCTTTCTGCTCGGCGTGGCCGAGGCGGGTTTTTTCCCCGGCATCATCCTTTACCTGACCTACTGGTATCCGGCGGCGCGGCGCAGCCAGATGACTGCATGGTTCATGAGCGCGGTGCCGCTGTCCGGGCTGATCGGCGGGCCGGTATCGGGCTGGATCCTGCACCATTTCCACGGCCAGCACGGCTGGGCGGGGTGGCAGTGGTTGTTTGTACTCGAAGGCCTGCCCGCAGTGGTGCTGGGCCTCGTCACGCTGTTCTATCTGGATAACGGCATTGCGCATGCCAAGTGGTTGAGCGCAGATGAAAAGGCCGCGCTGCAGCTCGCGCTCGACCAGGAGGCGCAGACCAAGCCTGCGCATTCCGCGCTGCAGGGCCTGGCCGAGCCAAAGGTGTGGCTGATGGCGCTGATCTACTTTTCCGTGGTCATCGGCCTCTACGGCCTGAGCTTCTGGCTGCCGCTGCTGATCAAGACGACTGGCGTGACCGATCCGCTCCTCATCGGCTGGCTGGTCGCGGTGCCCTACGGCGTGTCGGTGGTGGCGATGATTCTGGTGGGACGCAGCTCGGACAGGCGCCGCGAGCGCCGCTGGCATGTGGCCATTCCGGCGCTGCTGGGCGCCGTGGGCCTGGTGCTGTCCACCGTGTGGAGCACGGACACCGCGCTGGCGATGGCCGCGCTGACCCTGGCCACCGTGGGCATCATGGTGGTGCTGCCGCTGTTCTGGGCGCTGCCCAATGCCTTTCTGGCGGGCAGTGCGGCGGCGGCGGGCATTGCGCTGATCAACGCGCTGGGCAATCTGGCGGGATTTTTTGGGCCGTCCATCATCGGCTGGGTGAAGCAGGCCACGCAGAGCACCAACGGCGGCATTCTGGTGCTGGCCGGTTTCATGGTGCTCTGCGCCGTGCTGGTGCTGCTGACGCCCAAGACCGCAAAATGAAAAAGGCGTGTGCGAACCGGGCAGATTCGCGCACGCCGCCTTGTGGCTGCGGGTCGATCAGAGTTCGACTTGCAGGCGGGTGGTGTTCTTCACCTCGTCGATGACCGCGAACGATCGGGTTTCGCGCACGCCGGGCAGATTGGCGATGACGTTGGAGACAAAGGTCTTGTACGCCGCCATGTCGGCCACGCGCACCTTGAGCAGGTAGTCGAAGTTGCCGGCCACCATGTGGCATTCGAGAATTTCCGGACGCGCCTTGATGGCGGACTGGAACTTCTCGAAGCTCTCGGGCACGGAGCGGTCGAGCTGTACCTCGACGAACACCATCAGCCCGGCGCCCAGCAGATCGGGGTTGAGGCGGCCCTCATAGCCCAGGATGAAGCCGTCGCGGGTGAGGCGCTTGACGCGCTCGAGCACTGCAGTGGGAGAGAGGTTGACCAGTTGCGCCAGACGCAGGTTGGCGATGCGGCCATCCTCCTGCAGCAGCGTGAGCAGGCGACGGTCGATGCGGTCGATGCCGCCGATCTTTTCAGACATGAGCGGCCTCCGTCAGTCGGCATTGCTGTCGTGGATGAAGCGGTAGAGAGTTCTTCATGAAATTTGTGTGAACGGATGGATTAGTGGAAGTTTCAATTTAGCGCATCAGTGTCGGCGGCACACGGCTTGCGCGACTATTTCCTGACAAAGTCCCCGGAATATGGGGTGAGCACGATGGTCAGGCACGCTGTTGCGCGGGAATCGGTCTGGCGATGCAAACCAGCTTCCCAGGCAATTTTATTCACCAATCCAGGCGGGCAGTCGCGGCCTCGCGGGGGTTCACTGCTTCAGATAATCGTGCACGACCCGGCCCAGGCCCAGGGTGAGATCGGTGAGGATGTGCACGCCAGACACCACCTCCAGCACCGGCAGCGCGGCCACGGGCGCCAGCGCATGCGCATGCAGTTCCAACGCGGCCGGGCCTTCCCAGGCGCCTTTCACCACCAGGTCTTCCAGGTCGTACTGCACCAGTTCGCAGATGCGCGGCGTGCAGTCCACATGCGGAATGATCTTGAGCAGAAAGTTGGGCTGCCGCAGCGACGCCAGCACCTTTTCAGGGTCGAGTGCGCGGTGCTTGTAGCCCATGGTGCCGGTGGCGATGCGCACCGGGCCATAGTCCAGCGTGCCCAGCAGCGTGTCTGCCACCACGTTCATCTGCGGCTTGGCGAGCTTTTTCGGAAAGCCCCAGATTTCGCGCCCACCGGCGATCGGCGCCTCGTCGTCGAGGTACATCGCAATCTGATAGGTGGCGGGCTGACCCTTGTAGAGCACCGGCACCACCTGGCCCGACTCGGTGTAGGCGCCAAAGCCGGTGGAGTCGGGCATGCGGATGAACTCGAACTTGACCAGATCGCCTGCGGGCTGCAGCGGCTCGGGAATCATCGCACGCAGCACCTCGGGGTCGGTGCGGTAGGTCACGACAAAGAACTCGCGGTCAATGAAACGGTAAGGCCCCGGCGGGTAGGCGGGGCTGGTCAGCGGCATGGAAAACGCGGTCTTGGCAACGTCGGCAGCTTTCATGGGATGTCCTTCGATTGGATTTGCGCAACGCGGAGTGTCGCGGTGCCTGCAGTGGATCGGTGTCGCTGCGGGCGGCAGGGTTCCGTTGAACTGTTGCGCCTTCAGCCTTGGTTCAGCAGGGCGCAGGGCATAATGGCTCGAACAAGACCACGAGACCCGCTTCATGCCCAGACTGTTGATTGCATTGCTTTGTGCCGCTGCGGCAGTTGCGGGCTGTGGGGTCGTGGCCGCGCCCTGCCGCATTGCTTCGGCGGGGCTGAAAATGGTGCCCGTCGTGGGGCATGTGGCCGCTGCGCCGACGGATGTGTGCGCAGGCGTGATCGACCCCTGACCGGAGCGCGCACATGCCGGTGATTGCCGCGCTCGATCAGGGCACCTCCAGTTCCCGCACCCTCATCGTCGATCTGCAGGGGCAGGTTCTGGCCAGCGCGCAACGTGAGTTTGCGCAGCACTACCCCCAGCCCGGCTGGGTCGAGCACGACCCGCTGGATATCTGGGCCACACAGAGCGCCACATTCACCGAGGCCCTGGCGCGCGCCGGCCTGGGGCTGCGCGATGTGGCCGCCATCGGCATCACCAACCAGCGCGAAACCGTGGTGCTGTGGGAGCGCGCCACCGGCAGGCCGCTGGCCAATGCCATCGTCTGGCAAGATCGCCGAACAGCGTCGATCTGCGCCGAACTGGAGGCCAACGGCCATGCGCCAGAACTGCAGGAGCGCACCGGCCTGCTGCCCGACGCCTACTTTTCCGCGACCAAGTTGGCTTGGCTGCTCGACCGCATTCCGGGTGCGCGCGCACGCGCCGAGGCGGGGGAACTGGCCGCAGGCACCATCGACAGCTGGCTGGTGTTCAAGCTCAGCGGTGGCGCCGCGCACATCACCGATGTCAGCAACGCCAGCCGCACCCTGCTGTGCAACATCCACACCGGCGACTGGGACGACGCCCTGCTGGCCCTGCTGCGCGTGCCGCGTGCGGTGCTGCCCGTCATCGTGCCCAACTGCGGCGCGCTCGCCACGGCGCATCTCGGCGGGCTGGAGATTCCCATCACCGGCATGGCGGGCGACCAGCAGGCGGCGCTGTTCGGCCAGGCCTGCCTGCAGCCCGGCATGGCGAAAAACACCTATGGCACGGGCTGCTTCGCGCTGCAGCACACCGGCACGCAGCCAGTCACCTCGCAAGCCCGCCTGCTCACCACCGTGGCCTGGAAGCTGGGCCAAGATCAGCCGCTGCACTACGCCCTGGAAGGCAGTGTGTTCGTTGCCGGTGCCGCAGTGCAATGGCTGCGCGACGGCCTCGGTCTGGTGCAAGGCGCGCAGCAGGCGCAGCAACTCGCCGACAGCGTGCCCAGCAGCGACGGCGTGCTGCTGGTGCCCGCGTTCACCGGCCTGGGCGCGCCGTACTGGGACGCGCAGGCGCGCGGCCTGCTCATCGGCATCACCCGCGGCACCACGGCGGCGCATATTGCCCGCGCCACCATCGAGAGCATGGCCTACCAGAGCGCCGAGCTGTTTGCCGCCATGCAGGCCGATGTCGCCGCGCAAGGCGGCGCGCCGCTCGCCGAGCTGCGGGTGGACGGCGGCGCGGCGGTGAACGACACGCTGATGCAGTTTCAGGCCGATCTGCTTGGCGTGCCGGTGGTGCGTCCGGTGCAGGCGGAAAGCACTGCGCTCGGCGCGGCCTATCTGGCGGGCTTGGGGGCCGGGCTGTGGCCAGATGCCGCCACCCTCGGCGCGCTGTGGCAGGCGCAGCGCCGCTTCGAGCCCCGCCTGTCTGCCGACGAGCGCGAACACCGCATGGCGCGCTGGGCACGCGCGGTGGAGCGCGCCCGTGGCTGGGCGGATGACGCGTAGCGTGACGGCGTCGCGGATGCGCGGGTCTTTGCCACCGTTGTTGCGTTTGTTTTCACCTGCGCGCCTGAACCTGGGCGGACAATTGCCGCACTAAGTTGATGCGGGCATGTGCTGGGCGCAGCGCCCGCTCGGGAGAACGGATATGGGTGAATTCAGCATCTGGCACTGGCTGATCGTGCTGCTGATCGTGATCATGATTTTCGGCACCAAGAAGCTCAAGAACATGGGCAGCGACCTGGGCGAAGCCGTGCGCGGTTTCAAGCAGGGCATGAAAGAGGCCGACGCTCCAGCGGAAAAAACCGCCGAAACCGAGACCGCCGCGCCGCCGCAAGTGAGCACCTCGGCCACATCGCCCCTGGGCACCCGCGCCCAGCAGGCCGAAGACATCGCCTTCAAGTCGAAGTGAGTCGGTGGGGTCAGGTCTAGCTTTGTTGCATGCAGACGGTCGCGTGCTACCGAGCTAGACCTGACCCCGAGCACTGCCCGCCAGCATCTCGAACAGCATCAACCGGCACTCGATCGGCCCGTTGAACAGCACGATGCGTCGCCGGGGTTTGAGGCGCAGTGCGCGGTCCCAGTGCAGGTCGGCGGCGAGCAGGCCCACATGCCAGCCCGCGAAGCGCTGCTTGAGCACGCGCGCGAGTTGCGGGGCGAAGTCGTCTGCGGCCTGGCCTTCGGGGGCGATGCGCGCGTCATACGGCGGGTTGCTGATCAGCCAGGCAGACTGCCCGGCAGGCAGCGCGGCGGCGTCCACCGGCGGCACGGCGTCGATCACGTCGCCCTGCTGCGCGGCAATCGCGCCCCCCACCCCGGCGCGGCGGGCGTTGTCCAGGGTCATGCGCACATTCGCCGGGTCGATGTCGGCCGCGAAGAACTGGCCCGGCGCCACCGGACGCACGGCCTGTCGCGCGGCCTCGCGCAGCGCGGCCCAGGCGCTCGGGTCGAAGCCGCGCAGCACCTCGAAGCCGAAGCTGCGATTCAGCCCCGGCGCACGGTTCGCGGCGATTTGCGCGGCCTCGATGACCAGCGTGCCCGATCCGCACAGCGGGTCGAACAGCACGTCGCGCGGCGTCCAGCCCGAGAGCTTGAGCAGCCCGGCGGCCAGATGTTCCTTCAGCGGCGCCGCGCCATGTTCGCTGCGCCAGCCGCGCTTGAACAGCGGCTCGCCGCTGGTGTCGAGGTAGAGCAGGGCATCGACCTCGCGCAGATGCAGGTGGATGCGCACGTCGGGGTGCGCGGTGTCCACATCCGGGCGCTCGCCGGTCAGCGCGCGGAAGCGGTCGCAAATGCCGTCCTTCACCCGCAGCGCGGCGAACTTGATGCTCTCCAGCGGCGAGCGCTCTGCGGTCACGTCCACGCGCAGCGCCTGGGTCACGTCGAACCATTGCTCCCAACCCAGATCGCGCGCCAGATGGTAGATGTCTTCGGCATCGGCATAACGGCAACTGCCGCCCAGCAGCAGCACGCGGCTGGGCAGGCGGCAATGCAGGTTCAGGCGCATGGCGTCGGTCAGCGTGCCTTGCACCGGCAGGCCGCCGGGGGTGGGTGTTCCTGCCCGCAGCGTGGAGCTGTGCGCGGCCAGCGCCGTCACTTCTTCGGCCAGCGCCACCTCCAACCCGCGGGGGCAGGGCAGGAAAAAGTCGAAGATGCCTTCTGGGGTCAGGTCTCGCTTTGATGCATATGCTACGGCGCTAGACCTGACCCCTTTCCTGGATTTATACGGTGATTGCATGTCGGCATCGTATTGCCTGCAACGGGTGCGAATCAAAAAAGCATCATCAAGCCCGCGCCACCGTATGCCAGCCCCATCACCCCGGCGGCCAGCCAGGCCCAGGCTTGCCAGCGCAGCTTGCGTGCCAGCTTGTCCTGCGGTTCGGTGGTCAGCAGAAACAGGCGCCCGTCCTGCGGCTTTTTGAGCACATGCGTCTGCGGCTGCGTGGCGCGTTCAAGGCGTTCGGCTTGCACTGCGGCGGCGGCCTGCTGGCGCAGTTGCTCGAACTCGGCCATGTCGAGCTGGCCGTCGCCATTGGTGTCGAAGGCGCGGCGTTGCTCCGGGTCGGCCTTCCACGCGGCAATGCGTTCGCGCACTTCCTCGTGCAACCCGGCCTGCAGTGGCGACAGGCTGGTGAACCAGCCCAGCGCGTACAGCGGCTCGCGCGGCAGGATGAGCTGCTCGGTGTAGCGATGGTCGCTGTCGCCCACGGTTGCCACCTCGCTGGTGCCGGGAATGCGCTGCGCGGTTGCGCCCGTCCAGGTGCTTGCCGTGCGCGCAAACACCTCGGCGCCTTCGGGGTCGACGATGCAGCGGCCGGTGTCGTCTTCCAGCCAGAACTGCACGGTGCTCTTTCCCTGTTCCTCCACTTTCCACTTGCCGTTGCCTTCGCCCACGCGTCGTTCGATCTTGTAGCGATACCAGCAGCAGGGGGTGCGGGTGATGGGCGAGTACAGCGGCACATCAGGCGGCAGCGCCTGGCCGATCAGCTCGACATAGCCTTGCGATGCGGAGCGGATGCGCGCCGTCGGCATGTCTTCCATCATCCGGCGGCGACGCTGCAGCCGAAAGAACTGCACCAGGCCCAGTGCACCGATGCCCAGCACAAACGCCAGCACCTGCCCCGGCGCTGCGGCGGGCGACAGACCGCTCAACATCGGCAGGAGACGCGGCGCGGCGCAGGCAACATCAAGAGGCTGCGAACAGACCCTTCAGATCGACGTCAGCCCGCTCGTTCGACGCCACCTTGAACAGCTCCGCCGGGCCGAAGGCCAGCAGCCGCGCCACGATCACGTCGGGAAACTGCTCGATGCGCACATTGTTCGCATTGACCGCCGCGTTGTAGAACTCGCGCCGATCGGCAATGCTTTCCTCCAGGGCGCTGATGCGCGCCTGCAAGTGTGCAAACGCCTCGTTGGTCTTGAGATCCGGGTAGGCCTCGGCCACCGCGAACAGCGCGCCCAGCCCGCTGCGCAGCGCCCCTTCGGCGCGGCCCAGGCTGCGCACATCGCCCGCCTCGCGCGCGCTCTGCACCTGCGCCCGCGCGCGCACCACACGCTCCAGGGTTTCCTGCTCGAAATGCATCGACTGCCGGCACACCTCCACCAGCTTGGGCAGCTCGTCATGCCGCTGCTTGAGCAGCACGTCGATGT
The DNA here is from genome assembly GCA_023255715.1 of Thiomonas sp. Taxonomy (GTDB): domain Bacteria; phylum Pseudomonadota; class Gammaproteobacteria; order Burkholderiales; family Burkholderiaceae_C; genus Thiomonas. Next base: position 12,989 of record JAGDVQ010000179.1, read on the forward strand.
TCGCCCAAGCCTGCGAAATGGCATGCTTGAGGCCGACGAGGTTGTTGTAGATCATCACGCCATACAACAGCAGCGCAACGAGCAGGGCGACGAGGACGAGAGTGACGATCATGTGCGGGGCCGGTTGAAACGGAGTGTGTCGGAGTTTACGTTTGGCGTCCGGCGTCGCCATGCGGCTGCCGGTGAAATCGCCCGCCCTGTGTTGTGCAGCGGGCACAACGCTCGCTGTGCCCGCCGGATTCATTCCCCGGCTTTGCGCGAGCGCACCCCGCGCCGCAGCGCCTTGTTGCTCTTGCGATGCGCCCCCGCCTTGCGCTGCAGCGCCGCCGCCACCAGCGGATTGCGCGGGGTGGAGGCGGGAAGTTTGATGGTCTGCGCGCGGGCGCGCTTGCGGGAGAGTTTCATGGAATGCGTGGGCAGTGCTCTATGCTTGCAGGGACAGCTACAGACGCAGTTTGCCATGCCACCACAAGCAGCGAAAAAGACCCGCATCAGCATCGACGACTACCTCGCAGGCGAGCGCGACGCCGAGACTCGACACGAATACGTCGACGGCGAGGTCTATGCCATGACCGGCGCCAGCCGTCGGCATGCGCTCATCGTCACTGCAATGACTGGCGCGCTGTTGCCGCTGGCCCGTGCGCGCCGCTGCCAGTTGTTCACCAACGACATGAAGCTCAGGCTGGAGATCGCCGGCAGCACCGTGTTTTACTACCCCGACCTGATGCTCGCCTGCGATCCGCAGGACGGCGACCCGCATTTCCTCACCCGCCCCTGCCTGATCGCCGAAGTGCTCAGCCCGGCCACCGAGCGCATCGACCGCCGTGAAAAACTGCTCTCCTACATCACCATCCCCAGCGTGCAAGAGGTGCTGCTGGTGGCGCAAGACCAGCCCCTGCTCGAAATCCACCGCCGCGCCAACGACTGGAAGGTTGAACTCTGCGAGCAAGGCAGCCTGCGGCTGGATTGTCTGGGCGCCGAGATCGCGGTCGAGCATGTGTATGCCGATGTCGATGCAGGGTCAGGTCTAGCTTCGTAGCAAATGCATCAATGCTAGACCTGACCCCATGATCCCCATGATCCCCATGATCCTGATCCAGCATGATCCAGTGATCCAGCGTAATGACGGTCTGAGTCAGGGTCAGGCCTAACCCTGTCGCAAGTGCACCATAGCTAGACACCTGTTTTTTTGATCTGACAGCAGTTGCCTGGCCCTTTTTTCAACAAACGAATCTTGAAGGTTGCATACATCCTTGCCTACAGGGCGCCTGACTATGTACGCAGTCAGAGCCTTTTGAGTGGATTGGCATCGTGTTCTGGCGTAGAGGTTCGCGAGGCGCGGAACTCCAGCAAAGGCCTTGCGCGCTATGTTGAGGTGTGGCTGCAATTGCTGCGTCTAAAAAGGAGCTTCAAGCCAGACGTCTATGTGCTTGGGTTTCGTGGCCATGAGATCTACTGGCCCGTGCGGTTGCTGACGCGTGGCAAGCCGTTGGTCTTCGATGCCTTGATGTCTCCCTCTGCGGCGTTGAGCGAGGAAAACAAGGCGGGATGGATGGGGCAAGTTATTGCCCCCTTCATGCGCTGGTTGGAGCGTGGCATCTTGCGCAATGCCGAGCTGATTCTGACCGATACCAGTGCCCACATTGATTTTTATGTCCAGCATTTCGGCCTACCTCGCGCAAAACTCTTGGCGCTTCCAGTTGGCGCACTGGAGGTCGACGTTTCGTCAGGTCAGGCAGTCCAGCCGCTTGTGCAGGATGCGTTCTCGGTGCTTTTTTATGGCTCAATGCTGCCGTTACATGGCATTGAAATCGTTGTGATCGCCGCTGCCACGCTGACCGATTTGCCGATTCGCTTTGACTTCATCGGCGGTAGCCCAATGCAGGCGCAGAACCTGCATCGGCTTTGCAGACAGCACGGCATCACGCATTACACCTATCGCAGGTGGGTGCCGCTAGAGGACCTGGTGAAATCGGAAATTCCACACGCTGATCTCTGTCTTGGCGGCCCCTTTGGCGGGAAA
>JAGDVQ010000096.1 GCA_023255715.1 Thiomonas sp.
ACGGGCCCGTACAGGTAGAGCTTCCTCAGAAGCGATGCGCACCGCTTGTACCACCAGTCGGGGTCGTCGGGAACTCTGTCCTTGAAGCAGCCCGTCTTGGCGTAGAACGCCCACTCGGGTGGTCTCACTTCCGGCACGTTCTCCTTGAGATACTGCGCCACGGCCTCGATGAGCATCCCCGGAGGGTCGTACTTCACCCCTACCATCAGTGCCCAAGGGGAGCGGCCCGTGAGTTTTTAAACCTTCACCCACCTAGAGGCTTAGGCGCTCGAAGAGGGCGGGTCCTTGGGGCCGAATGCATAAATGATCAGGGCGCGGGTGAGTGTGGCGGGATGGAGCAGCTACGCGAGGGCTTGCTGAGCATAGTCAAGAGGATACGGGGGGCGGCGTACGTTGATGAGCAGGAGCTGGAGGCCGTGATTCGCGACCTACAGAGAACGCTGCTGAGGGCGGACGTCGACCCCAAACTGGTTCTCGAGGTGTCGCAGAGGATCAGGGAGAAGTTTAAGAGCGCGGAGCAGCCTCCGGGATTCTCCAAGAGGGAGCTGCTCCTGAAGCTTCTCTACGACGAGCTGGTCTCGCTGCTTGGAGGCCAGAGCGCGGGCACGTTAAAGCCGAGCAGGCAGCCTTACACCATACTGCTGGTCGGAGTCGAGGGCTCCGGTAAGACTACAACCGCCGCTAAGCTCGCCTACTACTTCCAGAATAGGGGCTTCAAGGTCGGCCTCATCTCCGCAGACACGTACCGGCCGGGCGCCCTCGAGCAGCTCAAGCAGCTATCCGAGAAAGTTGGGTGCCTCTTCTACGGCGAGCCTGGCGAGAAGGACGCGGTTGCGGTTGCCGGCCGGGGTGTGAGGGTGCTCTCTGAGCAGGGCGCGCAGGTGCTGCTGGTCAGCGGCCCCACCGCACTGCCCACGCCGTTCGGCGTGCAGCGCATCGACGTGGAAACCGCGCAGCAGATGTTCGACGCGGTCATGGCGCGGGTCGCGCAGGCGCAGGTGTTCATCGCCACCGCGGCGGTCGCCGACTGGCGGCCCGCGCAGGTCGCGGCGCAGAAGCAGAAAAAATCGCCCGATGCGCCTCAGCCCGCGATCGCGCTGCAGACCAACCCCGACATCCTCGCCAGCGTGGCTGCGCTGCCGCAGCCGCCGTATTGCGTGGGTTTTGCCGCCGAGAGCGAGAACCTGATCGCCCATGCCGCAGCCAAGCGGGCACGCAAGAACGTGCCGCTGCTGGTGGGCAATCTCGGGCCGGACACCTTCGGCCTGGATGACAACCGGCTGGAGCTGTTCGACGCCAGCGGTCACCATCCGCTGGGCGCTGGCCGCAAGATCGATCTGGCGCGCCGGCTGGTCGCCGAGGTTGCCCGGCGCCTCGAGGCATCCGACAGCCCAGCACAAACCCCGCCTGGCAGATGACCTGCCGCGTCGGCTTTCCCTTGCCCGAAAGAAAACACGCATGACGACGATCGCTGTCCGCCTGCTCGATGCGCGCCTGCGCGACCAGCTTCCAGCCTATGCCAGCCCGGGCAGCGCCGGCATGGATCTGCGCGCCTGCATCGATGCGCCGCTGGTGCTGCAGCCGGGACAGGCCGAGCTCATCCCCACGGGGCTGGCGATGCACATCGCCGATCCCGGTCTGTGCGCCATGCTGCTGCCGCGCTCCGGTCTGGGTCACAGGCACGGCGTGGTGCTCGGCAATCTGGTCGGGCTGATCGATTCCGACTACCAAGGCCCGCTGATGGTGAGCTGCTGGAACCGCGGCACCCAGCCCTACACGGTGCAGCCGATGGAGCGCATTGCGCAGATGGTCATCGTGCCGGTGGTGCAGGCAAGCTGGCAGGTCGTGAACGACTTTGCCGCCACCGAGCGCGGCAGCGGCGGTTTCGGCTCCACCGGCGCGCACTGAAGGCCGCTACGCGCAGGGAATCGCACATGGCAAGACGCTGGGCCAAGCTGCTGGTGCGTAAGTTCGAGGCGATGCAGCACAGTCGCTGGCTGCGGCCGTTCACCCGGTACATCGGTCATCCCGCGCTGTGGAGCCTCAACCGCCGCAGCGTCGCGCTGGCCGTGGCTGCCGGGATGATCGGCGGGCTGATTCCGGGGCCGTTCCAGATGCTCACCGCCGGGGGGCTGGCGATGCTGCTGCGCTGCAATTTTCCGATCGCGCTGGTGGTCACGCTCTACAGCAACCCCATCACCATCGTGCCGCTGTATCTGCTGGCGTACAAGCTGGGTACTTCGGTCAGCCCGGCGCACAAGGTGCAGCCCTTGACCGCGCCGCCGGATTTCGACTGGCTGCACCTGTGGGACTCGACCGTGGCACTGGCGCACTGGGCACTGAACCTGGGCACGCCGCTGTTCGTCGGTGTGCCGCTGCTGGCGCTGCTGCTCGCGCTGGTCGGTTACGCGGTCACGCGGCTGGGCTGGAGCCTGCACCTGCGGCTGGAATGGCGCAGCCGCAAGCAGGCCCGCAGGCTGCGCGAACTCTCCAGAACCGACTCGCGCTGAGTCCTGGTTTACTTCTCGCCGGGCAGGAACAGACCGGCATCTGCGCTGTCCAGCAGCGCGCTCTTTGCCTCGATTTCGTCCGGATCGGCCTCGCGCACGTCGAGCACGGTGTATTCGATCCGCAGCGCCAGTCCAGCCAGCGGGTGGTTGCCGTCGAGCAGCACCTTGTCGTCGTGAATCTCGGTCACGGTATAGAACACATCGGTGTTGCCCGGCGTGCAACCTTCGGGCAGTTGCTCGAACATCATGCCCTCTTCCAGCTCGGGCGGAAACAGCTTGCGGTCTTCGACCAGCAGCAGATCGGGCTCATAGTCGCCAAAGGCATCCTCGGGCTGGAGGTAGATGTCGCCGCTGTCGCCCGGGCCCTTGCCGATCATCTGCTCGGCCATGCGCGGCAGCAGGTCGTCACCGCCCACATAGAAGTCGTCCCCCTCGGTGTTTTCGTCGATCAACTCGCCTTGCGAGTCCGTCATGCGCCAGGACAGGGTGGCGACAAGGCCTTCAGTGATTTTCATGGGTATGCTCGCAGGAATTGATGAATGGAAACGGGGAACGATCAAAAGTTCGCCCGCATTGGAACATGACAAGCATGTCAAACGCGACATTAAATTGGGGGCACTTCACTGCCACGCGTTTTTTGCGCGAGGTCTGGCAGCGCAAGCCGCTGCTGCTGCGTCAGGCGTTCGCCGGTTTCGCTCCGCTGCTCAGCCGCGCGCAACTGTTCGCCCTGGCGGGGGATGAAGACGTGGAATCGCGCCTGCTGCAGCGCAATGGGCGGCGCTGGCTGCTCGATCATGGCCCGTTTTCGCGCAGGCAGATTCCCCCGGTGGAACAGCGCAACTGGACTCTGCTGGTGCAGGGCGTGAACCTGCATGTCGACGCCGCGAGCGAACTGCTGTCGCAGTTTCGCTTCATCCCGGATGCGCGTCTGGACGATCTGATGATCTCCTGGGCGAGCGATGGTGGCGGCGTCGGCCCGCATCAGGATGCCTATGACGTGTTTTTGCTGCAGGCAGCAGGGCGCAGGCGCTGGCGCATCGGCCCGGTACTGGACGCCACGCTGCAGCCGGGCAAGCCGGTCAAGCTGCTGGCGCATTTCGAGCCCGAAGAAGACCTGATCCTGGAGCCCGGAGACATGCTTTACCTGCCCCCCGGCTGGGGCCATGACGGCATCGCCGTGGGCAACGATTGCATGACCTATTCCATCGGCTTTCGCGCACCGCCGCAGGGCGAGTTGCTCAAGGAAGTGCTGTGGCAACTGGCCGAATCCCAGCACGGCGGCCCGATCTATTCCGATCCGCCGCTGCGCGTGGGCGCTCCCCCCGCCTTGCTGCCGCCCGCAATGGTGAAGTTTGCCGCACAGGCGTTCGCGCGGCTCAAACCGGATGCAACCGTGTTCGAGTCCGTTCTGGGCACCTACCTCACCACCCCCAAGCCGCAGGTCTGGTTCGAGAGCCCGCAAGCCAGCCTGGCAAGTCTGCGGCGCGCCTGCCAGCAAACCGGCTGCCGCCTGGATCGGCGCAGCAAAATGCTCTACACCGCGCAGGCGGTGTTCATCAATGGCGAGGCTGTCTCTGCGGAACTGGCGCCATCGGGTCTGCTGCGCACTCTGGCAGATCAGCACAGGCTGAGCGCCTTGCAGTTGAAGGGTGCAACGACGGGCGAACTCGCCGTGCTGGCGCAGTGGTGCGCTCAGGGATGGCTGCTCACCGGCGACATGGCGACCGCTGCAGCGGCCACAGGCAAAACCCGCCGAGGCTGACATGGACGCTGCGGATCGCAACGACGCGCCGCCGCAGTTGGCGCAGGCGCTGGACACGCCCTTCGACTCCAGGGCCGATGCACACTCCGCCATGCACGGTCTTGTTGCCGATCAAACCGCAACACAGTTGTTGTGCTTCAGTGCCGATTTCAGCGGCTGGCCTCTGCAGCAAACCAGTTTTGTGCGTCAACTGGAGCTGTGGGCATTGCGTGATCCCAGGCGACCGGCCGCGCTGCGCATGCTGGCGCTCGACTGGAGCACCGTGCGCCAGCGCTTTGCCCGCTTCGCGACGTTTCGCCGCGACTTCGCGCATGTCATCGAATGTCGGCAGATTTCCGAGACAAGGGCGCGCGGCTTGCACGAGATGATCTGGACGCCAAACCGCGCCATCTACGCCCATACGGCAACCTGGATGTCGGGTGAACAAGTGCGCAGCGCAACCCGTCTGCACGCAATGCACCAGGTTTTTGAAGAGACTTGGCAACAAGCTGTCACCGCGTTTCCCGCAACGACGCTGGGATTGTGACAAATAAGCGACAGTTGGTTTTTCAACCGTAAATTTGCAACACGGGGAATACCCGAAGTCCATCTATACTTATGTGTGAGCTTGATGTGCATACCGGTTCTGGTTGCAGTTAGGTTCAATCAGGACGGTAAAGAATTTTGTCGGGCTCCCGCCCATTTTGACTGACGCTTAGAGGAAAGTAATGAAAAAGTCCATTCTGCTGGCATCCATGATCGCCGCTCTCGCCCTGGCCGCCTGCGGCAAGAAACAAGAAGCTGCTCCCGCCGCTTCGGCTCCTGCTGCCGCTTCGGCCCCGGCCGCTGCTGCATCTGGCGCCAGCGCTGCCAAGTAATCTGTCTTTTGCAGATGCAAAAAAGCCGACGCAAGTCGGCTTTTTTGTTGCCCCGAAATGTCTTGAGCCGATCGATGCAGACCGGCTCAGGACCCGGGCGGTTTATTGAATCTGTTGCTGCAGGATCTGCAGGATCTTGCGTGCGTCGTCCGTCTGCAGGGGCTTGCCCTCCAGCGTCTGTACCGACACCACGGTTTGCGTGCCGGAAGATTGCAGCGCAATGCGGTAGTCGGCGGGCTTGGGCTCGGATTCCTTTTTGCCGAACAGCTTGCCGAAAAAGCCGGTGCTGTCCTGAGATGCCTTGAGCGCGGCCTCGGCGCTGATGTAGCGCACGTCAAACTGCCCAGCCGAGCGGTTGCGATCGATCACGGTGAAGCCTGCGGTGTTGATCGCCAGGCTGACCTTGCGCCAGGCCGTGTCGAAGCCTTCCTGCAACTGCAGGGCCAGGCCGTTGTCGATCAGTTGCGATGCGACCGGCTGCGCGATCTGTACCGGCTGCGCTACCCGTTGCTTGGCCGCCTCCTCGCTCATGCCCAGGGTGACCATGAGCTTGCGCAGAAAAATGGTGTTCAACTCCGGGTCGGGTGTGGCGGGTTCCCACGCCGTGGTCGACTTGTCGTTGGAGTTGTAGACCTCCTTCATTTTCTGGTGGGTGATGTAGATCTGCGTGCCCTTGCCGTCCGGGGTGCGCTCGAACACGGTGCGGAAGCGGTCGCGCGTGCCGGTGTCGTACAGGCTGTCGAACACCTTGCCCAGATATTTGCGGATGAAGTCCTGCGGCAGCTTGGCGCGGTTTTCTGCCCAGTCGGTTTCCATCACCCCGGTGGTGGCATCGGCCTGCGTGAGGTAGAAGCCATTTTCCTGCCAGAAGCCCTTGACCTTTTCCCACAGTTGGTCAGGCGTGGCATCGACCACCAGCCAGCGCTGCCCGCCGGCCTGATCGATGCGCATGCCGGGGTATTGCGGCAGGACCGCATTGCTCCTGGCAACCTGCTCGGCCGTCTGCACGCCGCGGTCGTAGGCCAGAGCGCTGACCGGCGCGTTGGGACTGCCGGGCACAACGTATTGCTCCTGTCGTGCCAGTTGGGTCAGGTCCGGCGGCACCTCGAGCGGATTGCCCTGTTTGGCGCTTTCGTAGTCGACGCTCTTGCCTTGGACAACGGTGCTCAGCGAGGAGCAGCCGCTCAGGAAGCCCGCAGCACCCAGTGCAAGGGCCAGGGCGCTCAGCCGCCAGGAGGTGGATAGATTCATATGCGAATGGGTCTCGAAATGTCAGGAAGATCAGGCGACGAGGGGCAGGCCCAGGGCCTGCATCGCCGCGCGCAGCGGTGCGTGATGCGCAGCCTGTAACGGTGTCAGGGGCAGACGCACACCCGGGCCGATGCGGCCCATGAGATGCAGCGCGTGCTTGACCGGAATCGGGTTGGGGTCGCTGAACAGCATCTGGTTGAGCTCGATGAGCGCAAAGTGCAGCTTGCTGGCCAGCGCGGCATTGCCCGCCATCGCGGCAACACACAGGTCGTGCATGTGACGCGGCACCACATTGGCCGACACACTGATGTTGCCGTGGCCGCCGAGCAGCATCAGGGCCACCGCGGTTGGGTCGTCGCCGGAGTAGATGGAAAAGCCGGGCGGTGCCCGTTTGATGAGCTGTGCGGCGCGGTCGATATTGCCCGTGGCTTCCTTGATGCCGATGATGCCCGGCACTTGCGCAAGCCGCAGCGCGGTGTCCACGCTCATATCGGCCACGGTGCGACCCGGCACGTTGTAGAGCACGACGGGAATGTCGATTGCCTCGGCAATGGCGCTGAAGTGCGCCACCATGCCCTCTTGCGTGGGCTTGTTGTAGTAGGGCACGACACTGAGCACGCAATCGGCGCCCACTTCCTGGCAGCGCTGCGACAGTTCGATGGCTTCGCGCGTGGAATTGGCTCCGGCACCGGCCATGACCGGCACGCGCTTTGCCGCCTGCTCGACAACCACACGAACGATTTCGATGTGCTCGTCAACGGGGATGGTGGGCGATTCGCCCGTGGTGCCGACCGGGCTGATGCAGTCTGTGCCCTGTGCGATGTGCCAGTCGACCAGCTTGCGCAGTGCGGAGTAGTCCACGCTGCCATCAGGGTGCATGGGGGTCACCAGCGCGACGATGCTGCCGCGAATGACCAGAGGTTGGGAGGACATTGTTCTGCGAGTGCTGCGGTTCAGATCGAAAGATTGTATCGGTCTGCCGCGTGGGCGTTGGCGGGCTCGCGCACCGCGACGATGCGCTGCACAAAAGCGGGCTGCGGCGCGTTCACATAGCCGTCCTCAAATGCCAGAACCCGCAGCGCGGGTCGCACGGCGTCAAGCAGCTCGCCGGGGCGCAGCAGGAACGCGGGGTTGGACGGCTTGCCCAGACTGGCCTGGCCGAGGGCGAAGGTTTCATACAGCAGCAAGCCGCCCGGCGCCACGGCCTGCACGATCTGCGGCAGCAAGGGACGCCAGAGGTAATTGGTCACGATGACCGCGTCGAAGCTTTGCTGCGCATAGGGCCAGGGGCCGGATTCCAGATCGGCGACCTGCACCTGAGCGATGTCGCGCAGAGTGGCCAACGCCTCGGCGTTGCGGTCCACGGCGAACAGCGTGTGGCCGCGCTGCTGCAGCCAGCGCACATGGCGACCACCGCCACAGGCCACGTCGAGCACGGTGCCACCGGTGCGCAGCAGATGGGCGTGTCGGACGATCCAGGCGGAAGGGAGTTGGGCGTTGGGATGATCAGCAACCATGAGGCGCATCGTAACGGGGCCTGCCGGGCCGTGGCGCGTGCATCATTCCTGCAAGGCAGAATAGGGGAAATCCGCCATCCACTTCTCCCATCAAAGCCACCCAATGACTTCAGCCACCATTCTCGTCACCGGCGGAGCCGGTTACATCGGCTCGCACACCTGTGTCGCCCTGATCGAAGCGGGTTACACCCCTGTGGTGTACGACAACCTGTGCAACAGCAGCGCCGAATCGCTGGCACGGGTGGAACGCATCACCGGCAGGCGCCCGGCCTTCATCCAGGCCGACATTCGCGATGCGGCGCAGCTCGACGCCGTGCTCGCGCAACACCGCATCGACGCGGTGATTCACTTCGCCGGTCTCAAGGCCGTGGGCGAATCGGTGGAAAAGCCGCTGATCTATTACGACAACAACGTCGGCGGCACCGTGGCCCTGCTGCAGGCCATGCAGCGCGCCAAGGTGCACAACATCATCTTTTCCTCCTCCGCCACGGTCTACGGCGACCCGGCCTCGGTGCCCATCCGCGAGGATTTTCCGCTCAGCGCGACCAACGCCTATGGCCGCAGCAAGCTGATGATCGAGGAAATCCTCGCCGACCTGCACCGCGCCGAGCCGCAATGGCGCATCGCCCGGCTGCGCTATTTCAACCCGGTGGGCGCGCATGAAAGCGGTCTGATCGGCGAAGATCCGCGCGGCATCCCGAACAATCTCATGCCCTACATCACCCAGGTCGCCGTGGGACGATTGGACAAGCTGCGGGTGTTCGGCGGCGACTGGCCCACCGTCGACGGCAGCGGCGTGCGCGACTACATCCATGTCATGGATCTGGCTGAGGGGCATGTGGCCGCGCTCAGGCATCTGCTGGCGCATGAAGGCATGTTCACGGTCAACCTCGGCACTGGCCAAGGCTACTCGGTGCTGCAGATGGTGCAGGCCTTCGGCAAGAGCATCGGCCGCGCGCTGCCTTATGAAATCGTGGCGCGTCGCCCGGGCGACATTGCCGAATGCTGGGCCGACCCGACCGCGGCGAGAACGCTGCTGGGCTGGAGCGCCAAGCGTGGCCTCGACACCATCTGCGCCGACGCCTGGCGCTGGCAGCAAGGCAACCCGCAAGGCTACGGCGCCTGAAAGCGCCGTTGCCAAAGCCCCGTGCTTGCGGCGGCAGGCCCTGAGGCGCTAAGGTTCCTCCACCGTCCATCCAACAGAAAGAATCGCCATGAGCAAAAGCACCCTGCATGCCTCAACGACTCCGATCCACATCGGCATTTCCGATGCAGACCGCGCCAAGGTTGCCGAGCAGTTGTCGCACCTGCTGGCCGACACCTACACCCTCTATCTGACCACGCACAACTTCCACTGGAACGTCACCGGGCCGATGTTCAACACCCTGCACCTGATGTTCATGGACCAGTACACCGAGCTGTGGAACGCGGTCGATCCAATTGCCGAGCGCATCCGAGCGCTGGGCTTTTCCGTGCCGGGCTCCTATCACGGCTTCAGTTCTCGCTCCAGCCTGGCCGACGTGCCAGAGCAGCCGCCCAAGGCGCAGGAGATGATCGCCATCCTCGTCAAGGGCCATGAGGCGGTGGCCAAGACCGCGCGCGGCGTGTTCACCGCGGCCGATGAAGTCAACGACCAGCCCACCGCCGATCTGATGACCCAGCGGCTGGACATCCACGAAAAGACCGCCTGGATGCTGCGCTCGCTGCTGGAAAGCTGAAGCAGTCGGGGCCTCCCGCGTGGCGATAATGCACGGATGGAACGTCTGCGCCTTTGGCTGGCCTTGATCCGCTGGGACAAGCCGGTCGGTTCTCTGCTGTTGCTCTGGCCGAGCCTGTCGGCCCTGTGGATTGCCAGCGATGGCCGCCCGAGTTGGTGGCTGATCGTCGTGTTCACTGCGGGCACCTTTCTGATGCGATCGGCCGGTTGCGCGGTCAACGACGTGGCCGACCAGGATTTCGACCGTGCGGTCCGTCGCACCGCGCAACGGCCCGTCACATCGGGCAAGGTGTCCTCCCGCGAGGCGCTGGTGGTCGGCGCGGTGCTGGCGCTGGTGGCCTTCGGCCTGGTGCTCACCACCAATGCGCTGACCATCCAGATGTCGGTGGCCGCGCTGCTGATCGCCATTGCCTACCCCTGGACCAAGCGCTGGCTGGCGCTGCCGCAGGCTTACCTGGGCGTGGCGTTCAGCTTCGGCATCCCGATGGCGTTCGCCGCCGCGCGCGCCGAGGTGCCGCTGCTGGCCTGGGTGCTGCTGCTGGGCAATCTGTTCTGGGTGCTGGCCTATGACACCGAATACGCCATGGTCGACCGCGAGGACGACCTGAAGGTGGGCATCAAGACCTCGGCGATCACCTTCGGCCGTGCTGACGTGGCGGCGGTGATGGCCAGCTACGGCGCGTTCATCGCGATCTGGGCCGCAGTCGGCTGGGCGCTGCGGCTGCAGTGGCCGTATTTCGTCGGTGTGGCTGCCGCGGCGGCGCAGGCGGCGCATCACTACACCTTGATCCGCGCGCGCGATCCGGCGCAATGTTTCCGCGCCTTCCGCCTCAACCACTATCTGGGTCTGGCGCTCTTTGCCGGCGTGGTGGCGGCCTACGCGTTCAGGACGTGAGCCGCTCGAGCGCCTCGCGGTAGCGGGCGATGGTGTGCGCAATGACCTCGGCGGGCAGCGCGGGCGGCGGTGGCTGCTTGTTCCAGCCCGGCACGCCTTCGAGCCAGTCGCGCAGGAACTGCTTGTCGAAGCTGGGCGGCGCGCTGCCTTCCGCCCAGGTATCCGCAGGCCAGAAGCGCGAGGAGTCGGGGGTGAGCACCTCGTCCATCAGGGTGAGCGTGCCGTTCTGGTCGAGGCCGAACTCGAACTTGGTGTCGGCGATGAGGATGCCGCGCGTTGCGGCGTAATCGGCGGCGCGCTGGTAGAGGGTGATGCTGACGTCGCGCACGCGGGTAGCGAGCTCCGCGCCGAGCATCTGCTCCATCCGGGCGAAGGAAATGTTCTCGTCGTGCGCGCCCAGCTCGGCCTTGGTCGCCGGGGTGAAGATGGGGGCAGGCAGCTTGCACGCGAGCTTGAGGCCTGCGGGCAGCGCGACGCCGCAGACCGCGCCGCTGGCCTGATAGTCCTTCCAGCCCGAGCCGGCGAGATAGCCGCGCACCACGGCTTCCACCGGCAGCGGCTTGAGGCGCTTGACCACCATCGCGCGGCCGCGCACCTGATCGCGCTCATCGGGCGCCACCACGGATTCTGGATCGACATCGAGCAGATGGTTGGGCACCACGTCGTGCAGCAGACCGAACCAGAACCGCGCCATGCGGGTGAGGATTTCGCCCTTGCCCGGGATGGGCTCGGCCATGATGACGTCGAAGGCCGAGATGCGGTCGGTGGCGACCATCAGCAGGCGGTCGTCGCCGACGGCATAGTTTTCGCGCACCTTGCCGCGTGACAGCAGGGGCAGGGAATGCAGGTTGGATTGCAGCAGGGCGGTGGTCATGGGCGGGTTCGGGGTTCTCGTCGCGGAATGGAGGGATTGTAGAAATCCCCGTGATGGGGCTTTGCAGGGTTGAGTTTTTCATGGCCAGCGTCCCACAATGCGCCTGCCGCATGTGCGGCGACAACGGAGACTCGACATGGCTGCAAAACGCATCCTGCTGCTGGCAGGCGATTACGCCGAAGACTACGAAACCATGGTGCCGTTCCAGACTCTTTTGGCCGTGGGTCATACGGTGCACGCGGTCTGCCCGGACAAGAAGGCGGGCGAGCAGGTGAAAACCGCCATTCACGACTTCGAGGGCGCGCAGACCTATTCCGAAAAGCCCGGCCACAACTTCACCCTCAATGCCACGTTCGACGAGGTGAAGGCCGAGGACTATGACGCGCTGGTCATCCCCGGCGGGCGGGCGCCGGAATATCTGCGCCTCAACCCCAGGGTGCTCGATCTGGTACGGCACTTCTTCAACGCCAACAAGCCGGTGGCGGCGGTCTGCCACGGAGCGCAGATTCTGGCGGCGGCGGGTGTGCTGCAGGGGCGCAAGTGCTCGGCCTATCCCGCCTGCGGTCCGGAGGTCCGCGAAGCCGGCGGCGACTATGCCGACATTCCGGTCGATCAGGCGGTGACGCAGGGCAATCTGGTGACTGCCCCGGCCTGGCCCGCGCATCCGGCGTGGATGGCGCAGTTTCTCAAGCTGCTGGGCACGCAGATCACACTGTAGAGCGCGTGCAGGCACCATGAAAAACGCCGACCTGATGTCGGCGTTTTGGTGTCAGCTCAGCACCGTCATGCTCAGGCGGCGGCGGTAGCTTTCCACCGTCGGATCGGTGACCGGCGGCTGACCGGGCGCGGGCTTGGGGGCATCTGCGGGTGTCATCAGTTCCAGAATGCTGACAAAGGTCTTGCGTGCGCGGTCGTCATTCCAGCTCTTGTCGCGCATCAGGATCTCGAGCAGTTCGTCGAGCGCGGCAGTCCACTGCTGTGCGGCCATGTGCTGCTGCGCCAGGGCATAGCGGGCATCGAAATCGCGCTTGTTGGTGGCGATGCTGGCCTGCAGTGCCGCCACCGCAGGCAGCGTGGGCGCGGCCTGCGCTGCGGCCAGCCAGTCGGCCAGCGCCTGGATGCGGGCATCGCCCAGCACCTTGCCCGCCAGCGGCTCGAAGGCCAGCTTGGCGTCGGCGGTGCGGCCAGCCTTCAGCAGCAGTTCGACATAGGCCTTGCGCGCGTTGTCGTTGGCCGGGTTGGTGGCCAGGTCTTGCTGCAGTTTTTCCAGTGGCGAGAGCGCGGGGCCGGGATCTGCCTCCGCCTCGGCCTGCTCTGCGGCTGCATCGCCTTGTTCGGGTGCGGTGTCGGGAACATGCTTGTCCAGGAATTCGCGGATCTGACCTTCGGGCAGCGCGCCAACGAAACCGTCCACTGGCTGGCCGTCCTTGAGCAGCATGACCATGGGAATGCTGCGCACGCCGAACGCGGCGGCCAGTTCCTGCTCCTCCTCGGTGTTGATTTTCACCAGCTTGAACCGCCCGGCATAGGCGACTTCGAGCTTTTCGAGAATGGGGCCGAGGGCGCGGCAGGGGCCGCACCACGGCGCCCACAGATCGACCAGAACGGGCACGGTGTTCGAGGCTTCGACGACTTCGGTTTCAAAATTGGCTACGGTGGCATCAATCATGTTCGACTCCTGAAAGAGCAGGGCAGATGGGGGCGTTCGGCGCCATACCAAGGGGTGTATCCCGGCGCACGATGCGCGTCTGGATAGGAGCATAGCGGCGCGCGATTTCAGGGGCGCGCTCCACTGCTTCTTAAAATCAGCCGTTTACAGATGTTGCACAGGAGAGAGCAGATGGCTGCAATCGGCGTGGTGATGGGGTCGCAGAGCGACTGGGAGGTGATGCGCCACGCGGCGGACATGCTCGCGCGCTTCGGCGTGGTGCACGACTGTCAGGTGGTCTCGGCGCACCGCATGCCCGACGATCTGTTTGCGTACGCCGAGAGCGCGCAGGCCCGGGGCCTGCGCGCCATCATCGCCGGTGCGGGCGGCGCGGCGCACCTGCCCGGGATGCTCGCGGCCAAGACCACCGTTCCGGTGCTCGGTGTGCCGGTGCCGAGCAAATACCTGCGCGGCGAGGATTCGCTGCTGTCCATCGTGCAGATGCCCAAGGGGGTTCCGGTGGCGACCTTTGCCATCGGCGAAGCGGGGGCGGCAAACGCCGCGCTGTTCGCCGTGGCCATGCTCGCGGCGCACGACCCGGACTTGCGCGCGCGGCTCGACGCCTTTCGCGCCGAGCAGACCGCCGCGGCGCGCGCCATGCGCGTGGGAACCGCGGCATGAGCCCGGCGCAGTTCATCCCACCGGGCGCGACGCTGGGCGTGCTCGGCGGCGGGCAACTGGGCCGCATGTTCGCGCAGGCGGCGCAAAGCGCGGGCTATGGCGTGGCCGTGCTCGAAGCCGACGAGGCCGCGCCCGCGGCGCAGGTCACCGGCATCCATCTGGCCGCGCGCTATGACGATCCGCTGGCGCTCGAACAGCTCGCCCGCGACTGCGCCGCGGTGACCGTGGAGTTCGAAAACATTCCGGCGCAGTCGATGCACTGGCTGCAGTCGCGCGTGCCGCTGGCGCCCGCGCCGCAGGCGGTGGCCGTTTGTCAGGACCGGGCGCAGGAAAAGGCGCTGTTCCAGCGCCTGGGCGTGCCGTGCGCGCCACACGCGGTGCTGGCTGCGGGCAGCGACGTGGGCGCGATCGACCCCGATCTGTTCCCGGGTATTCTCAAGACTGCTCGGCTGGGCTATGACGGCAAGGGACAGGTGGCAGTACAGTCTGCCACCGATCTATCCGCAGCGTGGGCGGCGCTCGGCGGCGTGGACTGCGTGCTGGAAAAAAAGCTCGATCTGGCGTTCGAGCTGTCGGTGGTGCTGGCGCGCGGGCGCGATGGACAGATGGTGGAGTTCGCGCCGCAGCAGAACCTGCACCGCGACGGCATTCTGTTCGCCAGTTTTTCTCCTGGGCCGCAGGTCACGGCGGACATTGCCGAGGCGGCCCGCCGCGCTGCGGGTCAGGTGGCGCAGGGGCTGGATTACGTGGGCGTGCTGTGCGTGGAATTTTTTGTGCTGCGCGACGGCCGCCTGCTGGCCAACGAAATCGCCCCGCGCCCGCACAACTCGGGGCATCACACCATCGATTCCTGCACCGTGTCGCAGTTCGAGCTGCAATGGCGCACCCTGGTGAATGCGCCGCTGCTTGCGCCCCGGCAGCACAGCGCCAGCGTGATGCTCAATCTGCTGGGCGATCTGTGGTTCGACGCCGCAGGCCAGCAGCGCGAACCGGACTGGGCCGCCGTGCTGGCGCAGCCCGGCGCGCACCTGCACCTCTACGGCAAGCATGCGCCGCGCAAGGGCCGCAAGATGGGGCATCTCACCTGCACCGCCGCCACGCCGGAGGAGGCGCGGCAGACGGCGCTGCGCACCTGCGCCATTCTTGGCCTGGAGCCATTCTGACGTGGCGCAGGTGCAGACCGACGCCCAACTGCGTCCCCGCGACATCATCGAGGCGGTGCGGCGGCTGGAGGCGGGCGAACTCGTCGGCCTGCCGACCGAAAC
>JAGDVQ010000025.1 GCA_023255715.1 Thiomonas sp.
GTCGATCTTCTCCGACACGCCGGCGAACTTGATCGGGGCGCCGGTGACCTGCCGCACCGACAGCGCCGCGCCGCCGCGGGCGTCGCCGTCGAGCTTGGTCAGCACGATGCCGGTCAGCGGCAGGGTGTCGTGGAAGGCACGCGCGGTATTCACCGCATCCTGGCCCTGCATGGCATCGACGACGAACAGGGTCTCGATGGGTTTGAGCGCGGCGTGCAGCTCCTGGATTTCGCGCATCATCGCCTCGTCCACCGACAGCCGTCCGGCCGTGTCCACCAGCAGCACGTCAAAGTGATGGCTGCGCGCAAAGTCCACGGCGCGGCGGGCGATGTCCAGCGGCTTGTCCTGTGGCGATGACGGGAAGAACTCCGCCCCCGCCTGCGCCGTGACGGTTTGAAGCTGCGCGATTGCCGCGGGGCGATACACGTCGCACGAAACGGTCAGCACCTTCTTCTTCTGCCGCTCGGTCAGCAGCCGCGCCAGCTTGGCAGTGGTGGTGGTCTTGCCCGCGCCCTGCAGACCCGCCATGAGCACGATGGCTGGCGGCTGGGTGGCGAGGTTGAGCGGCACGGCGTCCCCGCCCATCAGATCGGCCAGCTCGCGCTGCACCACGCCCACCAGGGCCTGCCCCGGGGTGAGCGAGCCAACCACGTCCTGACCGAGCGCCTTGTCCTTCACCCGCGCGGTGAATTCGCGCACCACGGGCAGGGCCACGTCGGCTTCCAGCAGCGCAAGCCGCACCTCGCGCAACATGTCCTGGATGTTCGACTCGGTGATGCGCGCTTCGCCCTTGAGGGTCTTGACCACACGGGACAGGCGCTGGGTGAGATTGTTGAGCATGGGGTGAGGAGGTCTGGTGTGCAGGCTGACTGGACGGCGCGGAGCACCGTCTGCGGGCAGCCCGGCTTTGCTGCTGGAGGCACCTCTTGACAGCAAAGGGCTCGGTTAAACTCGAAACATGTCGATTTTAGTGAATAGCCTCGCCTTCGCGCTGTACATGCTGGCCGCCCTGTTGTCGCGGCCCAGCCCCGTCATGGCACTCGGCCATGCGGAAGGCGCGGTGACCGGCGCGATGCAGCGCTCGGAGCGCTGGTCCACCTGGGTGATGGCGCTGGCCTGGATTGCGCAGACCGTGACCTTTGCCCTGGTTCTGCACGGCGAGCTGCAGCCGCATTTCGGTTTCGCCCAGGCCCTGTCGGTGACCTTCTGGCTGGTGGCTGCGGTCTACTGGGTGGAGAGTCTGTATTACCCGCTGCAAACGCTGCGCAGCTGGATCTGCGTGCTGGCGGCAGTCTCCATTTTGCTCACCTGGGTGTTTCCCGGGGGCTTCACCCCGCCGTATGGAGCGGGGCCGACCTTCGCGCTGCACTGGGCCATGGGCATCGCGGCCTACGGTCTGTTTGGCGCGGCAACCCTGCATGGCATTTTGCTGTGGACGGCAGAGCGCTCGCTCCATCGCCGCAAGGGATCGGTGGCCGGTGTGTCGCGCAGCCTGCCTTTGCTCACGCTGGAAAAACTCACCTACCGGCTGGCGGGTGTGGGCTTCGTGCTGCTGACGGCCTCGCTCATTTTCGCCGCGACATTCAGCGAAGAACTGTTCGGCAGGCCGTTCGAGTTCAATCACCAGGCCGTCTTCGGCATCGCCGCCTGGGTGCTGTTCGGCATTCTGATGATTGGCCGGGTGTTTCTGGGCTGGCGGGGCACGCGGGCGCTGGTCTGGCTGTTTTCCGGCACGGTGCTGCTGATGCTGACTTACATCGGCTCGCGCTTTGTGCTGCAGGTGATCTTGCACCGATGAAATATCTGGTTCTGTTTGTCGTGGTGATTGTCGGGCTGATGTTGATCAAAAAATCGCAGCAATCCAGGAACGTGCCGCCGCCCAATCCACCACGCAAGACCCCCCGGGTGCCCGAGCCCATGTTGCCCTGTGCGCACTGTGGCGTGCATTCGCCTGCAAGTCGCTGCGTCATGCGGGATGGCAAGCCGTATTGCAGTGAAGAGCATGCCCGCCTGGGGTCGTAGGTCGGCTGCGGCGCCAGCCGCTGAAAGTGCGTTTGCGCGCTCGATGTTCGCGCCCTCCACCTCGCCTGCAGGGCTGGCGTTCGTTCCCTCGTCGCGTCTGGGCCGCGAACGTCTGCGCACCTTTCGCGTGCTGGCCGGGGCGCGGCTGCTCATGGCCCTGATGTTGCTGGGCTGGCTGGTGTTGCTGCCCATGCTGCAGGCGGCCTCGCCACGCCAGCCGTCGGCGGTCACTCTGGGCTACTGGATGGCTGCAGCCTACGCGGTGCAGACGGGATTGAGCCTGTGGTGGAGTTTCCGCCACAGCGGCGGCCTGGCCTGGCAGGTTCTGGTCGCCATTGCCGTCGATCTGCTGGTCTTCACCGTGCTGCAGTTCACCGCAGGTTATCCGTCGCGCGAGTTTTCCCTGATCTATGCCTTGCCTGTCTTGGCGGCCGGCATTTATGGTACGTTGTCCCTGACGCTGTTTGTCGCTGCGCTGGTGACGCTCATCCTGCTCGGGAGCGCGGTGTCTGGCTTGTTCGCCGGTGTGGCCGAGGCCGAGCAGCATCTGCTCAATGCGGCATTTGTCGGCGCCGCCTACTTTGCGGTGGCAGTGCTGACCTGGCAGTTGTCGCAGCGGCTGGCGCGGCAGGGGGCGCGCGCCAGCGCCAGCGAGTCGATGGCCAGGCGGCAGATGGCGCTGAACCAGCGGGTGATCGAGGCGCAGCATGACGGAGTGATGGTGGTGGACCGGCACATGGTGCTGGAGGCGCTCAATCCCGCGGCGCAGCAACTGCTGGATCTGCCCTGGAGCGATGCCGTGACCGCGCGCTGGCTGGGCGGTCGCAAGGCGCTGGGTGATCTGCCGGTCGCTGCCGTGGTGCGCCAGGAAATCGAGCGCATGGCCATCGACGGCGAGGAGGCGCTGGAGGTCCAGGTGCGCACGCCTGCGGGGCGCAGGTTGCTGCTGCGCCTGTCCACCCTGGAGAATCTGCCGGGTGGCGTGGGTTACCTCATCGTGCTGCAGGACCTGCGCGAGATCGACGCCCGCATCCAGCAGGAAAAGCTGGCGGCCATGGGGCGGCTGGTGGCCAGCGTGGCGCACGAGATCCGCAACCCGCTGGGCGCCATCGGCCAGGCCAACCAGTTGGCCAAAGAGTTTGCAACGGATGCTGCGCAGCTCGAACGTCTGCATCACCTCATCGGCCAGAATGTCGAACGCATCAACCGCACGGTGGAAGACGTGCTGGAGCTTGGCCGCAGCGCACCGCGCGAGATCGGTCTGATGTTGTGCGCGCCGTTGCTGCATGAATTGCATGCCGAGTTCGATGCGCCTGATGCGGGCCGCATCGGCCTGTTCATCCAGGACGACACGGCGCAGATCCATTTCGACGCCCTGCATCTGCGCCGGGTGCTGGTCAACCTGCTGAGCAACGCGCGGCGCTATGCCAGCAATCAGCCGCGCGCCATTGAAATCCGCCAGCTCGGCGCGCAACGGGTGCGCGAAATTCAAGTGGCGAACGATGGTCCGCTGATCGATGCGGAACTGCGCGCACAACTGTTCGAGCCCTTTCGCACCACCAGCACTCGGGGCGTGGGGCTGGGCTTATATATTTCCCACGAACTCTGTCTGCGCAATGGCGCGCGCCTGCTGTACCGCGTCGAGCGGGAGGGGACGCCGCAGGCGCGTGGTTCCTTCGTCATCCAGACCGCACCGGGCCCCGAGACATGAATCCAGCAGATGTGCACATTCTCATCGTGGACGATGAGCCGGACCTGCGCGAGCTCTACACCCTGAGCATGGTGCGCGAGGGCTGGCAGATCGACGTGGCGGAGACCGTGGCGCAGGCGCGCGATCACCTGTCGCGGCAGCACTACGCCCTGATGCTCACCGACATGCGCCTGCCCGATGGCGAGGGCCTTGATCTGCTGCGCTGGCTGGAAAGCCAGCCCGGCCGCCACGAGAAGTCCATTGTCATCACCGCCTACGGCAGCGCGGGCAACGCGGTGGCCGCGCTCAAGGCCGGGGCGTTCGACTATCTGAGCAAGCCGGTGGATCTGGCTGCGCTGCGCCGCACGGTGCATGCGGCCATCGCTACTGCCGCTGTGGAAGCGCAGGCGCCGGTCAGCAGCGCCTTGCAGCGCATGGTGGGCGAGTCCACCGTGATGCGCGCGCTCAAGCAGACACTGCAGCGCGTGGCGCGCAGCATGGCGCCGGTGCTGATTCAGGGCGAGTCGGGCACGGGCAAGGAACTCGCCGCGCGGGCGGTGCACGAGTGCAGCGCACGCGCGGCCGGGCCTTTCGTTCCGGTGAACTGCAGTGCCATTCCCGAACAGTTGCTCGAAGCCGAGTTCTTCGGCTACCGCAAGGGCGCATTCACCGGGGCGATGGCCGATCACGCGGGCTTCTTCGCCGCAGCGCAGGGCGGCACGCTGTTTCTTGATGAAATCGGCGAATTGCCGCTGGCGATGCAGGCCAAGTTGCTGCGCGCGGTGCAGGAGCGTCGCGTGCGCCCGGTGGGCGAGACGGCGGAAATCGCCGTCGATGTGCGGCTGGTCAGCGCCACCCATCGCAATCTGGAGCAGATGGTGGCTCAGGGGCAGTTTCGCCAGGATCTGTTCTATCGGCTCAATGTCATCGCCGTGGCCTTGCCGCCCCTGCGCGAGCGCCTGGACGATCTGCCGCTGCTGGTCGAGGCCTTGCTGGGTGACATCCGCCGCGACAATGTCCGGCCCGGCCTGCGCCTGAGCCCGCTGGCGCTGCAGCACCTGCGGCAGCATCGCTTCTCGGGCAACGTGCGTGAACTCGACAATCTGCTGCACCGTGCGGCGGCGCTGTCGATGCAGGACCTGCTCGGCCCCGATGACATTCCCCTGCCCGATCATGCAGCGCAAGTGGCCGTGGCCTCACCGGTGGCCATGGTGCCGGACGTGTCATTGCCAGCGCGGGCCATGGCGTCTCAGCAACCTGCCCAGCCTGTCGCGCACGCCGTGCAGTCGCAGGAGACTCCGCCCCTTGATCCGCATCAGCCGCCCATGGTGTCATTCGCGGCGCAGACGCCGCTGCCGCCCGATCTTGGCACCTATCTCGATCAGGTCGAGCGCAGCATTCTGTGCGAGGCGCTGCGCCGCACCCGCTTCAACCGCACCGCCGCCGCGCAGTTGCTCGGCCTGAACCTGCGCCAGATCCGCTACCGCATGGAGCGGCTGAACATCCATGATCCGGCGGATGCGCCGGACGACTTCGCCGGATGAACGCCAGCCCACACCCAGCCGCCAGCCAGCTGGACATGGGCTGGATGCCGCATGCCCGGCATGTGCCGTCGCCCCATGCGGATGCCCGGCCAGAAGGCATGCCCATCGATCTGCTGGTGATCCATTGCATTGCCCTGCCGCCCCGGCAATATGGTGGCGATGCGATCGAGCGACTGTTCTGCAACCGTCTTGATCCGGCGGAGCACCCCGCGTTCGCTGCGCTGGCTGGCCTGAAAGTCTCGGCGCACTTCGTGGTGCAGCGCAACGGGGTTCTCACCCAGTATGTGCCCTGCGCGCAACGGGCATGGCATGCCGGGGCATCGCAGTTTTTCGGGCGCACGCGCTGCAACGACTTCAGCATCGGCATCGAACTCGAAGGCAGCGATGACACGCCGTTCGAGCCCGCGCAATATGACACGCTCATCGCCCTGGGGTCCGAGTTGCTGTTGCGCTACCCCTTGCGCGCCATTGCGGGCCACAGCGATATCGCGCCAGGACGCAAGACCGATCCCGGTGTTGGCTTCGACTGGAAACAGCTCAAGAATGGTCTCGCCCTGCCCGCGAGCGCCTTTCCCTTCCACCGTTTCTGACGCGCTGCGCGGTCGTGGCTTGTGCATGACCCTGTGCATAAGCTGTGGGTGGACTGTCGATTTGTTCGACACTACGAATAGTGGTTGAAATTCGATCCGACCCTAGATATAGTGTCTTGGCGGTTTGAGAACACATGCCCGGCGTCCTTTGCATGCGCGCACACATGCGCGCCGGACGCCCCGATCCAGCACGTCTTTCCCGCTCCGCCCAATCATTTCGCGCAGTCCCTGAACCCCGTCGCATCGTGCTGCAGCGCATACCGGGTTTGCGGCACAGCGCCATTCGTCCCAAGGAGTTCCTGATGTCCCTGACCCCCCACGCCGCTCCCGAAACTGCTTCTGCGATCCCGCATTCCTCGCACCGCGATGTGGACACGCAGCAGCAGACCGCACTGGGTGATTTTTCCGATTACAAGATCATTCGTCGCAACGGCGCTGTCGTGGGCTTCGAGCCGGGCAAGATCGCCGTGGCGATGACCAAGGCCTTCCTGGCAGTGCAGGGCGGGCAGGGCGCGGTTTCCACCAGCATGCGCGACACCGTCAACGCGCTGACCGAGAGCGTGGTGCGCGCGCTGCTGCGCAGCCGTCCCAGCGGCGGCACCTTCCACATCGAGGACATTCAGGATCAGGTCGAGCTGTCGCTGATGCGTACCGGCCAGCATGAAGTGGCACGGGCCTACGTGCTGTATCGCGAGCGCCGTGCGCAGGAGCGCGCCAAGCAGAAGGCCACCGTGGCCGCGCAGACTGACGCGCCCGTGCTGCATGTGCTCGATGGCAACGTGCGCAAGCCACTCGATCAGGCCGCGCTGGTCGGGCTGATCGAATCGGCCTGCGCCCATCTGAGTGCCGATGTGAAGGCGGAGCCCATCGTCACGGAAACCCTGCGCAATCTGTACGACGGTGTGCCGATGCTCGAGGTCTACAAGGCGGCCATTCTGGCTGCGCGCACCCTGATCGAGCGCGACCCGGATTACTCCAAGGTCACTGCACGACTGCTGCTGCACACCATGCGGCGCGAAACCCTGGGCGAAGACGTGGCGCAGGAGCAGATGGCGCAACGCTACGCCGAGTACTTCCCGCAGTGCATCAAGGAGGGTGTCGAACTCGAACTGCTCGACGAGCGGCTGGGCCAGTTCGATCTCGCCCGGCTGGGCGCGGCGCTCAAGGCCGAACGTGATCTGCAGTTCGACTACCTCGGCCTGCAAACCCTGTACGACCGCTACTTTCTCGCCAACCGTGCCGATACCCGGGTGAACAAGGATGGCCGACGCATCGAATTGCCGCAGGCGTTCTTCATGCGCGTCGCCATGGGGTTGTCGCTCAACGAAGTCGACCGCGAGGCCAGCGCCATCGCGTTCTACGAACTGCTGTCCAGCTTCGACTTCATGTCGAGCACGCCCACGCTGTTCAACTCCGGCACCCGGCGTTCGCAACTCTCGAGCTGCTACCTCACCACGGTGGCTGACGATCTGGACGGCATCTACGAAGCGATCAAGGAAAACGCGCTGCTGTCCAAGTTTGCCGGCGGTCTGGGCAACGACTGGACGCGGGTGCGCGCCCTGGGCAGTCACATCAAGGGCACCAACGGCAAGAGTCAGGGTGTCGTGCCCTTCCTCAAGGTGGTCAATGACACCGCGGTTGCGGTGAACCAGGGCGGCAAGCGCAAGGGCGCAGTCTGTGCCTATCTCGAAACCTGGCACCTCGACATCGAGGAATTCCTGGAGCTGCGCAAGAACACCGGCGACGACCGCCGCCGCACCCACGACATGAATACCGCCAACTGGGTGCCCGACCTGTTCATGAAGCGGGTGATGGAAGGCGGCGACTGGACGCTGTTCAGCCCGGCCGACGTTCCTGACCTGCACGACAAGTTCGGCAAGGACTTCGAGCAGGCCTACACCCGCTACGAGCAGAAGGCCGCATTGGGTGAACTCAAGCTGTTCAAGACCATTCCCGCGGTCCAACTGTGGCGCAAGATGCTGTCGATGCTGTTCGAGACCGGCCACCCCTGGATCACCTTCAAGGACGCCTGCAATGTGCGCAGCCCGCAGCAGCATGTGGGCGTGGTGCATTCGAGCAACCTCTGCACCGAGATCACCCTCAACACCAACGAAAGCGAGATCGCGGTGTGCAACCTGGGCTCGGTCAACCTCGTCGCGCATCTGAAGGATGGCCCCAACGGCACCAAGATCATCGACCAGGCCAAGCTCAAGCGCACCGTGCAGATTGCCATGCGCATGCTCGACAACGTCATCGACATCAACTACTACGCCGTGGCCAAGGCACGCAATGCCAACATGAAGCACCGCCCGGTGGGTCTGGGCATCATGGGCTTTCAGGACTGCCTGTATCAACTGCGCATTCCCTATGGCTCGCAAGAGGCCGTGGAGTTTGCCGACCGTTCCATGGAGGCGGTCTGCTATGCGGCCTACTGGGCATCGAGCGAACTGGCGCGCGAGCGTGGCCGCTACAGCAGCTATGGCGGTTCGTTGTGGGACCAGGGCATCCTGCCGCTGGACAGCCTGCGCCTGCTGGCCGAGCAGCGCGGCGGCTATGTCGAGGCCGACACCTCCAGCACGCTCGACTGGGACGCGCTGCGCGCCCACATCGCACAGCATGGCATGCGCAACTCCAACTGCGTGGCCATTGCGCCCACGGCCACCATCTCCAACATCGTCGGTGTCGATGCCTGCATCGAGCCCACCTTCCAGAACCTGTACGTCAAGTCCAACCTGTCGGGCGAGTTCACTGTCATCAACCAATACCTGGTGCGCGACCTGAAGGCCCGCGGCCTGTGGGACGCGGTGATGGTCGCCGACCTCAAGTATTTCGACGGCAGCACCCAGCGCATCGACCGCATTCCCGCCGACCTCAAGGCGCTGTATGCCACCGCCTTCGAGACCGATACCAAGTGGATCATCGAAGCGGCAGCGCGGCGCCAGAAGTGGATCGACCAGGCGCAGTCGCTCAACATCTACATGGCCAACGCATCGGGCAAGTTGCTCGACGACACCTACAAGCTGGCCTGGGTGCGCGGCCTCAAGACCACCTACTACCTGCGCACCATCGGGGCCACGCATGCCGAGAAATCCACGGTCAAGGCAGGTCAGCTCAACGCGGTGCCCCAGTCCTCAGGCCAGTCGGCTGCGGCCTCGACGGCATCTTCCACACCAGCTTCGGCACAGGCCGTGGTGCAGTCCGGTGACATCCGTTTCTGCGCCATCGACAACCCGGAGTGTGAGGCCTGTCAGTAAGCCCGGCATGCAGGGTTGGCGCATCGCAAGTGCTCAAGTTGTAAGCCACCTGCGATGCGCCTGCACAACACGCAGCAAGCAAACCACGCAGTACCACTTCATCTGTGTTGAGCCTTTGTGCTGAACACTTGATAATCTAAAGAAGGTCATGAACATGCTTACTTGGGACGAACCACAAACGAACTCTGCAAGCCCTGCGCAAGCCGCGCAGGCGGAGCGTGCACTTCAATCCATGGGCGGTGCAGCGACGTCGCATCAACCGGTGTCCACACCGGCACCAGCGCTGGCCGTGGCCGCAGACCTCTACAGCCAGCGCGCGGCCTCCACTGCGCGGGTCCGCGCCGAAGACAAGCGCATCATCAACTGCAGTGTCGACGTCAATCAGCTTGTCCCCTTCAAGTACAAATGGGCCTGGGACAAGTACCTGGCCTCCTGCGCCAATCACTGGATGCCGCAGGAAGTGAACATGTCGCGCGACATCGCCATGTGGAAAGACCCGAACGGCCTGACCGATGACGAGCGACTGATCATCAAGCGCAACCTCGGCTTTTTCACCACGGCCGATTCGCTCGCGGCCAACAACATCGTGCTGGGCACCTATCGCCACATCACCAACCCCGAGTGCCGCCAATACCTGCTGCGCCAGGCTTTCGAAGAAGCCATCCATACCCACGCCTATCAGTACATCGTCGAATCCATCGGCCTGGACGAAAGCGAGATCTTCAATTCCTATCACGAGATCGCTTCCATCCGCGAGAAGGACGAGTTCCTCATCCCCTTCATCGACACCCTGACCAACCCCGCATTCCGCACCTCGGCGTTCGGTGGCAGCGAGCGCAATGATCAGGAACTGCTGCGTTCCATCATCGTGTTCGCCTGCCTGATGGAAGGCCTGTTCTTCTATGTCGGCTTCACCCAGATCCTCTCGATGGGTCGGCAGAACAAGATGACCGGCGCGGCCGAGCAGTACCAGTACATCCTGCGCGACGAGTCGATGCACGCCAACTTCGGCATCGATCTGGTCAACCAGATCAAGCTGGAGAATCCGCACCTCTGGACACCCGAGTTCAAGCGTGAACTCACCGGGTTGTTCCATCAGGCGATCGATCTGGAATACCGCTACGCCGAAGACACCATGCCGCGCGGCGTGCTCGGCTTGAATGCTTCGATGTTCAAGGGCTATCTGCGTTTCATCGCCAACCGCCGTGCGGTGCAGATCGGCCTCGATGCCCTATTTCCCAACGAGGAAAATCCCTTCCCCTGGATGAGCGAGATGATCGACCTGAAGAAGGAACGCAACTTCTTCGAAACCCGTGTGATCGAGTATCAGTCGGGTGGCGCGCTGTCCTGGGAATGATGCACGAATAACCTGCGAGCACGCACAACAGAGTGATTGTTGACCGAGCCCATTCCGCCCAACGACATCCGGCCCAGCAGAGCCGGAGGGTGGAACCTCCCCCTCTGTTTTTCAGCGGCGCGCAGCGCGGGGCATCCGTGGTGATGCCAAAAATCCTGATCAATTGTTTTCGGTGCGCCAGCAGGCGCTGCACGCTCTGGGTGTCCAGAGGTGCGGGCTGCGCGCGCCGGTCCCCATTCCTTCCCGCTATGGCCTGGACGCCGAGGGAAGTGAATCCCCTGCACGGATCAGCGCTGAGCCGATCGCAGGTGGTGCCGGCTGAACGCCGTGCCGATGTCCCGTACAGGAAACCGCCGGGAGGCGGGGCCGTGAGGCGCTCGGACGCGATTTGGCGACCGGCTCAATTTCACAAGACTTGATCAAGGAGAATCACCATGGCAACTGCGAAAAAAGCTGCACCGGCGAAGAAGGCCGCAGCACCTGCAAAGAAAGCGGCCCCGGCGAAGAAGGCTGCGCCTGCGAAGAAAGCGGCTCCGGCGAAGAAGGCTGCGGCACCCGCCAAGAAGGCAGCGCCGGCGAAGAAGGCTGCGCCGGCTCCTGCCAAGAAGGCAGCGCCTGCGCAAACCAAGCTGAACCCGCAAGCAGCCTGGCCGTTCCCGACCAGCAAGCCCTGAGCGTTCAGCGCATCTGGTTGCCCCTCAAGGGGCGGCAAGAAGGCCTGGGACCGCCCAGCGCTTTCTTTCCAGCCCGGGCAGGCCGCCCGGGTTTTTCATTTCTGCGATCCGCATGTCCTCATCGTCTCGCCATCCCGCCTGGCTTCACCCCGACGGCGCAGCAAGTCTGCTCGATGTGCATGTCGTGCCCAATGCGCGACGCACGGAACTCGACGGGGAACACGGCGACATGCTGCGGGTGCGGCTGGGCGCGCCCGCGGTGGACGGCAAGGCCAACGCCGCACTGACCGACTTTCTGGCGACGTGTTGCGCGCTGCCGCGTCGCGCTGTGCACATCAAGAGTGGACTGACCACGCGGCGCAAGCGTGTGTGCATCGATGCGCCTGTCGATGCGGTATGGTTGCGGCTTTCCGTCTTCTTGCAGCAGTCCGGTTGAACCAGACTGCCCCGACATCATGAGCATCAAATCCGATCAGTGGATCCGCCGCATGGCGCAAAACACCGCGATGATCGAGCCCTTCGAGCCCAGCCAGGTGCGCGAGGCTGGTGGCCATCGCATCATCAGCTACGGCACCTCGAGCTACGGCTATGACATCCGCTGCGCCAACGAATTCAAGATCTTCACCAACATCAACAGCACCATCGTCGACCCGAAGAACTTCGACGAAAAATCGTTCGTCGATTTTCGCGGAGATGTGTGCATCATTCCGCCCAACAGCTTCGCGCTGGCACGCACCATGGAGTACTTCCGCATCCCGCGCAATGTGCTGACCATCTGCCTGGGCAAGAGCACCTATGCGCGCTGCGGCATCATTGTCAACGTCACCCCGTTCGAGCCGGAATGGGAAGGCTACGTGACTCTGGAGTTTTCCAACACCACGCCGCTGCCCGCCAAGATCTATGCGGGCGAGGGCTGCGCGCAGGTGCTGTTCTTCGAGAGTGACGAGGTCTGCGAGGTCAGCTACAAGGATCGCGGCGGCAAGTACCAGGGCCAGCACGGCGTCACCCTGCCGCGCGCCTGAGCACGGCCATGCCGCGGGCCGTGGCCGTCCGCTGCCTGCCTCATGCCGCGCCGAGTTCAGCTTGCCAGCGCGCCACCTGTGAACGCACCTGATTGGGTGCGGTACCGCCCAGATGGTCGCGCGCGGCCAGCGAGCCCTGCAGTTTGAGGGCCTCTGGCGCGTCCTCTGCGATCAGCGGCGAGAAACTGCGCAGGTCGTCCAGGCTGATGTCCTCCAAGCCCATGCCGCGTTCGACCGCAAAACGCACGGCATGCGCCACCGCTTCATGCGCGTCGCGGAACGGCAGGCCCTTCTTCACCAGATAGTCGGCCAGATCGGTGGCGGTGGAATAGCCCTGCAGCGCGGTGCGCTCCATTGCGGCCGCCTTGACGCGGATGCCCCCCACCATGTCGGAGAAGATGCGCAGGGTGTCGATGAGCGTGTCTGCGGTGTCGAACAGCGGCTCCTTGTCTTCCTGGTTGTCCTTGTTGTAGGCCAGGGGCTGCCCCTTCATCAGCATCAGCAGGCTCATCAGATGGCCGGTCACGCGTCCGGTCTTGCCGCGCGCGAGTTCGGGCACGTCCGGGTTCTTCTTCTGCGGCATGATGCTCGAGCCGGTGCAGAAGCGGTCGGCCAGGTCGATGAAGCCGAACGCCGGGCTCATCCACAGCACCAGCTCCTCGCTGAAGCGACTGATGTGCACCATGATCAGCGCGGCGCAGGCGCTGTATTCAATCGCGAAGTCACGGTCGCTCACCGCGTCGAGCGAGTTCTGGCACACGCCGTCAAAGCCCAGCAACTCGGCCACGCGCGGGCGGTTGATCGGGAAAGTGGTGCCGGCCAGCGCCGCGGCCCCCAGGGGCAGACGATTGACGCGGGCACGGCAGTCGCGCAGACGTTCGGCATCGCGGCCGAACATTTCCACATAGGCCAGCAGATGGTGGCCGAAGCTCACCGGCTGTGCCACCTGCAGATGGGTGAAGCCCGGCATGATGGTGTCGGCATGCTGCGCAGCAAGCTGCACCAGCGCGCGCTGCAGGGCGCGCAGCTGATGGAGGGTTTGGTCGATGCTGTCGCGCAGCCACAGGCGAATGTCGGTGGCCACCTGATCGTTGCGGCTGCGACCCGTGTGCAGACGCTTGCCCGCATCGCCCACGAGCTGCGTCAGGCGGGCTTCGATGTTCAGGTGCACGTCCTCGAGTTCGAGCTTCCATTCGAATGCGCCGGATTCGATTTCGGTGCGGATCTGCGCCATGCCACGCTCGATCGACGCCAGATCGTCCGCGCTCAGAATGCCCTGCTCGGTGAGCATGGTGGCATGCGCGAGCGACCCGGCAATGTCGAACAGCGCCAGGCGCTTGTCGAAGCCCACCGAGGCGGTGTAGCGCTGCACCAGATCGCTGACTGGCTCAGAGAAGCGCGCGGACCAGGCTTGCTGCTTGTGTTCGAATTGATCGTGCATGGGGAGGCTTGGGAGAACGGCGTCGCGGCGCCAGTGTCGGAAACGATCAATTTTAGAGAAGGCTTGCAGGATGGGCCTGCAACACCAGGGACATGGCGGAACCGCTCACACAAAACGATACGGCAGTGCGCCTCGATATCTGTGGGGCCGGCAGCCTGGTGCGCGCCCTGCTGGCGCTCAACGCCCTGCTGGCCCTGGTTGTGCTGATGCGACTGCCCGCGGGCGATGGCCATGTCCCGATGCTCCTGTTGCTCTCGTGGGTGGAGCCCGCGGCCCTGCTGTGGCTGGCGCTGATGTGCATGACGCAGCGCTTCTGGCGCCTGCGCGCCGCTGCCGTTGTTCTGGGGGTCTCGGCCGCGCTGGGCGGCGCGTCTGCGCTGGGGCTGAATCTGATGGTGCAGCCGTTGTTTGCCGTGCTGGCGCCCGGGGCGGCGCAGCAGCCCTGGCAGGCGGCCCTCGCCGGGGCGGCGCTGGCGCTGGTGTTCGTGCATTACCTGCAGCTGCGCGCCCGCGCCTTTACCCCGATCGACATGCAGGCGCGGCTGAGCGAATTGCAGTCGCGCATCCGTCCGCATTTTCTGTTCAACACCCTGAACGCGGCCAGCGCGCTGGTGCGCGAGCAACCCGAGCGGGCCGAGGCGGTGCTGGACGATCTGGCCGAGCTGTTCCGCGCCAGCGTGGGCAAGCCCGGCACCCTGGTCAGTCTGGAGCAGGAGATCGACCTGGCGCGGCGCTATCTCGACATCGAATCGGTGCGGTTCGGGGCGCGCATGCAGGTGCAATGGACGGTGGATGACTCCCTGCTGCAGATCCGCATTCCCACGCTCACCCTGCAGCCGCTGGTGGAGAACGCGGTGCGGCATGGCGTGGAGCGCAGCAGCCGCCCAGTGCGGATCGACATCGATGTCGGCCGGCGGCTGGGACAGATCGAGGTGACGGTGCGCAACGATCTGCCCGCGATGAACGACGCGCCCGCGCCACGCCGCAACGGCACCGGCACCGCGCTGCGCAACATCCGCCAGCGCCTGCACCTGCTGTACGACATTGCCGCCGAGGTCGATCAGGGCGAGGTGGTGGAAGAGGGCGCGCCCCGCTGGCGCGCGCGGTTACGCTTGCCCCTATGAACGTGCTGCTGA
>JAGDVQ010000020.1 GCA_023255715.1 Thiomonas sp.
GCGCCTGCTCGGCCGCAGCGCGCTGCGCTGCATCCAGCCGCGCAAACGCCCTCGCCAGATGCGCTCCATGCGCGGGGAACACCTGCTCGAACAAGGCCTGCCCTTCTGGCGTGAGCCGCACGATCTGCCCGCGCCCATCGCTTGGGTCGGGCAGACGCTGCACCAGCCCCTTGGCCTGCAGCCGATCCACCACGCCGGTGAGCGTGCCTTTGGTGATCAGCGTCCTTTGCCCCAGCTGGCCAGGGTTCATGCCCTCGGTATTGCCCAGCGTGGCCAGCACGTCGAACTGCGCGGGCGTCAGCCCCATGCTCTGCACATGCCCTGCCGAGTAACGCTCGAAAGCCTGGTAGGTGCGCACCAGCTCGCGCAGCAGGGGCAGAAATGGGGCAGGTTTGGCGGTGGGCTTGGGCATGGTGTGCGGCAGAAACAGGAGTTGCCATGCATATTAGTTCGCATTAGAACTATTACAAGGGAGAGGGGTTTTGTGCGTGGCATGTGCTCAACCGCAGATCGGGCGCGCGGCTGGGCACCGGAATCTGCAGGGCCTCTACCATTTCGCCATGCCCAGATCGACCGCAGAAGTCGCAGCAGCGCAGGCCACCTGCGACGTCCTCGTCGGCGGCGGTGGCATCAATGGCGTGGGCATTGCGCGCGATCTGGCCGGGCGCGGCCTGCGCGTGGTGCTGTGCGAGCGCGACGACCTCGCGGCGCACACCTCCTCGGCCTCCACCAAGCTGATCCACGGCGGCCTGCGCTATCTGGAGTACTTCGAATTCGGCCTGGTGCGCAAGGCGCTGCAGGAGCGCGAGGTGTTGCTGCGCAGCCCGCCGCACATCATGTGGCCGCTGCGCTTTGTCATGCCGCACGCGCCCGCCATGCGCCCGGCCTGGATGATTCGCGCGGGACTGTTTCTCTATGACAATCTGGCGCGGCGCGCGTGGCAGCCCACCTCGGGCCGCATCGACCTGCGCACCCATACGGCGGGCGCGCCGCTGAAGGCGGACTCCACCCGCGGCTTCATCTACTCCGACGGCTGGGTGGACGACGCCCGGCTGGTCGCCCTGTGTGCGGCACACGCGGCTCAGGGCGACACGGAACAAGTCCCCTGCGCGCATCATCACAAGGACTGATTCAGTCTTAGCTGGCCTGCCGCCCGGATACGCCCTGCAAATACCCCGTTGGGTATGGGGTCAACACATTCGGTTACTTCAATCTGTTGATCTGAGTCAGAGAATTTCCGCAATTTCAGAAATTCCTGAAAACTCAGATCAAACTCCTGATGCAACTCCCCGAACTCAATCAGCGCTTTGTGCTGCACTTTGGTGAAATGGGCAGCCGCTGGGGCATCAACCGCACGGTCGGTCAGATCTACGCCCTGCTGTTCATTGCCGAGCGCCCGCTCAACGCCGACGAGATTGCCGAAGCGCTGAACTTCTCGCGCTCCAATGTCAGCATGGGGCTGAAGGAACTCGGCGCCTGGAAGCTGGTGCGCATGCAGCACCTTCCGGGCGACCGGCGCGACTATTTTTCCGCGCCCGACGATGTCTGGGCCATCTTCCGCACCCTGGCCGAAGAGCGTCGCAAGCGCGAGATCGACCCCACCCTGTCCATGCTGCGCGAAGCCCTGCTGGAGCAGCCCGAGGGGCAGGCCGAACGCCACGCGCAGGAGCGCATGCGGCAGATGCACGACCTCATCGAGCTGGCCACGCAGTGGTTCGACGACATCCAGCGCATGCCCAGCGAAGACGTGCGCCAGCTCATGCTGCTGGGCGGCGCGGTGCAGAAACTGCTGGCGTTCAAGGGCCGCGTCAAGCAGGTCGCCACGCGCAAGCGCGGCGCGCGCACCCGCCCTGTGCTCAAGGCGGTGGAGAACTGAAGATGTGTACCTCCAGCCCCTGGACCTTGCGCAACAACCTGCCACCGCCGCAGGCCATGGTGACGCGCTGAGCGCCCCATCCCCCTGCGCAGGACTGCGCGCACGCTCCGGCGTGCGAACTGCGGTTCGACTGTCGATTCGATCCTTTTCTGGAGTGCATCATGGACTGGCTTCAAAACCCGGAATTCCTCGCCCGGGCGCAGTTTGGCTTCATTGCAATGTTTCACATCATGTGGCCGCCGCTCACCATCGGCCTGGCTCTGATCCTGTTCGGCATGGAAGCCGCGTGGGTGAAAACCAAGAACATTTTTTATTTCCACCAGACCAAGTTCTGGACCAAGCTGTTTCTCATCAACTTCGGCGTGGGCGTGATCAGCGGCATTCCGATGGAGTTCTCCTTCGGCACCAACTGGGGTCCGTTCTCCACCTCGGCCGGCGACTTCATGGGCAACATCCTGGGCTTCGAAACCGCGATGGCGTTCATGCTCGAAGCCGGATTCCTCGGCATCATGCTGTTCGGCTGGAACCGCGTGGGGCCGAAGATGCACCTGTTCGCCACCAGCATGGTGGCCTTCGGCAGCACGCTGTCGGCATTCTGGATCATGGTGGCCAACTCGTGGATGCAAACCCCCGCCGGAGTGAAGATGGTGGACGGCAAATTCGTCATCACCGATTGGCTCGCCGCAGTGTTCAACCCCGACCTGCCCTATGGCTTCGGCCATATGTTCACCGCCGCGATCGAGCTGAGCCTGGTGGTCATGGCCGGCGTGAGCGCCTACTACCTGCTGAAAAAGCGCCATGTCGAATTCTTCCGCCCGGCGTTCAAGTGGGCCGTGGTGGCGCTGTTCATCGTCGCCCCGCTGCAGATTTTCATTGGCGACTCCGCAGGCGGCGCGCTGGCCGAAACCCAGCCCGCCAAGCTCGCCGCCATCGAGGCGCACTGGCACACCAACAAGCCGGGTGAAGGCGCACCCTGGGCGCTGCTGGCCATTCCCAACCAGAAAGAGCAGAAGAACGACTGGGCGCTGGAAGTGCCCGACGCGCTCAGCCTCATCGTCACCCACTCGCCCACCGGCAAGGTGGTCGGCCTGACCGACTTCAAGCCGCAGGATCAGCCGCCGGTGTGGGTGCCGTTCTACGCCTTCCGCGTGATGGTGGCCGCCGGGGTGTTCGTCGCCGTCATGGCATTCTGGACGGTGTGGATGCTGTGGCGCAGACGTGACCGCATGACGGCTGCGCGCATCAGCGAAAACAAGTGGCTGCTGCGCGGCTGGCTGCTGGCCATTCCCGCGATCTACACCGCCGTGGAAGCCGGCTGGATGACGCGCGAGGTGGGCCGCCAGCCGTGGATCGTCTACGGCATGATGCGCACCAGCGAAGGCGTGAGCAACCTCCCGGCTGACACGGTGCTGTGGTCTTTCGTGATGTACATGCTGTTCTACGGCGTGATCGGCGTGGCCGCGCTGGTGTTCATGGCCCGCACCATTCGCAAGGGCCCGAGCTTCGAGCAGCCGCCGCACCTGCCGGGCCATGGCGGTCAGCCCGTCGCACCCGCTGCGCCCAAGCACGTTCCTTTCACCCCGCCCGTGCCGCCTGCTGCGGTGAGCGCCAAGCTCGCAGTCAAGGGAGGGCAGTGACATGGACTTCAGCAACCCGCAGGAACTGCATCACATCCTGGCCACGGTGTGGTTCCTGATCATCGGCCTGTTCATGGTGTTCTATGTGGTGCTCGACGGCTTCGACCTCGGCGTGGGGGTGCTGTCGCTGTTCGTCGGCGAGCGCCGCCGCAAGGTGATGATGTCCAGCCTGGGCAGCATCTGGGACGCCAACGAGACCTGGCTGGTGGTCATCGGCGGCACGCTGTTCGGCGCCTTCCCGCTGGCCTACGGCACGGTGCTGCATGGGCTGTACATTCCCATCATCCTGATGCTGCTGGGCTTCATGCTGCGCGGGGTGTCGTTCGAGTTCCATGAACTCTCCGAGCGCAAGGCATTCTGGGGCGCGATGTTCGGGGTGGGCAGCCTGCTGGCCACCATTGCCCAGGGCTTTGCTCTCGGCGGTCTGCTCAACGGCGTGAGAGTGGAAAACGGCTTATTTGTCGGCAGCGTGTGGGACTGGCTCTCGCCTTTCAGCCTCATTGTGGTGCTGGGCGTGGTGGCCGGGTATTCCATGCTCGGCTCCACCTATCTCATCATCAAGACCAAGGACGAGATTCAGGCGGGCTGCTATCAGCGCGGGCAGTTGCTCGCCTGGATCATGCTGGCCGTCGGCGCCGTGGTCACGGTGTGGACGCCGCTGCAATATCCGCAGATCTTCGCCCGCTGGCTGACCACGCCCAACATCTACTTCTTCGCCGTGCTGCCCGCGCTGGCCGTGCTCAGCTTTGCCATGCTGCTGCGCGCGCTCAAGCGGCAGGCCGAAGTGGCGCCGTTCGTGTGGACCATGATGATCTTCCTGTTCTCCTTCGCCGGGCTGGCCGCCACCTGGTATCCGTACATCGTGCCCGGCTCGGTCACCATCGACCAGGCTGCATCAGACACCAGTACCCTGGTGTTCATGCTCATCGGCATCGGCATGCTGATTCCGGTGATGATCACGTACAACGTCTATCAGTACATCGTGTTTCGCGGCAAGATCGATCCCGACGCGGAGCATGCGTATTGAGCGCTGCGGGGCAATGCACTGCCCCGCCGTGTTCACGCCACGACCCGGCCGCGCGTCGCCTGCGCGGTGTTGACGGCGCCTTCAGGCCTTGAAGCGCTTGCCCCGGCTGCGCATCACGCCAAAGATCAGATACCCCGACACCAGCACGAACAGCGCTGCCAGCGCGGCCTGTCCATAACCGGCCAGACCGGCCGGGCTTTTCCAGCGGTGCTCCAGAATGGTCTGGGTCAGACTCTGCACCTGCTGCGCCGGTGCGAAGGCGAGTGTGGGATCGAGACGCCGCGCCAGCTCCAGCTCTTGCTCGGCCAGGGGCCACTTGCCCTCCCTGGCAAGCAGTCGCGCATCCAGATAGTGGGCCTGAGCCGAATTGGGCTGCGCCGCGAGAACCTGGGCAATCATCTGGTCCGCCTGGGACAGCTGCCCCGCCTCCAGAAGTGCGTCAACCCGCTCCAGCGATGCCGCTCGCGCCGCGCCGCTTGCAAGCAGGGAGGCGGCCAACATCAGGGGAACGAACAAGCGGGACGGGCGGGGGAATCGGGACATCGGCGTACGCAGGTGAGTCGGCAAAGGTGTTTGAACGTACCACACTGCTCCCGAAACTTGATGCCAAGATGTATCTTGCCGAACGGCCTCAGCCTCGGCTGTAGGCCAGGCCCGTGGCCACGCCGCCGAACAGGTCGCCCACCACCAGTTCCACTCCGGCGAACTCGGCCTGCAGCGCACGCTGAAACGGGCGCAGCGCGCTCGAGCCGCCTGTGAGGTAGATCGCGCCCAGCGCGCCATCCGCCACACCGGCGCGCTGGACACAGTCGCGCGCGCAGGCCACAGTGCGCGTCAGCAGGTCGGCCAGATGACCGCGCAGATCGTCCGGAGTGAGCGTTGCCTGCAGCCCGGCCTCGATGAACGACAGCGACACCGCCGCATCCGCATCGTTCTGCGAGCAGCCAATCTTGGCCTGCTCCACTGCGTGCGCCAGGCGGTGGCCGTCGCGGTGGCGCAGCACCGTCATCAGGCGCGCATGCAGCCGGGGCTCCGCATACTCAGCACGCAAGGCCTGAGCCTGGCTCAGTGCGCGCGGCGAATACAGCCATTGAATCAGGTGCCAGGTGGAGAGATCGAAAAACACCCGGCTCGGCACCTCGCGTCCCTGCGGCCCCAGATGCCGGTAGCCCAGCAGCGGCATCACCCGCTCCAGACTGAGCTTGTGGTCGAAGTCGGTGCCGCCAATGTGCACCCCCGAAGTGGCCAGCACGTCGCGGCTGCGGTCGGCCTGCGCCATGCGGTCTGGCCCCAACCGCACCACGGTGAAGTCCGACGTGCCACCGCCCAGATCGACCACCAGCACCACGCGCTCATGCGACAGGCGGCGCTCATAGTCGAGTGCGGCCGCGATGGGCTCCAGCTGAAACGACACCTGCTCGAAACCGACCGACAACGCCGCGTCCAGCAGCGAGCGTTCGGCCTGCGCATCGCGCACCGGGTCAGCATCGACAAAGTGCACTGGCCGCCCCATCACCACCCGAGTCGGAGCACCGCCCAAGGCCTTCGCGGCGCGCTGCCGCAGTTCCGCCAGAAAGATCGCCACGATCTCCTGATAGCTGATCTTGTGGTGATTGACCTCCGTCTTCTCCTGCAGCAGTGCGCTGCCCAGCAGGCTCTTGAGCGAGCGCATCAGCCGCCCTTCCGTGCCACTGAGGTATTGCGCCACCGCGTCACGCCCGAAGTGCGTGCGATGGTCTTCCGCGTTGAAGAACACCGCCGTGGGCATGGCCAGCGCCGTGCCCTCCAGCGCAAGCAGCCGCGCGGGTTCCCGCGGCCCGGCCCAGGACACCGCCGAGTTGGACGTCCCAAAATCAATGCCGAGCGTGCCTTGTGGCGAAGAAGTCATGGAGGAGGAGGGAACGACCGGAGTGACGCCGGCAGAGGCGCGGCGTCATGTTTTGCCGCTCGCAGCGCAAACCCTAGCAACAGAACAGTGCAGCCCGACAGGCGAAAACGCAGCCACGCACAGCGGGAATTTCAGGCGGAGGCGAGAGTGTAGTCACCCCGCAAGGTTGGGCACATCGCTCTACGGCGACGCCCCCCCGCCGCAGCTCAGCGCGCAACAGTCCTGGCGCGCCGATTGCCCGCCAGAAAGAAATGTCCGCCGGAATTGCAAAGCCTCGCCAAATTGCTGCGTCAGACCAGTTTGGTCGGGCAAGTGACTGCGCTTGAGATGGATCGGACAGGAGACGTCCCAGGCTCAGTCAAGCGATGCTGCTGAGCTCGACCTGACCCACGTCACAGATGCGCCCGGATCCACGCTGCGAACGCGTCTTCGCTCATGTCGCCGGCGGCGACTGAGAGCATGGTCAGCACGCAGGCGGCATCGTCGGCGGTCAGTTCAAAGCCGTTGAGCACGAGGAACAACTCGGTGGCGACGAATGCGGTGCGCTTGTTGCCATCGACGAAGGGATGATTGCGCGCCAGCCCCCAGCCGTAGGCGGCGGCCAGCGCGGCGGCATCAGGCGCGCCGTAGGCGGCGAGGTTCTCCGGCCGCGCCAGCGCAGACTCGAACAGCCCCGCATCGCGCGTGCCGGAGGCGCCGCCGTGCTCGGCCAACTGCTCCTCGTGCACCGCGCGCAGCACGTCGGGGTCGAGCCAGACCCAGCGGTTCATTTGGCCAGTTCACGCAGGACGTTGCGCCGCCGTTTCATCACGCTGCGTGCGGCTTGCATCTGCGACTCGAACTCGGCGCTGTAGGGCGAAAGCATCAGCGCCCCATTCGCCGCCTCGGTGACGAACAGGGTGTCGCCCTTTTCAAGCCGCAGGCGGGCGAGGAGTTCCTTGGGCAGAATGACGCCAACGGAATTGCCGATCTGGGTGAGTTTGAGGGCGGACATCGTCTTCTCCCGGGGCATGGGTCATCAAGTTATAACGGTTGTTATATTAAGCCTTGCTCCCCGAGCCTGCAACCGTTCCCGCATTGCGATCTCACCGCCGCACGGGGTCTGGCCCCCTCGCTGGTGCTGCGCGGGCGCGGCGGCAAGACCGCGCGCGGAACAAAAAAAGCCGGGACGCGCCCGGCAAAGTCCAGCCAGCCGGCCACGGCTCGCGCAGTGACCGGCCACCTCAAGGTTCAGGCGGTGCCGCTGGCCAGATCGGCGAGCACCTGTTGGGTCTCGCGCCACCAGTGCAGGCGCTCCAGGATGCAACACAGCGCGTTCATGATGTGCCTCCCTTGGTCAGGCGCGTGAATCGCTTCACGCAAGGTCGAAGCGGTCGAGGTTCATCACCTTGCCCCAGGCAGCGGCGAAGTCGTGCACGAACTTGGTCTGTGCGTCGGCTGCGGCATATACCTCGGCAATGGCGCGCAACTGGGCGTTGGAGCCGAACACCAGATCGACCACGGTGGCCGTCCACTTCGGTGCGCCGGTCTTGCGATCGCGGCCTTCCATCACGCCTTCAGTTCCAGTGCGCTCCCACTTCGTGCCCATGTCGAGCAGGTTGACGAAAAAGTCATTGCTCAGGGTTTCGGGCCGCTTGGTGAGCACGCCGTGCTGCGACTGCCCGACGTTCGCATTGAGCGCACGCATGCCGCCGATCAGCACGGTCATTTCCGGGGCGCTGAGCTGCATGAGCTGTGCCCGGTCGATCAGCATTTCGGCGGCATAGCCCGCGAGCCCCTTGCGGGCATAGTTGCGAAAGCCGTCGGCCTTGGGCTCCAGCACCGCGAACGAGGCCACGTCGGTCTGCTCCTGCGAGGCGTCCGTGCGCCCCGGCGAGAACGGCACAGTCACTTCGACACCCGCCTTCTTTGCCGCCGCTTCGATGGCTGCGCCACCGCCCAGCACGATGAGGTCGGCCAGCGAAACCCTCTTGCCGCCAGCCGCCTGCGCATTGAACTCGCGCTGGATGGCTTCGAGCCGGGACAGCACCTTGGCGAGTTCGGTCGGCTGGTTGGCTTCCCAGTCTTTCTGCGGGGCCAGACGGATGCGCGCGCCATTGGCGCCCCCCCGCTTGTCGCTGCCACGGAACGTCGATGCCGACGCCCAGGCAGTGTTGACCAGTTGGCTGATGGACAGTCCGCTTGCCAGGAGTTTGGTCTTCAGCGCGGCAATGTCCTTGGCGTCGATCAGCGGGTGATCGACCGCGGGAACGGGGTCTTGCCAGATCAGCACCTCCTTGGGCACCAGCTTGCCCAAGTAGCGGCTGCGCGGCCCCATGTCGCGGTGGGTGAGCTTGAACCAGGCGCGGGCGAAGGCGTCGGCAAACTCATCCGGGTGGGAGAGGAAGTGCCGGGCGATTTTCGCGTAGGCCGGGTCCATGCGCATCGCCATATCGGCGTCGGTCATCATGATCGGCACTTTTTTGTTCGGGTCGTCCGCCGCAGGGGCCATATTGCTTTCGGTATGAACCTTGGGCGTCCACTGGCTCGCCCCGGCCGGACTCCGGGTCAGCTCCCACTCGTTGCCGAACAACACCTCGAGGTAGCTCATGTCCCACTGCGTGGGCGTCGGTGTCCACGAGCCTTCCAGTCCGCTGCCGATCTGGTCTGCGCCCTTGCCGCTCTTGTACTTGCTGATCCAGCCCAGACCCATTTCCTCGATGGGCGCGGCCTCGGGTTCCGGGCCGACATTGCTGGCCGGGCCAGCGCCGTGGCACTTGCCGAAGGTATGCCCCCCCGCCGTGAGCGCCACGGTTTCATAGTCGTCCATCGCCATGCGGGCGAAAGTCTCGCGCACCATCTGTGCAGACACCAGCGGATCGGACTTGCCGCCCGGCCCTTCTGGGTTGACGTAGATCAGGCCCATCTGCACCGCTGCCAGCGGATTCTCGAACTCGGCGGCCTTGGTGCCCTGGCGCTGGTCGTCGAGCCATTTGCCTTCCGAGCCCCAGTACACCGATTCGTCCGGCTCCCACTGGTCGGGGCGGCCACCGGCGAAGCCGAAGGTCTTGAAGCCCATGCTCTCCAGTGCCACATTGCCTGCCAGCACCAGCAGATCGGCCCACGACAGTTTGCGGCCGTATTTCTGTTTCACCGGCCACAGCAGGCGGCGCGCCTTGTCGAGGTTGACGTTGTCGGGCCAACTGTTGAGCGGGGCGAACCGCTGCTGGCCGTGGCCCGCGCCGCCGCGACCGTCACCAATGCGATAGGTGCCGGCAGCATGCCAGGCCATGCGGATGAACAGGGGGCCGTAGTGCCCATAGTCGGCCGGCCACCAGTCCTGCGAGTCGGTCATCAGCGCCTTCAGGTCGGCCACCACGGCGTCGAGATCGAGGGTCTTGAAGGCCTCGGCGTAATTGAAGGATGAGCCCATCGGATCGGAGACCGCAGACTGCTGGTGCAGCATGCCCAGGTTGAGCTGGCTGGGCCACCAGTCCGTGTTGCCCTTGGCGCCAGCGACGGCGCGCGCAGGTGTGTTGTGTGCCACCGGGCATTTCAAATCGTTCGACATCATGTTCTCCTCTGGCTGAAAAAAAGTGTGGCTGGTTCAAATCGGGTGATGCTGACTCTGCGTTTGACCTCGCGGCTTCGGGGTGCCGCCAGGGCGGACTCGCGGTTCATGCTGTCGCCGCCCGCCTTCACGCTGCGACGGGTGGAGCTTAGGCCGTCAAAATTGAAAAGAACAATTAAAAGTTCTTATGCGATTGATTGAATAAAACTAGACGGCATGCCACATACCGACACAGCCAGCGTTCGCAGTCGCTGAATCGGTGACTTTTTTCCTGGGATTCGCACGGCATCTGTGAAACGATCAGGCCAGACCATCCAAGAGTGAAGGAGACCCGGGCCTGTTTACCGCACTGCCCTCCAATCCACTGGTTCATGGGGGCGGTTTTGTTCACTTTCGTAAATATCTGTATGGCGACTGCAGCGCAGTTGCCGGATACTTTCTCATCAAGATCTGGTGTTCTCCTGCCGAGGCAAGATCACCTTCCGCTCCATGGATGATTCCCCTCTCGCAACCCCAGGCGCGCTGAAAAGCCTTGCCCGCACCTCCGCGCTGTCGGTGGCGCTGAGCAGCGGCATGTCGCACTGGCTGGCGCATCGGCGTCCAGTGCGGCGCATCCTCATGCTGCACGGCGTTGGGAATGCGCATATGACAGCAGGCGACTTCCATCGCGTGATGTCCTGGCTCAAGCAGCGTTACGACATCGTGCCGCTCGACGCCATGATTCGGGACATCCTGAGTGGCACGCCTGCGCCTGCGGGTGCAGGGCGCAGCCAGCTGGCCATCACCTTCGATGACGGTCTGCGCAATCAATGCCACATTGCACGCCCGGTGCTCGAACAGCTCGGCATTCCGGCAACGATCTTTGTCTGCCCGGGCCTGGTGGAAACCGGCCAGTGGATGTGGAACCACGACGCCCGCGCCCGCCTGAACCGGCTGCAGCCAGGCGCCTTCCGGGAATGGGCGCAGGCGGTCGGTGCGCCATCGCAGCAGACCGAGGGTGCAATCGCCTGGATGAAGACCCTGGCCTTGCCGGACCGCCTGCGCGTGCAAGCGCAGTTGCGCGACTGCACGGCACATTTCGTCCCCACGCAACAAGAGCACGATGCCTACGACCTGATGGACTGGGATGAAGTCCGCGCCTGCGATCGCGGGCTCATGGCCATCGGGTCGCACACCATGACACACCCCATCCTGCCCACGTTGACCGTGCCGGAAATCCAGCAGGAGCTGCAGGACAGCCGCGACGTGCTGGAGCATCAACTGAGCAGGACGGTCGATGTGTTCTGCTTCCCCAACGGCTCGACCGATGCACGCGTGCGCCAGATTGCCCGCTCCATCTACCGCGCCGCATTGACCACGGAGGAAGGCATGGTGACTTCCACGGTCGACCCGATCGCGATTCCGCGCATCCCGATCACCTCGCA
Source organism: Thiomonas sp. (assembly GCA_023255715.1). Classification (GTDB taxonomy): domain Bacteria; phylum Pseudomonadota; class Gammaproteobacteria; order Burkholderiales; family Burkholderiaceae_C; genus Thiomonas. Next base: position 11,403 of record JAGDVQ010000020.1, read on the forward strand.
CCTGCCCCTGCTGGCCTGGCGCATGCACCGGCCCTGGGCCTGAGCGCGTGAGAGGCCCTCTCTTGCAGATTGAACTTGTCACGTCCACGCAGGCCTTCGATGCCCTGGAAGCGGACTGGCGCGCGCTGGAAGCCCGGTCTGCGCGCGGCAGCGTGTTTCTCAGCTGGGACTGGCAGCGGCTGTGGTGGACACATTACGGCTGCGGGCGGCAGCTTCGCATTCTGATTGCGCGAGCCGACAATGCGGTCGTCGGCCTCTTTCCGCTTTACCTGGAGCATCACCGCGTCGCCAGAATCCTTCGGGTGCGCAAGCTCAGGCCCATAGGCGCGGGCGGCGATACGTCCCCGGACGATCTGGGCATCCTGGCCGAGCCGTCCTGCGAACAGGCTGTCGCGCAGGCCTTTGTCCACCACATCCTGACCAGCCCAGAGCGCTGGCACCTGCTGGATCTGGTCGATCTGCCCTCGGATTCGGCGCTGGTCGATTGCCTGGCCCGGCAGGCCGCGCAACAGCCCGCCCTGATTCATCGCGGACCGCCCAATCGCATCACCTACGGCGACCTGCCCGCCAACTGGGACAGCTATCGCCAAAGCCTGAGCCGCAACCGGCGCGAGGTGCTCGGCCGCAAGCGGCGCAGGTTCGAACAGCAACCGGGTGCACGCTTTGATCAGATCGTGGATGCGGCGCAGCTCGACCCGGCGTTCGAACGGCTCGCCGAACTGCATCGCAGACGCTGGCAGGGGCGCACCGACGAACTCGGCTTCACGTCGGCGCAGTACCTCGGGTTTCACCGCGATGTGATGCGCGCCCTGCTTGAGCGCAAGAGTCTGCTGCTCTACGCACTCGAAATGAACGGCGACATCATCGCCATGTTCTATGGCTTTCGCCATGCGCAGACCTGCTACTACTTTCAGGCCGGGTTCGACCCGCAACACGCTGCGCTGAGCCCCGGCGAAGTGCTCATGGGCTATGTCATCGAAGCAGCCATCGGTGCGGGCTGCACCAGGTTCGACATGCTCAAGGGCGACTATGGCCACAAGCGCCATTTCTTTCAGCAAACCCGGCAGACGGTGAACATCCGCGTGCATCGCCCGGGCCTGATCCATCTGCTCTACCGCATCAAGCAGTGGCGGCTGGAGCGCCAGCCCCAGCCGCGGCAACAGCAACGCGAGGACACCGCGGTGCTGGATGCGCCGCCTGTCGCGGAGCAGCGCGCATGATGCCAGGCCCGGGCCCAAGCGCCTCTGCCGACACCCTGGTGTCTGTGGCGATTCCCGCCTACAACGCGCAAGCCACGATTGCGCAGACGCTCGACAGCCTGCTGGCGCAGACCCACCAGAACCTCGACATCGTGGTGGTGGATGACGGCTCCACCGACGGCACCTGGGACGTGTTGCAGCGCTATGGCGATCGCGTGCGCGCGATCCGGCAGGCCAACGCGGGCATCGGCGCGGCGCGCAACGCCAGCGTGCAGGCCGCACGCGGCGAATTCATTGCCCTGCTCGACGCCGACGATCTGTGCATGCCGCAGCGCATGGCGGTGCAGTTGCACTACCTGCAGACCCATCCGGACATCCTGCTGTGCAGCTCGGACTTCAGCGCCTTTGACGACAGCGGGCCGCTCGGCACGTCGTATTGCGGCGTCTATTACCACCGCTGCAACCCGGCACACGGCGGTGTGCGGGCGCGCTATCCGCATGCCACATCGTTTTCGCCGAACGCGGGCGAGGACCCTGTCCGCGTGTATTGGGGCCAGGTCCATGACGAACTGGTGCAGGGCAATTTCATCCATCCGCCGACGGTGATGTTCCGGCGCGAGGCGCTGCAGCGCGCTGGAGGGTTCGACCCAGACATCAAGATCATCTGCGAGTGGGAGTGGTTCGTGCGCGTGGCGCGGGCCGGCCCGGTCGCCTATCTCGACCTGCCCTTGCTGAACTATCGCCGCAGCCCGACACAGATTTCTTCCGATCCGCGCGCGGCAGTCGATTCGCTGCGGGTCGCGCGCAAGATTCATGCGCGCGAGGCCGGTCAGCCCCCGGGGACATTCCGGCTGAAATGGCGCCACCTCGGCGCCCTGAGCCTGAGCGCCGCAGACGCTCTGGCCGAAATGGAGCCAGGGCAAGCACTCGGACTGCTGGCGAGCAGCGTGTTCGTCTATCACTACGTCAAGGGCCAGACGCTGCGCACCCTGTTCAAGATCGCCATGCCGGCTGGCGTGCTGAACTGGATGCGCGCCCGCCGCGCCCGCGCTGGCCCAACGCCCTAAGATCACGGCGAGATGCGGCTGGTCGCATCGACTTTCCGCACAGGCCATGGATGCACATCAACCCGGCCAAGGCAGCGACGGCACCCAGCCGACCCGCACCGCCTTGACCACCGACGATTTCGATTTTTTTCTTCCGCCCGACCTCATTGCGCAGCATCCGGCGCGCGAGCGCAGCGCCAGCCGTCTGCTCGATGCGGGCAGCCCACCCGCGCTGCACGACCGGATGTTCCGCGATCTGCCTGGCCTGCTGCGTGCGGGCGATCTGGTGGTGTTCAACGACACCCGGGTGATTCCGGCGCGGCTGTGGGGCTGGAAGGCGGCCGCGACGCAAAGCCCCGAGCAGGCGGGCACCTCGTCGCGCGGTGGCTCGGTGGAAGTGCTGGTCGAGCGCGTGCTGCAGGACAACCGTGTCTGGGCGCATGTGCGGGCGAGCAAGTCGCCCAAGCCGGGCCAGGTGCTCTGGCTGGGCGCGGCGCGGCCTGATGAAGACAGGCAGACCGATGCAACAGCCGTCGTGTCGGCAGCCACCCGCCCCGCGCCGTTTGCCGTGCGCACCATCGGCCGCGCCGGGCCGCAGGGCAGCCTGTTCGAGCTGGAATTCCCGAGCGAGCCGCTGGCGCTGCTGCAGCGCTTTGGCGCGGTGCCGCTGCCGCCCTACATCACCCACGCGCCGGGCAGCGAGGACGCCGAGCGTTACCAGACAGTGTATGCGCGCCATCCCGGCTCGGTGGCCGCGCCCACCGCCGGGCTGCATTTCGACGCCGAAGTGCTTGCGCGCATCGACGCGCTGGGCGCGCGCCGCGCCAGTGTCACCCTGCATGTGGGCGCGGGCACCTTTCAGCCGGTGCGCGTGACCGATCTGCGCCAGCACCAGATGCACAGCGAGTGGTATACCGTGCCCGAAGATACCGCGCAGGCGATTGCCGAGGTGCGCGCGCAGCAAGCGCGTGCTGCGAGCCGGGCGCAGACCGCGCCGCGTGTGGTCGCAGTGGGCACGACCGCGCTGCGCGCGCTCGAATCCGCCGCGCTGGCTGCAGAGGAAGCCGGCG
>JAGDVQ010000114.1 GCA_023255715.1 Thiomonas sp.
CGGCGGCCTGCGCCTCGGCAAGAGCGCCCTCGGCATCGACATGCAGGAAGGCGCCCAGGTCGGCATGCGCGGCGATGCGGTCGAGCGCGGCGCGGGTGAGCTCGACGCTGGAGACCTTCCGGGCGGCGAGCGCGGCGCACTGGGTGCGCAGATCGGCGGTGGCGAAATCGCTGGACATCGTGCTCATTCGACCACCCTCGGCACGAGGAACAGTCCGTCCTGCGCGTCGGGCGCGTTGCGCAGCGCGGCGTCGCGGATGTCGCCCTCGATGACCACGTCGTCGCGCAGGCGCAGCGGCATGTCCTGCACGGCGGACAGCGGGTGCGCCAGCGGCGCAACGCCTGCGGTGTCCACTGCGCGCATTTGCTCGACCACGGCAAAGAACGCGTTGAGATCGGTCAGCATGTGTTCGCGCTCGCTGGCGGACAGATCCAGCCGGGCGAGCTGCGCCAGGCGGTCGATATCGGGAAGGGTGAGGGACATGGTGGGGCAGTGGCGATTGGGGCGCGCAACACATGGCAAACCATGCCGCCCGGCAGGTGGGCGGATCGGGGAGCTTCCCCTGCAGAGACGCGCGGAAAACACCATTTTAAGCGCATGCATGGGTTATGATGCTTCGATTTGGCGCACGGGATTTGTCAGAAAAATCAAGCCCGTTTGTTGCTTATTTCACACACCATCAGAAACCACCTGAAAGCCCGGCGCGCAGTTGGCGCCCACTCATTCCATGTTCCGAACATTCCGGCAGTATTTTTCGACGGATCTGGCGATCGACCTTGGCACCGCCAACACCCTGATTTATGTGCGCGGCAAGGGCATCGTGCTCGACGAACCCTCGGTCGTTGCCATTCGCCACGAAGGCGGCCCCAGCGGCAAGAAAACCATCCAGGCCGTGGGCAAGGAAGCCAAGCAGATGCTGGGCAAGGTGCCCGGCAACATCGAAGCCATCCGCCCGATGAAGGACGGCGTGATCGCCGACTTCACCGTCACCGAGCAGATGCTCAAGCAGTTCATCAAGATGGCGCATGACACCCGGATGTTCCGGCCCAGTCCGCGCATCATCATCTGCGTGCCCTGCGGCAGCACGCAGGTCGAGCGCCGCGCCATCCGCGAGTCGGCGCTGGGCGCGGGCGCCAGCGAGGTCTATCTGATCGAGGAGCCCATGGCTGCGGCCATCGGCGCCGGGCTGCCGGTGTCGGAAGCCACCGGGTCGATGATCGTGGACATCGGCGGCGGCACCACTGAAGTGGGCGTCATTTCGCTGGGCGGCACCGTCTACAAGGGCAGCGTGCGCGTCGGGGGCGACAAGTTCGACGAGGCCATCATCAACTACATCCGCCGCAACTACGGCATGCTGATCGGCGAGCCCACGGCCGAGGCCATCAAGAAGCAGATCGGCTCGGCCTTCCCCGGCAGCGAGGTCAAGGAAATGGAAGTCAAGGGCCGCAACCTCAGCGAAGGCGTGCCACGCAGCTTCACCATTTCCAGCAACGAAATTCTCGAAGCGCTGACCGATCCGCTCAACCAGATCGTCTCGGCGGTGAAAAACGCGCTCGAACAAACCCCGCCCGAACTCGGCGCCGACATCGCCGAGCGCGGCATGATGCTCACCGGCGGCGGCGCGCTGCTGCGCGACCTCGACCGCCTGCTGGCCGAGGAAACCGGCCTGCCGGTGCTGGTGGCCGAGGAACCGCTGACCTGTGTGGCCCGTGGCAGCGGCATGGCGCTGGAGCGCATGGACCGGCTGGGCACCATTTTCACTTCCGAATAATCAGCCTGTCCGCGCGGGGCTGGCCGTTCGGGCTGGGCTCCGGTTCGGGCATTCGGCCCAGCGTGTCATCTCCTTCCCATGGCCTACGGCACTCTTGAGCGCTCTCCTCCGCCGTTTTTCCGGCAGGGGCCGTCTGCGCTGACGCGGCTGCTGCTGTTCTCCGCGCTGGCCGTGTTGCTGATGGCGCTGGACGCGCGCTTCAAGGTGACTCCGCTGCTGCGGCAGGGCTTGTCGGTGGCGGTCTATCCCCTGCAGCGCTTGGCGCAGGCGCCGGTGGACTGGTCGCAGCAACTTGGCCGCTATCTCGAATCGCCGGTGCAGTCGCAGCAGGAGATCGTCCGCCTGAAGCGGGCCAATGTGGCGCTGTCGCTGCAGGCCCAGATGGAGGCGCAGTTGCGGCTGGAGAACAACCGCCTGCGCACCCTGCTGCACCTGCAGCAAAGCATGCCGCCCACCTCGGTGGCGGCACAGATCAGCGCGCAGGCCAGCGATCCGTTCAATCGCACCGTGGTCATCGACCGCGGCAGTCTGCAGGGAGTCGCGCTGGGTTCGCCGGTGATCGACGAAACCGGGCTGCTCGGGCAGGTCACGCGCGACTATCCGTGGAGTGCCGAGGTCACCCTCATCACCGACCGCGACGCCGTGGTGCCGGTGCAGAACCAGCGCACCGGCGAGCGCGGCGTGCTGTATGGCGAGCCCGGACTCGGCCAGGGCGGGCTGGAACTGCGCTGGATGCCGGCCGCTGCGGATGTGCGCGTGGGCGACCTGCTGGTGACCAGCGGGGTGGACGGCATCTACACCCCTGGGTTGCGCGTGGCGCGGGTCACCGCCGTGGTGCGCCAGCGCGACACGGCGTTTGCCCGGGTGATGTGCGCGCCGCTGGCCGATGTGGAAGGCGGTCGGCATGTGCTGGTGCTCAAGCCGCTCACACCGCTGGTGCCCGCGCCGCCCGCCGATGCGGGCAAGGCGAAGTCGGCTGCGCAGAAGGCGCGTGCCGCGTCGGCTACGGCAAATGGTCATGTGCGCTGAAGTCGGGTTGCCGTGAACCTTCTGCCGCGCCGCCGCCGTCCAGCCATTGCGCCCATGCCCACGGCGCGCGCGCCTGCCGGGGGCGCGCGCGAAGTGCTGCTGCTGCCGGTCAAGCCCTGGTTCATCGCGCTCACCCTGCTGCTCGCGCTGTTGTTCGATTTTCTGCCGCTGGGACGTCTGGCCTGGATGCCGGACGCTGTGGCGCTCACCCTGGTGTTCTGGAATGTGCATCAACCGCGCCGCGTGGGCATGGCCGTGGCCTTTGTGCTGGGCTTGATGGTGGATGTGCAGCAGGGCGCGGTGCTGGGCCAGCATGCACTGATCTACACCGTGCTGAGCTATTTCGCCATCAGCCTGCACCGGCGCCTGCTGTGGTTCCCGGCGCTGCAGCAGGCGCTGCATGTGCTGCCGCTGTTCATTGCCGCGCAGGTGATGCTGCTGCTGGTGGGCATGTGGTCGGGCGGCAGCTTTCCCGGCTGGACGTTCTTTCTGGCGCCGCTGTTGCAGGCTGCATTGTGGGCGCCGCTGTCCTGGCTGCTGCTGGCGCCGCAGCGTCGCGCGCCCGACTCTGACCGCAACCGCCCGCTGTGATGGTGCTGTTGCTGAACCTTGCGGGCGCCGCCTGCTCGAACATGCCTGAGTTGCCCTTGCGATGAACGAACTGCGCAATATCGAACGCGAGCTGTTCCGCTTTCGCCGCCGCCTCATTCTGGCTGCTGGCGTGGTGGTGCTGAGCTTCGCGTTGCTGATCGGGCGCTGGCTGTGGCTGCAGGTGGTGCGGCACCGGCAGTTCTCCACGCAGGCGCAGGACAACCGCATCGCGCTGGTGCCCATCCCGCCGCAGCGCGGGTTGATTCTCGACCGCAACGGCATCATCCTGGCGAGCAATTACGCCGCGTACACCCTGGAGATCACGGCGTCGAAGGTCAAGGGCACGCTGCAGCAGACCATCGACGCGCTCAAGGCCATCGTGCCGATCACGCCATTCGACGAGCGGCGGTTCAACAATCTGCTGGCGCAGTCGCGGCGCTTCGAGTCGCTGCCCATCCTCAACAAGCTCACCGACGATCAGGTGGCGCGCTTCGTGGCGCAGCGCTTTCGCTTTCCCGGCGTGAATGTGCGGGCGCGGCTGTTCCGCAGCTATCCGCTCGGTGCGCTGGGTTGTCATCTGCTGGGCTATATCGGTCGCATCAACCAGACCGAGCAGCAGCGCATCGACGACAGCGACGACGCCAGCAACTACCTCGGCACCGACCACATCGGCAAGCTCGGCGTGGAGCAGGCCTATGAGAAGGAGCTGCATGGCGTCACCGGCTATGAGGAGGTGGAGGTCAACGCCACGGGCCGTCCGGTGCGCAAGATCAAGACCGTGCCGGCCACGCCGGGGCAGAACCTGGTGCTGGGCGTGGACATCCGGCTGCAGAAGCTCATCGAAGACCTGTATGGCAAGCGGCGCGGCGCCTGCGTGGCCATCGACCCGCGCAATGGCGAGGTGCTGACCTTCGTGTCGATGCCCACCTTCGACCCCAATCTGTTCGTCGACGGCATCGACCAGGCGAACTGGGACGCGCTGAACACCTCGCCCGACCGTCCGCTGCTCAACCGCGTGCTGCGCGGCACCTTTCCGCCGGGCTCCACCTACAAGCCGTATCTGGCCATGGGCGCGCTGACCGACGGCATCCGCACGGCGCAGTGGAGTTTCCGCGATCCCGGTTTTTTCATGTTTGCCGGGCACCGCTTTCGCGACGATGTGCCGGGTGGGCATGGCGTCGTGGACATGCACAAGGCCATTGCGGTGTCGTGCGACGTGTACTTCTACATGGTGGCCCACGACTGGGGCGTGGACGGCATGGCCAACTACACCACCAAATACAGCTTCGGTCAGGCCACCGGCATCGACCTGAAAGGCGAGGCCAAGGGCGTGCTGCCGTCCAAGGCCTGGAAGCGCAAGGCATTTCGCAGCCCGGCGCAGAAAGTCTGGTATCCCGGCGACACCATCAGCCTGGGCATCGGCCAGGGCTACAACACCTTCACCCCGCTGCAGATGGCCACCGCGCTGTCCACGCTGGCCAATCAGGGCACGCGCTATGCCCCGCGCGTGGTTCGCGCAATCGAGGACATGGAGTCGCGCCGCTTCACCCCGGTGCAGGCGCCGGTGGCCGAGCGCATCGACATGAATCCGGCCTACTGGCAGGTGGTGCATGGCGGCATGATGGCGGTCAACCAGCCCGGCGGCACCGGCGCGGACGCGTTCAAGGGCGCGCCCTACACCAGCGCGGGCAAGACCGGCACCGCGCAGGTGTTCACTGTGGGCCAGAACCAGACCTACGACGTCAAGGACGTGGCGCACCATCTGCGCGATCATGCGCTGTACGTGGTGTACGCCCCGGCCGAAAACCCGGTCATTGCGCTGGCGATGATCGTGGAGAACGCCGGTTTTGGTGGTGCGGCAGCCGCGCCGATTGCGCGCAAGGCGCTCGACTATCACCTGCTCGGGCTCTACCCCACCGACGACGAGATCGAAAAAATCAGCGGCACCCGGCCGCAGCCGGTGCAGTTCGTCTATGCCGGAGAGCGCGAGGGCGTGCCGCCCATTCCGGGAGCCAAGCCGCCGCCTGCGCCCGCGGCATCCGCGCCACAAGGCGCAGCCTCTGCAGCGGCGGCCGCCGCCCCTGGTCCCTCTGCCCCTGCGGCATCGGCCGCGGCGAAAGCCAGTCCCACCGCCTTCGATGCCGATGCGCTGGGCAATGCCCTGCGCGTGGCCTGCACTGCCGGACTGCGCGCGCCGCTGTTCACCCGCTTTGGCGCGCGGCCCGATGTGACCGACGAATCGGAAGGAGTCCGGCTATGAGTGCAACCTTCGGACGTCCACCGCTGTGGCAGCGCCTGCGCCCCTACATCAGCGGTTTCGACGCGCCGCTGCTGGCCGGTCTGCTCTGGCTGGTGGCCATCGGCTGCATCGTGCTGTTTTCCGCGCTGCAGGACGCGCATGTGCCGTTTGGCGATCATCTGCGCAATCTGGCCATCGGCTTTCTGGTGCTGTTTGTCACCGCGCAGGTGCCGCCGCAGCGGCTGATGCAGCTCGCCGTGCCGGTCTATACCTTCGGCATGGCGCTGCTCATCGCCACCGCAGCGTTCGGCCTGGTGCGCAAGGGCGCGCGGCGCTGGCTCGATCTGGGCGTGACCGTGGTGCAGCCCTCCGAGGTGATGAAAATCGCGGTGCCGCTGATGCTGGCCTGGTATTTCCAGAAGCGCGAAGGCCAGATCCGCGTGAAAGACTTCGCCATTGCCGCAGTCATTCTGCTGCTGCCGGTGGGCCTCATTGCCAAGCAGCCCGACCTGGGCACCGCGTTGCTGGTGCTGTTCACCGGCGCCTTTGTCATCTTTTTTGCCGGGCTGTCGTGGCGGGTCATCGCCCTGCTGCTGGCGCTGGCGGCGGCGGGCGCCCCGGTCCTGTGGCATTTCATGCACGACTATCAGCGCCAGCGGCTGATGATGCTGCTCGACCCGCAGAGCGACCCGCTGGGCAAGGGCTTCAACATCATCCAGAGCATGATCGCCATCGGCTCGGGCGGGGTATTCGGCCAGGGCTACCTGCACGGCACGCAGGCGCATCTGAACTTCGTGCCCGAGTCGCACACCGACTTCGTGTTCTCGGTGCTGGCCGAGGAATGGGGGCTGGCCGGCAATCTGGTGTTGCTGGCGGCCTACACCTTCTTCATTCTGCGCGGGCTGATGATCGCCTCCAACGCGCCGACCCTGTTCTCCCGCCTGCTCGCCGCGTCCATCACGCTGATCTTTTTCATCTATGCCTTTGTCAACATGGGCATGGTGTCGGGCATCCTGCCCGTGGTGGGCGTGCCGCTGCCCTTCGTCAGCTACGGCGGCACCGCGCTGATCACCCTGATGCTGGGTGCGGGCATGCTGTTTTCGATCGCCAAGTCCAAGCGGCTGGTGCAGAGCTGACCGCCTGCGCAGAATTCCGCGCGGGTTCATCCATAAATTCGATATCCGTCAACCAAACAAATCCCTGTTTTTGTTAGGGGCCTTCGCGTCATAATCGCCCACCCGAATATCAAAAGAGGAGGAGTTCGATGACAAAGCAAGACAGGGGTTCGATCAAGGGCTGGCTGGGAGCGCTGCTGTTCGCGCTTGCGGCGGGTGTGAGTGCGGCGCAGGCGGCGGTGCTGCCTGGCCCGCTGGTCACGCCGCCGTGGCTGCACGACCATGCCAAGGAGGTGCAGATTGTCGACATCCGCGACAGCCTGAATTCGCTGACCAACGATCCCAAGTTCAGCACGGTCAAGGGACAAAAGGTGCTCGAGGAAGTGGGCGGGCACATCACGGACGCGCTGTCGGTCAACTTCTGGGGCTTGCGCCAGAAGCATGTGATCAATGGCAAGACGATCGACTTCCTGCTGCCGACGGCCAAGGAATTCGAGGAGAGCATGCAGGCGGTGCAGTTGCAGCCGGGCAAGCCCATCGTCATCGTGCCCACGGGGGACGACGCCACCTCGCTGCAGGAGGCGGCGTTCTTCGCCTGGGAACTGCAGGTCTTTGGCGTTCCGCCCGAGCAAATCGCGATTCTCAACGGCGGCATGCACGCCTGGATTTCCGCCGGGTATGAGGTGGATACCGACGCCATCGCGCCGATGAGTTCGAGCCAGTGGAAAGCCAGGGAACCCAATCCGGCGCTGCTGGCCACGACCGCCGACGTGCAGGCGGCGCAACGCGGGCACAGGCTGCTGCTCGATGCCCGCCCGCTGGCGCAGTTCGCCGGGCTGGAACGCACGCCGGTGATTCCGGTCGGTGGCCGTCTTGCAGGCAGCACCGCGCTGCCGGCCGAACTGCTCTACCGCAATGCGGACGACGGCTCCTGGCGCTTTCTGTCGGCGCATGTGTATCGCAAGGTCTTGGCTGGCGCGGGCGTGCACCGGATTGCTCCTGGCATTGTGTACTGCAACACCGGACAGTACGCGGCGGGCACCTGGTTCGTGATCGACCGCATCATGGGCGAAAAAGGTCTGCGCGAATATCCGGGCGGCATGAACGAATGGGTGCAACGCGGCCTGCCCATCGTCAACTTCTGACCGTCTGACTGACTGCACATTGACCGGCACGTGGAGTGCAAGCCTGCGTACCGGTCGATCCATCCTGCAGCACGCCGCGATAAAAGAGAACCACCCAAAACCGAGGAGACAACCATGCATTCCCAAACCCGTCATGTCCTTTTATTCCGCCTGCTCGGCATGGCTCTGGCCCTGCTGCTCGGCCTGCTGGGCAGCGGCCTGGCGCAGGCCGCCAACCCGTCGATGCTGGGCGACTTCAACTTCGACAAGCCGACCTTCATTCATGACCTGCCGTTTGTCGAACACAAGGTGGTGCTGCAGGTCAGCGAGAACAATCTCGAGCGCTGGCAACTGGTGCTCAACAACGCGCAGAACCTGCTCGACTACTTCGGTCAGGAAAAGGTGCGTGTGGTGATCGTGGCCTACGGCCCCGGGCTGCTGATGCTGCTGAAGGACAGCCCCGTGGCGCAGCGCATTTCTTCCGAGAATGCCGAGGGCGTGGAATTCGACGCCTGCCACAACACCATGGAGGGGATGGCCAAGAAGCTCGGTCATCTGCCGGTGCTCGTGCCCTCGGCCGTGGTCGTTCCCGCCGGCGTGGTGCGCATCATGCAACTGGAAAAAGCCGGCTTCGCCTACATCAAGCCCTGAGGCCTCATGCCGCGCGCAATGCGGCCAGCGCGGCGTCGAAAGCCTGGATCAGCGTGTCGGCGTCCGCTGCCGTATGCGCCGGGCTGGCCAGCAGCATGTTGTGAAACGGCGTGAGCAGCACGCCGCGGTTGAGCAGCGCCAGTTGCAGCGCGGGCTCCAGCGCGTCATCGAACGCGGCGCGGGCTTCGGTGCCGTTGCGTGGGCGGCGTGACGCAAACTGCACCTCGCAGCGCGCGCCGATGCGGGTGACGGTCCATGGCAGGCCGTGGCGCGCGATGATGCCTTCGAGCCCGGCGGCCACCTGCTCTGCGATTGCGAACATCTGCGCATAGGCGGCGTCGGTCATCACCTCGGCGAGCATGGTGCGCATCAGCCGCAGGGTCAGCAGCCCAGCGGACAGGGTGGTGCCGATGCCCGAATGCCCAGGCGGAGCGGCGCTCTTTGCCGCCTGCATCCGCGCGCCGACCTCGGCGGTGAAGCCGTACGCGGCGCCGGGCGTGCCACCTGCGATCGGCTTGCCCAGAATCAGCGCATCGGGCTGCAGCCCATGTTCGCGGCAATAGCCGCCGGGGCCGCAGGAGATGGTGTGCGTCTCGTCGATCAGCAGCAGCGCGCCGTGCTCGCGGGTGAGCGCGCGCACGGCGTCGAGAAAGCCGGGCTCGGGCAGCACCATGCCGATATTGGTGAGCACCGGCTCGGTGAGCACGCAGGCCACATCGCCCGCGGCGAGTGCGGCACGCAGCGCGTCCAGATCGTTGAACTCGACCACGCGGGTGTAAGCGGTGAGATCGTGCACCTGACCGAGCAGACTGCGGCGGGCATGCGTGGAGCCGTCTGCGGCCAGATCGACGAACACGTCATCGACCGTGCCGTGATAGCAGCCGTTGAACACCACGATGTGCTTGCGCCCGGTGATCGCCCGCGCCCAGCGCAGCAGGAAGCGGTTGGCATCGCTGGCGCTGGCGGTGAACTGCCACATCGGCAGACCGAAGCGCTGCTCGAGCAGCTGCGCCACGTCGAGCGCCACGGTGGACGGCAGCATGGTGGTGGCGCCATCGCCGCCGTGCTGCGCCAGCGCGCGCGCGATCGGCCCCGGGCTGTGCCCGAACATCGCGCCGGTATCGCCCAGGCAGAAATCGATGATCTCGTGACCATCGACATCGAACAGCCGCGCGCCCTGCGCCCGGTCCACATACAGCGGCACTGGCGACGGCGCATCGGCCATCCAGTGCAGCGGCACGCCGAACAGGAAATGGCGCTGCGCCTGTGCGTGCAGCGCGACGCAGCGCGGGTGGTCGGCGAGAAAACGGGCCGCTTCAGCCGCATGAAAGCGGGCGATGCGATCGGCGGAAATCAGGGTCTGGGGCATGGCAAGGTGGTGCGACGAAGGGGTGTCGGCATGCAGTATGCGCAAGACCATCACCGCATGGCAAGGGGCGGCCCAAACAATGAAATGGCCCCGCGCGAGGGCGGCAAAGTGGCTCTATCGTCCCTGCAATTTTCCGGATAGGCTGCAGTCCGCTTGCAAGGCTTCATCGGTGTTCGCTGAACTTCGCAGTCCGTTCACATCATCCAAAAACATGGTTCAGCACGCTTTTGCCTATCTGTCACAGCAACGCTTTCTCGGCGCATCCGCGTGCGGCGAGAACGTGTCGGCTGCCCGCTTTGGCGTGGCAGGCGTGGCCTGGGATGGGGCGGTGACCAACCGCCCCGGTGCCCGCTTCGGCCCGAACGCCATGCGTCAGGCCAGCCAGATGCTGTGCGACGCCACGCATCCGCTGTTCGACCTCTCGCCCACGGCACAGCTCTGCGATCACGGCGATCTTTTCCTGCCCAACACCAGCCTGGAGACGATGCGCGCGGCGCTCGAACCCCAGGCGAGGGCGCTGCTTGCACGGCAGCACATGGTGTGGCTGGGCGGCGATCATTCCATCACCCTGTCCTTGCTGCGGGCGCTGCGCGCCGTGCAGGGGCAGCCGCTGGCCGTGCTGCATTTCGACGCCCATTGCGACACCTGGACCGACCATTTCGGCGAGCCCTCTGGCCACGGCACCTGGGTGCATGAGGCGGTGCAGGAAGGGCTGGTGGTGCCGCAGGGCATGGTGCAGGTGGGCATTCGCTCGGCAGCCGAGCGCGCGGCGCGCGAGTATGTCAACACCATCGGCGGCCGGGTGATCACCGCGCGGGAATTGCGCGGACTGGAGAGCCCATCGCAACTCGCGCCCGTCACTGCCGACATCCGCGCCCGGCTGGCGGCGAGCGGCGCGCCGGTCTATGTCACGCTCGACATCGACTGCCTCGATCCCGCCTTCGCTCCCGGCACCGGCACGCCCGAGCCCGGCGGCCTGAGCAGCGCGCAACTGCTCTCGCTGTTGGAGGAACTGTGCGCGATGCAACTTCCCTTTGTCGGCATGGACTGCGTGGAAGTGTCACCGCCCTATGACCATGCCGAACTGACCTCCAACATCGGTGCGCTGTGCGTCTGGACGTATCTGTGCGCGCGGCTCGCAGCGGATCGATCCGCTTCAACCTGACCCTGGAGGCACCGCGCATGATGCGGCTGGAGGAACAGGCGCAACGCCTGATCGAGAACTCGTTCTACATCGACACCGCCCACGCTGCGCCCCGCCATGCGGCGCTGCAGGGCGAGGTGCACACCGATGTCTGCATCGTCGGCGGTGGGCTGGCGGGCCTGTCGGCCGCCATCGAGCTGCGCAAGCGTGGCATGCAGGTGGTGCTGCTCGAAGGCCGTCACATCGGCTGGGGCGCGTCGGGGCGCAACGGCGGTCAGGCGCTGGCAGGCTATGCCAGCGAGATGGAACCGTTCGAGCGCCAGCTCGGCGCAAAGAGTGCGCATTTCGCCTGGGAGATGTCGCTCGACGCCATTCGCCTGCTGCGCAGCCGCATCACGCAATACGCCATCGACTGCGACTGGACGCCCGGCGCAATGAGCGTGGCGGTCACGCCCAAAAAGGCGCGCGCCCTGCATGCCTGGGCCGAGCACATGCGGCGCGCATACGGCTACACCCATCTGCAGAGCTTCGATGCTGAACAGACCCGCAGCCTGATTGCCAGCAAGCGCTATTGCGCTGGTGTGCTCGACGATCTGGGTGGCCACCTGCACCCCCTCAACTACACCCTGGGTCTGGGCCGGGCCGCGCTGGACGCGGGAGCCGTGCTGCATGAGCAGTCGCCCGTTGTCAGCGTCGCGCCCGCTGCACAGGCCGGAGGCGGCAAGGCGCTGGTGCGCACCGCGCGGGGCAGCGTGCGTGCCAGCCATGTGCTGCTCGCGGGCAATGTGCAATTGGGCGATGTGGTGCCGCGTCTTGCACGGCGCATCATGCCCGTGGGCACCTACATCATCGCCACCGAACCGCTGGGCGCGCAGCGCGCCCGCTCGCTGGTGCGCAACCGCGCGTGCGTGTGCGACACCCAGTTCGTGCTCGATTACTACCGTCTCACCGGTGACGACCGGCTGCTGTTCGGCGGGCGGGTGAGCTATTCCACCGCGACCCCGCGCGACCTGGCCGCCACCATGCGCCGCAGCATGCTGACGGTCTATCCGCAACTCAGCGATGTGAGAATCACCCATGCCTGGGGCGGCTTTGTCGACATCACCATGAATCGCGCGCCCGACTTCGGCCGCCTCGCGCCCGACGTGCTGTATCTGCAGGGCTTTTCCGGCCACGGTCTGGCACTCACCGGCCTGGCCGGGCTGCTGGCGGCCGAGACCATTGCCGGTCAGGCCGAGCGTTTCGACCTGTTCACCCGGCTGCGGCACAAGCCCTTTCCCGGCGGGGATTTGCTGCGCACCCCGGCGCTGGTGCTGGGCATGCTGTGGTACCGGCTGCGCGACCTGCTGTAGCCCTTGCAAGAGTTTGCCTGCATTGCTGCGCGGGCATGCAAAACAGCTTGAACCCCGGTGTGATTCTTGCGGGTAGACCCTGAGCCTTGCGCGGTGTTTTGCGGGGGAATCTGACGCGCTGTCACGATCATTACATCGCGTTGCAAATGCCCCGGTGTCGCCCTCTATCTCTTTTGATGCCCGCTGCCTATAGTCGCCCTGCATCACAAAAAACGTCAATTCAATGACACGACAGGAGACAGGCATGAACAAGGATGACTCGCGAGAGCAGGTTCAGATGGACCGTCGCACGCTGATCAAGGCGGGCGGCGCTGCGGGGCTGGCCGCGCTGCTGGGCACTCAGGTGCAAAGCTGGGGAGCAAGCGAAACGCCGGTGAAGATCGGCCTGATCGATCCGATCACCAGCACCTTCGCCGCACTGGGCCAGAGCGAGATCAAGGGCGCGCAGTTCGCCGAGGCCGAGATCAACAAGGCCGGTGGCGTGATGGGGCGGCCGCTGCAGATCTTCGTGGAAGACAGCGCAGGCAACCCGGGCACCGCGGTGGACAAGGCCTCGCGGCTGCTGAGCCAGAACAAGGTGGACTTCCTCATGGGCACGGTGAATTCCGCGGCCTCGCTGGCGGTGTCGCAATTCGCCAATCGTCATGACAAGCTGTTCGTCTGCACCGGCGGCCACGTCGACAGCCTGACCGGCAAGGAGTGCAAGACCACGACCTTCCGCACCTGCTCGACCACCTGGATGCTGACCGCCGGCGACTTCGAGACCCTCTACAAGAAGTTCGGCAAGAAGTGGTACTTCCTGACCACCGACTATGCCTTCGGCCAGTCCGAACAGGCCGACTACACCACCCAGCTCAAGAAGGCGGGCGGCACCGTGGTGGGCGGCGCGCTGGTGCCGGTGGGGGCGACCGATTTCTCGTCCTACCTGATCGATGTGAAGGCCAAGTCGCCCGATGTGCTGTGCCTGCTGCTGGCCGGCAATGACCAGGTCAACTGCATGAAGCAGATCGCGCAGTTCGGCATCAACAAGGACATCGCCGTGGGCGGCGCGCTGTTCGAGCTGGAGCAGGCGCAAGCCCTGCCGGAGGCTGCGCGCTATGGCTGGTGGACCATGGAGTGGTACTGGAACCAGCCGAACAATCCGCATGTGGTCGACTTCGTCAAACGCTACACCGCCGTGCACAAGGGCGAGTACCCCACGGCGCGGGTGTGGTTCGGCTTTGCCACCACGCATGCCATCCGCCTCGCGGTGGAAAAGGCCAAGTCGCTCGAAACCGCCAAGGTGGTCAAGGCGATGGAGGGGCTGGCGCTGCCACCGGAAATTGCGCTGCAGCCGGGCAATGTGTTCTACCGGCCGCAGGATCACCAGCTCATGCTGGGCATGTTCCCCGGCCATGTGAACCAGACCGGCAAGTACCCCAATCTGTTCGAGGTCAGTTCCATCGTGCCGGGCGAGAAGATCGCGCTGCCGCCGTCGGAAACCGGCTGCATGTTGCCGCGCGCCTGAAGCGCCACCGCGCGTTTTGGCGGGCTCGCGCGTGCGCGGGTCCGCCGCCAGTCCATCTGCTGCTGCGGAGGCATCGCCTTGAATCTCGTCCTCATCTTCAACACCTTCAACGGCCTGATCACCGGCGCGTTCTATGCGCTGCTGGCGCTGGGCCTTGCACTCATTCTCGGGCTGAACAACACCATCAATTTCGCCCAGGGCGCGTTCATGGCGCTGGCGGCCTACTTCGCCTACACCCTGGAGCCGAACCTGGGCTTCTGGGGCGCACTGGCGGTGGCGCCGCTGCTGGCCGGGGTGCTGGGCCTGGTGGTGGAGGTGCTGCTCATCCGCCGTCTGTACAAGCGCGATCCGCTGTATTCGCTGTTGCTGACCTTCGGTCTGGCGCTGATCATGCAGGACATGATCCGCACCATCTGGGGGGCCAATGGCGTGCCGCTGTCCATTCCTGAATCGCTCGGTCATCCGCTGAGCCAGACCTATTTCTTCCTCACCGGCTACCGGCTGTTCGTCGTTGCGGTGGCGCTGGTGGGCACGGCGGTGCTGTTCGGTGTGCTGCGCTATACGCGTCTGGGCATTCGCATCCGCGCGGGCAATGCCGATCTGGAGACGGTCTCGGCGCTTGGAGTGAACATCTATCTGCTGCGCACCGCCAACTTTGTGATTGGCATCGTGTTCGCCGGCGTGGCCGGCATTCTGGCCGCCGGCCAGCTCGGTCTGGAGCCGACGATGGGGGACGGGCTGCTCATGCCGGCCTTCGTGGCCATTGTGGTGGGGGGTGTGGGCTCGCTGCTCGGCTCGCTGC